>JANWXU010000024.1:2412-42147 GCA_025057395.1 Bacteroidia bacterium | reverse complement strand
AACTGATACACTGGAGCACCCTCAATATTGAATATTGTAAAATATTTTCCTGCTTTTTTATTAGAAGGTACTCGTACCCAGGCATAGGCACTTTGTAAATCGTCTCCTAGGTTGAGAATTTTTTTAGAGATTGTACTTAGGGCTTTTTTCTTTTTTTCTGCCATTGATTCTTCATAATCCTCGGGCTCAATTAGGCTATAAAATTCTTCTTTGACATCTATCTCCTCGCCCGTGATGCTGCAGATTCTGTAAGCTGGGTCATTTTCGAGGTCACCACCCCTGCCTATGCCCTTGCGTAAATTCGATGAAATCTCTTCTCCAAAAAACTCAGTGAAATTTTCTTGGCTGGCAATTAGGTTTAGAAATTTTTTTTGTTTTCTTTTGCTGGTTATATGATTAATTGTCTGCCAAAGGGTAGACCATTCTAAATTGCTAGAGTCTACGAATTTATTTTCTAGATAATCTTCGGGTATGGATACTTTTTGTACGCCATTTTGCACTTGTAGGGCAAAAGGAACGTAACCAAAGCTCAGGTATAATTTACCCTTATGTAAGTTCCATAATTCTTTTTCAATTTCTTTTTGAATTTCTTCTAAAATTTGCACAACTTCTGGAGTATGGGGCAGAAGCATAAAGAATTTGCCCCCACTAGAATACACAATAGGGCAGGAGTGTCGGATGTTTACTTTATGCAACACGAGCTGTGCCGTACAATCGGTAAGTAACTGTAAATAAAAAGATCGGCCTTTTAGGTTCTTAGAGGCGCCCTTAGTTACAATATCATAAATAAAGTTTTGAATGCCTGAAATGTCTGCTCCAACAAAAAGGAAAGGATATTTTTGATAAAACTCCTGGGGTGCCCTGCTAAAGTAGAGAAATTTTTGATTTTCGTATATAGCAATAGCAAAAGCGGCTATAGACTTAGTAAATTCGAAAGCACTACAGCCTGTTACTCCTTCTATTCCTATGCAATATGCATATTTTCTTAGTAAATGCTGCAAGGTAGAAAGCCGAGTTTCCTGATTTTGTTGAGTGTTTTCTAGAAAGTATTCATATTCTTTTTGGAATTGTTTTTTAAGTTCTTGGATGGCGTCTGTTATATCTGTGCTTTCTAGTTCTTGGTAATAATGCTCTATGCTACCATAAATATTTAGAGGTTGAATAGGGGTAATTTTCTTACTTTGAGGCTTGGGGGCTAATTCTATAGCAGAAAGGGATAAACTATTAAAAACTAAAGGAAGGGGCTTTAAAGTATAAGCCTGTAATAAGTTATTAATAGGTAGGCCCGCCAAAGTGTGGGCTTGTTTTAAAATTTCTTCTACAAGAACTTGCTTATCATAATCTGTTTCTTCTTCTGCCCCTACATTAAAATCCTTCCCTTCGCTGCTTAGTGCTCGAATCAATGGCTTATATGCTTCTAATATTAATTTCGCATGAATTTTTTTCATAAATATTTATTTATATTCAGTTTATAGTAACTAGAATTATTTTGTTACTTGAGAATATATAAGTCAAATTATACAAATAATATGTTATATAAATAGCTGCTTTTAGCAATCTTTTTTGAAAAAAAGCATATTCAATTACAAAAAATCCATAAAAGTTATTGAATAAAATAATTTGTATTTCAAGTTATAAATCTAAGAAAAAGTGATATAATAAGCAAGAGATTATTTTAACTATTTTGTATTTTTTCTAGCCTTTTTATCAATTAAAAAAAGACAGTCATTTGTTTACTTCGTATCTATTTCATAGATACTAGCTTTTACTTTAAATAGTAAGGAATTTCTTGAGTTTTGGAAGTTACAGTGCAAAGATCATAGAAAATAAAAAAGCCGCCTCAGAGTAAGGCGGCTTAGTGATAATTTGAATAAATTCGTTTTTATGGCAAATATGTTTCTCCTAAAGGCTGTACTTCCTCTTCAATCCGAGGCTTTTTAATGAAGTAGTATTTTAAGTTTTTAAGGAAATAGACAATTTTATCGGCGGCCTGGTAAACTACAGGTACAAATACGAGAGTTAGAAACATGGAGCTTGTTAATCCGCCAATTAATACCCAGGCTAAGCCGTTTTTCCATTCTGAAGCTGCACCCTTGGCTAGTGCTATGGGCAGCATGCCAATAATCATAGATAAGGTAGTCATTAAGATAGGGCGTAGACGTTCCTGACCAGCTTCTATAAGAGCCTCTCTGAGCTTGAAGCCCTTGGCTTTAAGGTGATTAGTAAAATCTACTAAAAGAATAGCATTTTTCGCTACTAGCCCTCCTTGCATAATCAAGCCCAACATCGTGAATATACTTAAAGAACTCATAGTAAGACCAAGAGCATAAAAGGCTCCAATAGTAGCCAACGGAATAGAAAATAGTACTACTAAAGGGTAGATGAAAGAATCATACAAAGCTACCATAATCAGATAAACAAAAATAATGGAGGCAGCCATCGCAATACCCATGCTTTCTCCTGATTCATTTTGATTTTTGATATCGCCTAGCCATTTCGTTTTTACCCCCTCTGGTAATTTAAAGTTAGCCATTTTAGCATCTAATTCTGCAGCGATATCGCCGCTTGGGCGGCCTATTGCTTGCGAAAGGATAGTAACCGCAGGGTTACGGTTTTCTCTTTGTAGTACGCTAGGTCCTGTAGTAAAACTAATATTAGCAAACTGCGAAAGAGGAATAATTTGCCCTAGGCGATTAGTAAAAGTAATTTCTTCTAATTTTTCTGTTTTAGATTTATCGTATTCATCTAGCGTAATACGAATATCATAATCTGTGTTACCATCACGGTAGGTAGATTTATCGTCTCCACGTAGAGCAATATTGAGAGTGGCTCCTACTTCTGCCATTGTTAAGCCATAGAGGGCCATTTTTTCCCTATCAATATCAATGCGCATTTCGGGCTTGCCCTCTTCTACAGAGAGACGGACATCGGAGGTGCCAGGAATTTGAGCAAGTAGGTTTTGAATTTTACGTGCTGTTACCATTACACTATTATAGTCTGGACCGCTTACTACTAGTTGGATAGGAGAAAAATTAGCAGTTCCAAAAATCCCCACAGGGTTAACTCTTGCTTTAACCCCTGGCATTTGTAAAAGTCTATCTTTTACTTCTGTAATCACTTCATCTGTAGAGCGTGCCCTTTCTTTTTTGTCTTTAAGCGTAACAATAATTTCTGATATATTATTAGAGCTTTGGTCTAAAAAGCCCTCTGAGGCAGCTCCTACATTAGCGTAAATTTTTTCTACTTCGGGAATAGTGGCAAGCATTGCTTCTACTTTTTGAGAAACTTGGTTGGTTTGCTCAATCCTTACTCCAGGTGCCAACTCTATCATTACCGAAAATTCGCCTCGGTCTGAATACGTCATGAATTCTCTTCCAATGAGGCCTAGTTGCGGCAAAGAGAGAGCAGAGAAGAATAGTACCAGCGCAATAGCGGTAGTTATCCATGGGTGTTTCAAGCACCAGCTTAGTACTTCTGCGTATGTTTTTTTGAAGTTTTCCATACCCTCTTCAAATCCGCGTACCATTTTTCCCCAAAGTGAGTTATTCGGTTTTTGAAGCTTGCTGAAGCGAGAAGCTAGCATTGGTGTAATGGTAAAAGAAACAAAGAGACTCATAAGGGTAGAAACTACCACTGTAATCGAAAATTCCCGCATAATATTGCCCACAATTCCCGTTAAAACAGCTAGCGGAAAGAAGACCACCACATCTACTAATGTAATTGAAAGCGCGGTAAAGCCAATTTCATTCCTTCCTTCAAGCGCAGCTGTGCGAGAATCTTTTCCCATTTCTAGGTGACGGTAGATATTTTCTAGCACTACGATAGAATCATCGACAAGTATACCAATCACTAGGGAAAGGGCAAGTAGGGTCATTAAATTAAGGGAAAAGTTGAAGAGCCACATTGCAATGAAGGTGGAAATAAGGGAAGTAGGAATGGCTATCATTACAATAATTGAATTACGCAGGCTATGAAGAAAAACAAACATTACTGCTGCTACTAATAAAACAGCAAGCATTAAATCAAACTTTACCGCATCCGCAGCAGCTACCGTGAAGTAGGATGCATCTTGAGCAATATCAAAATGGAGTTTAATTTTGGCATATTCTTGCTCTAAGACTTGGAGTTCTTTTTTTACTTTTTGGGCTACTTCCACTGCATTTGCTTCAGCCTGCTTTACAATAAGTAGACCTATAGAATTCACCCCATTTAAACGACTAATTCTTTCATATTCACGATAACCGTCTTGGATTTCAGCAATGTCTTTGAGCTTAATTTGCCCCCCTTGCCGTGAAACCCCTACAATCAAGTTACCAATCTCTTCAATTGTTTGAAATTTGCCCGCTAAACGTACGATAAATTGTCCATCCCGATCTTTAATTTTTCCAGTAGGATAGTCTAAATTAGCAGCCTTAATAGCCTGTGTTACCTGCATAATAGATATACCCAAGGCTCGAATTTTAGGCATATCTAGGTTAATTTTTATTTCTCTTGCTTCGCCCCCTACAGTTACTATTTGCCCTACTCCTTCTATGTTCGAAAGTCGCGGTTGTATGTAGTCTTTAACAAATTGGTAAAAAGCACGAGGTTCTTCTTCGGAAGTTACCCCTATTCGTAAAATAGGGGTTTCGTCCAATTTAATTTTCCCCAACATGGGTGTTTTCACATCGGCGGGAAAGGTAGCTGCTAGAGCATTAACTTTTCGTTGCGCATCTTGTAGAGCTACATCTACGTTTGCATCTTGCTCTAGCTCAATAGTAATCATGGATAAGCCTTCCTGCGAACGAGTATGAATATCCACTACCTTATCAATGGTAGAAACTGCATCTTCAATAGGGCGAGAAACGCTTTTTTCTACTTCACTGGGTGAGGCACCAGGGTAGGGCGTCATTATGGTAACTATAGGCGGGGTAATTTTCGGTAGCAACTCATATTGTAGCAAAGAATAACAGTACAGGCCGATAATCGTTAACGCTGAAAAAATTACAATAATTAAAGAAGGACGCTTTATGCTAATCTCAGTAATTGTCATAGTCTTGTATAAAAAAATTAGTTTTCGTTAACTACTGAAACGAGAGTATTATCTTGTAAATTAATTTGACCCGAAGTGACAACTTGTTCGCCTGGCTCCAGGCCCGAAAGTACTTGTATGTAATTTCCGGCGTCTTTACCTACTAAAATTTTTCTTTGCTTTACTCTGTTGCCTTGCACTACGTAAACAATAGGTTCTTTAGTGCTACCTGTAATAGCTTTTCTGGGAATTGCTAAGCTAGCATTAGCATCAATAGAAAGGAATTCTATTTTTGCGTACATTCCTGCCTTTAAGGGATATTGTGGGTTATTGCTAAGGATAATTTCTACAGGGTAGGTATGAGCTTCATCTCCCTTGGAGCTAATGTAACGAATAGTGCCCGTATAATTAACTCCTGGGTAAACTTCTGTAGTAATTTTTACCTGGCTACCTACCTTAAGTTTGAATACATCCATTTCTGGAACATTCACTCGTACTTTGAGTTGGGAAATGTCAATAATGTTAGCCACAGGACTGCCAGGTGCAAGCATAGAGCCCGTTTCTACAAGACGGCTAGTAATTATGCCCGAAATAGGAGCGGTAATTTCTGTATCATGGAATTGCCTTCGAGCAACAATAAGCTGGGTTTCTGCTATTTTTAGAGCATGTCTTGCTTGTTCTAGCTGACTAAGTGTTCCTACGTTCTTTTTGTATAACTCTTCTAAGCGCTGCAGGTCTTTTTGGGCTTTTTCATAGGTGGCTTGCGCGCTTTCCAAATTTGCTTTTTTGAGCTCATCATCTACCTTTACTAGTACAGAGCCAGCTTGCTTGTAATCTCCTACTTCAAAAGTTACTTGCTTAGCTTTACCCTGGGTTTCGGATACTACCATTACATCTCTGTTCGGAATAATTGTACCTATGAGCAACAAATTGTCTTCGAATTTACGTTCGATAACTTCAGCTGTGGTTACAGCTACCGGCTTTATGGCTACTGGCTTTTTTTTGGTTTCTAGAGTTTTTTTATTGCTATAAAGAGTATTTACAATTAGGGCAGTAATTCCTCCTAATACTAAAATATACAATAAGGCTTTCTTCATACATAATTTATTTAAGTTAGATATAGCCCCAAAGGCTAAAAGGATAAATTAAAAGTCAAAAATTGGTAAATTTTGCTTCTATAACAACTTATTTTAATTATAAATTCACTTAACTATACTTAAGTAAGTTCTAGCTTAATAATTAATAAATTATTTGATTTTTAATTTTTTAAGGCATTTATCAATTTTTTTTTGTTATTGCTTGCTTTTATTAAAAATTTTTGAACATAGCTCAACAGACCCTCCAAACTAAAAATTAGACAACCAGTTATAACTAGTTTAGTTAAAACTCCAAAGATTGTTATTGGCATTACTAATGGGGCAAAATAATGATCCCAAAACTTAACTCACTATGTTTGAGATATGGTTTAAATTCATAACAAAATTTTAACTTTCTAGTTGCGTGACGGTTAAATGATTCGATTAACTTAATAGTTAGAATACAATTTGCTTAATCAATGAAAAGAGTAGTTATTGGGCTTATAATAATTTTTTACATAAAATTTTTATTCTTGCAAAAGCTTGCAGCGCAGCCACTTTCTTCTAAGTGTTTCGAAATCGAGAGTATTCTTGTAGATGCTTGCGACCTCCCAGAGGGAGAGAATGAAATGGTATATCTGCGCATTGGACCTAATCCGATTAATACTAATGATTTTGAAATTAAGTGGCCGAATGCGGGAAATCCCTGGCTTAACTTTTGTCAAAATTCAACTACGGCTCAAAAGGTGCAGCAAATCAACCAAACTATTACCTGCCCAACAGGTAAACTTATTGAACCTACCAATGGAGTTTTACCCGCAGGTGCTAGAGTGCTAATTATTACTAGTGTAAATTACAAGGTGGGCTCTCATGACTTTAGCAACTTATGTGATGAAGTGTATGTAGTTTTCCAATGTCCAGGCAATACTAATGGACATTTTGCTAACTATAACGCAAATAATCCTAGTAATCCCAGGAATTTAGAAATCAGACAAAAATCTACAAATTGTGAAGACGAGGTTTCTTATGTGCCTAACGATCTATCGAAATTAGGAGATGGAGATGCTGCTTTTTTTGAACCTAACGGCACAGTTTCATACAAAAATATTGGTTGCAAAATACCTTTAGTTCCCATTTGTGAAATTGCTATTGATTCCGTTAATCTTCGAACCTATTGTACAGGTCAAAGCGTTAAGGTATTCTTCACAGGAAGAAAAATTCCTCAATACAATTACACTTGGAAAGCTACTGATAAGCCTGATTTTCCTTTTGTAACCCCTTATTTTGTAATTTGGAATACGCCTGGTCCTAAAACAGTTACCTTGCATATTGATAAAACTCCTTATAGTAACACACCAGAAACTTGCACCGCAACGATAAATATTGCACCAATGCCGGAAGCCAATTTTACCTTGGGGGCTCTTACTGCTTGCGTTGATCAAGGAATTTCTGTAACTCCGCAGGTATCAGGTAATCCTCCTAACACTCAATACATTTGGCAATTAGGAGGTGGTATTGCTACTCCGAGTAATCCTTCTACGGCACCTTTTACTATAAGCTGGAATACAACTGGTACCAAAACAATACGCTTCCGAGCCTTTACTTCTGCTCCCCAATGTACATCGGCTTTTGTTTCACAGGTGGTAACTATCAGTCCTAGGCCTACGGCTACCTTTAGTATTTTTGAAAAAACAACTTGTGCTGGTGAAACCTTAAGAGTACGTGCTAATGAAGCCGGCGTAGCAAACGCTACTTATAAGTGGTATCTACAAAGAGACGGGCAAGCTGTAGCTTTACCTCCTAGTTGGCAAGGGCAAGGTTTACATTCAGTTGTACTAACTCAGCCTGGTACTTATCAACTTTATTTCGAGGCGGAAGCTGATTGTAAATCCACTTCTATTACTCAAACTTGGCAAGTGGATCCTATTCCTAGTTTTAATCTTCAGTTTTCAGGTAATAGTCAGCCTATTTGTGCAGGAGCTAATTTAGTTATTACTGTCAATACTTTGTCTCCTAGTAATGCTCAGCTATTTTGGAATAATACTGATGGGGTGGTTCCCCAGCAGCAAAGTCCCGGTGTATATGTAGTTAGCTGGAGTACCCCAGGAGTAAAAACTATTAGGCTGCGAGCATTTACAAGCAGGTGTACTAGTGCCTTTACTACTCAAACTGTGGAAGTATTAGCTTTGCCAACAGCTTCCTTGGCTATACAGCAACTACCGCAGTGTAGCGGAGGAAATTTGCAGTTATCTGCTAACGATGCTGGAGTAGCAGGCTCTACATATAAGTGGGAAGTGAAAAGGGAGGGTCAAATATTAAATATAAGTACAACTTGGAGTGGACGGGGTGCGCATAATTTGCAAAGTTTATCTCCTGGAAATTATGAAGCCAGTTTAGAAGTTACTACGCCAGGAGGATGTCAGGCAAAGGTAGGTCCAATAAACTGGAAAGTAGATCCTGTTCCTAGTTTGAGTCTTCAATTTCCGATGACGCCGCCAGTAGCTTGTACAGGTCAACCCTTGACAATGACAGTAGCGGGCCTTAGTCCACCACAAGCGCAATTAGTTTGGCAGGCTTCCGATGGAGTATCCCCTACAAGTATTGGAAACAATGTGTTTCAAATAAGTTGGTCAACGCCTGGTACTAAAACCTTGCGTCTGGTAGCCACTGTAGGAAATTGTTCGAGTACTGTAATCACTGCAAATATAGAAGTAACTCCTACGCCAATAGCAGAAATTATTGAGCAGGTAGCTACTCCTAAGTGCACTGGCGATTGGTTAAACCTAAGGGCTGTACTCTCAGGTACACTTAGTACTTACCATTGGCAATTAAAGCGTGAGGGAGTAAGTATCTCTCTACCCAACGATTGGAAAGGGCCCGGTCCTTATACTAAAGTTCTAGAAGAAGCCGGAACCTATGAACTAACTTTGGTAGTGACTAGCCCTAGTAACTGTTCTAGTAATGTAATAACTAAAACTTGGGTAGTGAATCAAATGCCAAGTTTCCAACTGACTCCTGAAGCTGGGACTACGTGTGGCGGAAAGAATTTTCAATTTCAGGTGCTAAATCTGATGCCCCCAACAGCTCAAAGAGTTTGGAATATTTCAGAGGGAGCTACTCCACAACCTATTGATAATAATACTTTTCAAATTACTTGGAATACACCAGGAATTCGAACCATTTCATTGTTAGCTATTCAAAATGGATGTTCTTTAGAGCGAAGGAGTATTGTTACAGTATATGCCTATCCTAATAACCAGTTTTCTATAGGGGGGGAGCAACAGATTTGCCAACATGAAATTCGAAATGTTAACTACCCTGGAACTTATCAATCCGGTTGGCAATTTCAATGGCAGGTTACTTTACCAAATGGGCAGGCTCAAAATTGGACTAATTCGCCTGGTCCGCATAGGCTTCCTACTCAATTGGCAGGCGTGGTTACTGTTAGCCTTGTTGTAGATAATAATGGTTGTTCTTTACCTCAATATACGCAAACTGTATTAATAAAGCCTCGTCCGCAGGTAACAATTGATGCGCCTGAAAGAGTCTGTACTCAACAAGTAGTAGAAGTAAAAAGCCAAAGTGATATAACTCTTCAGGCTTATCTTTGGGAAGTAAGTGATTTTTCTACAGGTGCTTTTCCAGTTTCACAGAATCCTATTTCGCTGAGCTGGCAAACAATAGGTACTAAAACAGTTCGCTTACGAGGGGTAGCAAATGGCTGTACTAGTGAATATGCTACCAGAGTAGTTACAGTTTTGCAAACACCGAATGCTACGCTGAGTACTGTCTCTGAAAGCTTTTGTCAAAATAGGCTGCAGCTTGTTTCGCATGTTGGAATAGCAGGGCCTAATGCTAATTTCTTGTGGAAACTTGAGCGTTTAGAACCCCTGCCTGTAGAAGAAATAGCCCAATCTACGCACCGAGGTCCCTATTCCATACAAAACTTAACAGCAGGAAAATATCGCTTGAATTTAAACATTACAGATAATAACTGTACGGCAGAACCTAAGCATGTAGTTTTCACTATTTATCCTATACCCGAATTTGATTTTCAGGTTAGCAAAAGTGATTTTTGTCAAGCTCAGCAAGTAACTCTAACTATTCCTTCGCAACTACAAAATCCTACTCATGCTTACATATGGAATATTACTCCCTCCTCTGGCTTAGTTCCTTCTAATATTATAGGTGCAGGTCCGCATGTACTCCAAGGAGTGAATGTAGGTAATTTTACTATTTCGGCGTATGCTATTAGTAGTTACGGCTGTACTAGCCGAGTGGTAGAACGGGGAGTAACTGTTCATCCTGTTCCAAAGGCACAAATTATAGCTTCTCGTGCTATACTTTGTATTAATGACTCAATTACTTTGAGAAATATTATATCGTTTCCTAATTTTAGTTACTCGTGGAAACTAAACTCAGGTGAAAGCATTAATCATACCACCGCAGGTCCATTTTGGATAGGTTGGTCTACGCCTGGGGTTCGGACGGTTGAGCTTATTGTAAGTTCTGCGTATTGTGCCGATACTCATAGTTTAGCGATTCAAGTAGTTTTACCTCCTCCTCCGCCACCTTCTTTAGAGTTATCACGTTGTGGTAGTGGAAGTGTAACTTTTACCATCACAGGTACAGACCTACAAAGTTTACGTCTATTTACTTATAATAATAATCAACCTTATCAAATTGTGAATCAGGCGCCTTATGTATTTACAGCTCCATCTCTTGCTTCTTCTAATCTTTCTATAACTACCACCTTTTGGTTAGAAAATTATAATATTCAAGCCCAGTGTGGTTCTTCTCGCTCCCCAGTAAGGGTAACTATTTTACCTGTGCCTTCAGCTTCGAATTTTAGTGTTGCTCGGCAATATTGCCAAGGAGATACCGTGTTGCTTGCAGCCAATAGCAATTTTCAAGCTGGACATAGATTCTTATGGCAGGGGCCTAATGGCTTTTTACTTGATACCACCAGTAGTTCATATAAATGGGTAGCTCATTCAGCAGGCAATTATACTTATTCACTAAGGATCATTAATAGTTTTAATTGCACCTCTGAGGCAAGGAGCCAGGTAGTTAGAGTTAATCCTCTTCCTACCACACCCGTTGTTACTTACTATCATATTTTTAAGCAAGAAGTACCTTTATGCCAGGGTAATGAAATTAACCTTTCGGTTTTGAATTATCCTAGTTATCCTGATGGTGCACGTTTTATCTGGGAAGGACCAGCTGGATTTTATCACGAGCCTCATCCTTTTCCTGGCGTGCCTAGAGCTGAATTACATCACACGGGGTATTATACGGTACGTGTAGTGGCTCAAGGATGTACTTCGCAAGTAGGTAGGGTATGGGTACAAGTTTATCCTAAACCCCTTACACCTCAAATAACGAGTAATTCTCCGCTTTGCTTAGGCGCACAAAACCCTTCAAATTTAGAGCTCTTTGTACTCAATCCTGTAGATTCTATGCGCTATTATTGGATAGGGCCTGATGCTTGGCATGCCCAGGGGGCACAGCATGTTAGAGTAGTTACCCCTAATGTAGGGGGAAAGTATAGGGTGGTGGCAATTTCTCCACAAGGGTGTTATTCTGATACAGCATTTACTCAAGTAGAACTGCTAAAAGCACCGCATGACCTAAGTTTATTAGTAAGAGGTAGTCGCTGCCAGGGAAGTTCTTTTATGCTGGAAGCTACTCCCATTTCGGGGGCTACTTATATCTGGAAAACACCAGCAGGAGAAACTTTTATAACCTCTTCTTCTACCCTTTTACGTTCTGATATAACACAAGCAGATGCAGGAGTATATAGTGTTTCTTATATAATTGGTAATTGTACGAGTTCTGTAGCTAGCATTAGTGTAACGGTATTACCTCAGCCGCAGCGCCCTTCTGTAATTGGAACAACTACTCTATGCCAAGATCAGGACCTTAAGCTAGAAATATTTGCTCCCGAATCTAATACTGAGTATATCTGGGAAATAGGGTCTACTACGCATAGTGGAAATAGTTTAGTACTACCTTATTCTGTAGCAAGTAATTTACATTCGATTAAAGTATATGGAACAGCTAGAGGCTGCACCTCGGTAACACAAACTATTAACCTTCAATGGGTACCCAAACCGCAGCCACCTAGTATCTATGGAAGGACTACCTACTGCCTAGGTGATACTATCGAGCTCGCAATCTTGAATCCTATCCATAATTGGCAGTATGTTTGGGCAGGTCCGCAAAATTTTAGTGTAACCTCCACTACTATGCAGCGAATTGCTTCAGCTGCAACTCTTGGTGGAGGCTATTCAGTAGTAGCTACCTATAACGGCTGTACTTCATTGCCTGCTCTAGTTTCTGTGAATGTACGTAGGTTGCCAGAGCCTGTTGTTCCTATGGCCAATGCTACTGTTATCTGTGCAGGCCAAACTCTAGTTTTGAGTATACCAGCGCCTCATCCTCGGGCTGTTCGTTGGCAAGGTCCTAATGGTTTTGCTAGTACTTTAGCTATTGTAAATTTACCTAATGTAACTCCAGAACATAGTGGGCTTTATTATGTTTCAAGTTTTGATGGATATTGTTATTCTGCTAAAAGGTCGATTGCGGTGGTAGTGCATCCTCTTCCAGATCCGCCTACTTTGTTTTCAAACGTTCCTATTTGTACAGGACAAACGCTGCGCCTCACAGCGATAACTAATCCTTGGGATGCTGAAGTAATTTGGGAATATGGAAGTAATCTTATCGGAGCAGGAAGAGAATTTCTAATACCTAATGTGACACTACAAAATAAAGGAGAGTATCAGGCTTATGCTATTTCCAAGGGCTGTACGAGCCAATTTGCTAGGACGTGGATAGAGATTTTTGAGCTACCTTTGACCCCTACTATTATAGGAGAGAGCCATAGGAGGTACTGTGAGGGTACAAGCTTTAGTTTAGCGGTTCGTCAAGAGGTAGGAGTGAACTATTACTGGCAGGGGCCAAGTGGAGCTGTATCTACAAAGCACTTTATTGAATTAACGAATGTTTCTAGTTTACAAGCTGGAAATTACAGTGTTGTAGCTATTCAAAATGGTTGTACGAGCAAGCCAACTAATTTTGTGGTAGATGTTGTTGCAGCCCCTGCATCCCCTCTAATAGCCGATATTCCTCGTACCTGCCTAGGTTCTATGATAAATTTATGTGTACAGGGTCGTATAGCTCAGGTGCAATATCTTTGGAGGGGTCCAGCAGGTTTTGAAGCGAGTGGGGCTTGTGTGAGTGTATTGCCCAGAAACTTAAACCAAAGAGGAATGTACAGTGTAGTTGCAATGGCTGGAGGCTGTACTTCTACAGCAGCAGTAGTAAATGTGCTACCAGATTTGCCCCCTGAGCTAATTTCGGTTCAAAGTAATTCTCCCCTTTGCCAAGGCGAGACTCTAAACTTAGTAGTAGATGCTCGTGAAGCAACTAGCTATGTTTGGTACGGACCTAATGGCTTTCGCAGTACACAAAGAATGCCCGTAATTCCAAATGTTGTTTCTTCTAATGCAGGTGTATATGAAGTAGTAGCTATTAATGGCGCTTGTACTAGTCAGGCACAAGCAGTAAATGTAGTTATAAAACAGCTCCCTACAGCGTCGCAAGTGCGTTCTAATTCTCCAATTTGCAGTGGAGAAGCAATTTTGCTTACTGCTTCTAGTCGAGAAAGTCGTGTAGCTTTTTATTGGACCGGGCCAAATGGCTTTCAGAGCACTCAAAGTGCTCCCCGTATTTTTGATGCAACCACTACTTCGAGTGGGCAGTACACCGCTGTTGCTATTCTAGAAGGTTGTACTTCGGAGGCAGCAAATGTATCTGTTGTAGTAAATCCTAAGCCTCCTGTACCCGAAATTAGTAGTAACTCGCCAATTTGTGTAGGGCAAGCACTTCGCCTTACTGCGCCTACTATTCCGATAGCCGGGTTACATTACCAATGGAGTGGGCCCAATAACTTCAATAGTACACTTCAAAACCCGATAATTGCTAATACAAGTACCCTACATACCGGCGTTTATCGTTTACAAGTTTGGACTAATAGCTGTACTACGCTTTCACCGCCCTTGCAAGTAGTAGTAAGACCTGCGCCTGATAAACCTAAAATTTCTAGTTCTAGTAATTCTCCCTGCGCAGGTACTACCTTACACCTTACTCCATCGACAGCTTCTTTGCCGGGCATTCAATATTTTTGGAGTGGACCCGCTGGTTTTACTAGTAGTAATGTCACTCCATTAATCCCAAATATTACTACTCAAAATAGTGGCATATATTCATTGGTAATTATTCAAAATGGTTGTACTTCTCAGGAAGCTACCTTTTTAGTAGAAGTACGAACTTGTGATAGGAAAGCTGGCCCTGAAGCAGAAGTAATTACTTCGGTATTTTTTTATCCTAATCCTGCTCGTGAGCAAGTATGGGTTGAGTGGAATGATAATAATGGCATAGGAACATACCCAATTAAATATACTTTTTGGGACAATTGCGGAAGTGTAGTGAAAAAGGGCATTCTATCTAAAGAGGGTACTATCTCTTTAGGAGATTTACCTGAAGGGATTTATCAAGTGGTTTTAGAAACAGCTACTCAGGTTCAAAAATTGCGCTTAGTAAGAATGAAGTAAAGTTCTATAAAAATTTTGGAGTAAAAGCACTAAAAGATATTCTTTTAGTGCTTTTCGTATTTTTGTAAAGTTTGCCTTTTTTATACATTATTAGTTATGAAAGAATAGAAACGTAGATACTATAAAATGATACTACGAATACTCACAGTAAGAAATAAGTAGTACTAAATGTCGATAAATTATTGAAAAAAGATAAATTCAAAGTAAGTAAATTTCCCGCTTAACTATAAAAAATGATATGGTACCAGTGGTACTGAGTATTGCGGGCTCTGACTCAGGAGCTGGAGCGGGAATTCAAGCTGATTTAAAGACATTTATGGCGCACCAGGTTTATGGAGTTACTGTTATAACTGCGATTACGGCTCAGAACACCTGTGCAGTAAAAGAAATATTTCCTCTGAAAGCTTCAGTGGTAGGTGCGCAATTAGATGCTCTTTTCGAAGATTTTAGAATTAGCGCTATAAAGATTGGTATGCTATACAGTGCGGAGATTGTAAAAGTAATAGCCGAGAAGTTATCTAATTATAAAGGTTTTATTGTTTTAGATCCTGTTTGGAGGGCTGGTACGGGTAAATGGTTGCAAGAAGAAGATGCCTTGCAAGTTATGCTTAAAGAGCTTTTTCCAATTATTTCTTTGCTTACGCCTAATGCTGAGGAGGCGGCTTTGCTTTATGGAAAATCTTTTTCAGCACCTATGGAAATTCCTAAGGTATTTGCTCGTTTAGTCACTTATTGCCCGCAAGCTGCTATTTTGTTAAAAGGGGCGCATTTAGTGAATAATCCTACGGGCACTCTTTTACAGACTACGGATTGGCTTTGGCACCAAGGTAAAATACAGAGTTTTACAAGTGTTTTTATAGGGCAAAAGTCTTTGCACGGTACAGGCTGCACTTTATCTTCTGCAATTGCAGCAAGGGTAGCGCAGGGTTTTTCGCTACCTGAGGCTGTGCGGCTTGCAAAGGAATATGTATATTTGACAATAACTCGTTCTATGCCCCCTTTAGGAAAAGGTCGTATTTTATTAAATCATTTAGCCAACTTTAATGATGATTCTATCTAGGTTCTTAGGTACTGCAGTAATTTTTTGTTTCACCGCTATAACTACTATAAAAGGACAAGAAATTCGAGTCTATCAGAAGGAGCATAAAGATAAACCCTGCCGCATGGAAAAAGAAGCACTGTGCCCTATTATTTCTCCTACTAATCCTTTCTTTTTTAATCATACTTTTGATGATAATACTAAGACCGAGCAAGCCCTGCTTACACCAGGACGCTACGTTACGATTACTCAAAAAGCTTGTTTAAGGCACCATACTAAACTTCGTCTTTCTATAGCTCCTAAGGTAGTAGACCACACAGATATGAATACTTATGTAACGGAATTGTTTAATTTAATGAATCGACTCTATTTTTATGAGCCCGATTATTACAGTTATAAGATTGAGTTTGAAGATAGTGTTATTAAATACTTTAATAAGCATCGGCTAGAAAGTGAATTTAATTTTCATATTGCCGATTACACTTTTATATGCTCTTTTGAAGGGGGAGATTGGGGAATTTCTATTAATCTAGAAATTATAAAATTATTGCATTCGGAAGAAATTGTAAAACCAGGAATTAAACCTTATTTGGATGATGGGCACTTTAAGCCAGTAAGATAAAAGTGAGGTAAAGCAGTTTTATTCCAAGGGATTATAAAAACCTACTAATTGAAATATTACGCCCAGCAATAAGCAAAAAGCAGAGTAAGCAAGGTACTCTATATAAAGTTGTTTTTCAGTTTTATAATACAAGGTATAAGGGATATCTGGTTTTTGATTTTGAATAGCATACCATAGAGGGCGTAATACTTCATTTTCGTCAATGGTGTCTTGGACTTTAATAAAAGCTCCCTTTCCTTGAGCAGCTATTTTTTCTAAAAGTTCTGGCTGAAATCCTGTTCGGATAATATGGGCACTATCATTAACTATTTTTTCTAGTTTTTCTCTTCCTAATGCTATGGCGTGCACTTTACTTCCTTTATAGGCTGCTAAAGTTGCAGCGGCAACAGGCTCAAAGTCTCCTGCATTGTTTACTCCATCGCTAAGTAGAATTATATTTTTAGCCCGTGAGCGAAATCTTTCCTGTTGATAGACTGCTACTGCAATACCATTTCCTATGGCTGTTCCTTCCTTAAACTTAGATTCTATTTCTAGGCGTTCAATTACCGTCCGCAAAGCTTGTTTATCTGCGGTAGGAGGCAAATGCTGGTAGGCATTTTGGGCAAAGATTACTATTCCTATTAAATCTGTGTTTTTTTGTTCAAGAAGCGTATTTATTATTTTCTTGGTATAGGCGAAGCGGTTTGGTGAAATATCAGGGGTTTCCATACTAGCCGAAACGTCTATGGCAAGGGTTAGAAGTCTGCCCATATAATTTTTTGTAATTGGTTCTCCAAGGGTAACAGGTCTTGCAAGAGCTACTATCATCAAAAGAAGGGCAGCAGAAAAAAAAATATCTGGTAAAAAGCGCAAGTAAGAAAGGTATATAACAGAAGAAGAAAAAGTTTGGTTAGGTGTAATACTAAGAGATAAAACTAGTCTTTTGGGGGAGTACCAAATAAAATACCAAGTCCAATAAACAGGAATTAAAAGAAGTAGTAACAACCATTGTGGAGACTGAAATTGTAGCATAATTGTAAAATAAAATAAAAGAGCAAAAAACCCTCATTATTTTTAAATGAGGGTTTTTGCAGCCATGAATTTTTACTACTTGCTTTTGGCAAATTTCCCTGTTCGGGCTAGCTCTATGGAAGCAGGCATTAGTTCAACCGCTTTTTTAAGCACAGGGTCTTCTTGCAAGTATACACTTAAAAACCCTTCTTCGCCGTAGGCAGCTCTTGCTAGAGACATTTTTAGGCGTAAGGAAATAATTTTACGTGAAGTTTCAAAATCTTTAGCATTGTATTCTACACCTTGGTTGGTAGCATATTGAATAAACTCCTGGATGAGGGGCTCACTAAATTCAAAACGTTGAGCAAAATCTTTACCATCCTTGTATAGTTGTTTAAAACGTGGATTTTTCTCTACATACCTAAGGGCAAAGTCATTAAAAATATTCTTAATGAATAGATTGTTAAGATAGTTACTTTTACCGCTAGTATCTGGTGGTAGGTATATATCGGGCATAATTCCACCGCCACCGTAAACAATACGACCTGCGTGTGTTTTGTACTTTAAAGAATCTGGCAATTTAATCAGTTCTTCATGAAATATTTCTCCCGAATCATAGCGTCTAAGTATCTCGTTATTATATTCCCTATCGCCTCTAGAAAAGGGTTTTTGGATACAGCGCCCTTTAGGTGTAAAATAGCGAGAGACTACTACTCGGATAGCTGATTCGTCGCTAAGAATATGTTGCTGCTGCACTAATCCTTTTCCAAAGGAGCGTGTTCCAATAATGAGCCCTCTATCCCAATCTTGGATAGCACCAGCCACAATTTCGCTTGCTGAGGCCGAACCGTCATTTATAAGGACAATAACACCGCCCTTTTCCAAGTCACTAATTTCAGAAGTAGCACGGTACTCTTTATTAGAAGAAGGGATACGACCTTTAGTGGAAACTATCATCTTACCCTCTTCTAAAAACATATCACATACATAAAAGGCCTGGTCCAAGTAACCCCCCGGATTATTACGCAAGTCTAAAATCAAGTTTTTCATTCCCTGCTCCTTTAGACGAGCCACATGGTCACTAAACTCACGAAAGGTGGTGGAGGCAAAGCGAATAATGCGAATGTAGCCCGTTTCTTTATCTACCATCGTGGAATTATCCACGCTATAGATAGGAATTTTATCTCGGGTTATAGTAAATTCGAGGTTTTTCTTTATCCCCTTTCTTCGAACTTCTAACTTTACTTGGGTACCTTTTTTGCCACGGAGTCTTTTGATAACATCGTTGTTTGTAATTCCTACACCGGCAATATTTTCGTTATCTACTTTTATAATACGGTCTCCCGCCTGAATTCCTGCTCTTTCGCTTGGACCGCCCGCAATAGGAGAAACCACATACAAAGTATCTTCTATTATGTTGAACTCTATTCCTATTCCTTCGAAGCTGCCCTCCATTTGCTCATTTATTTCTTTGAGTTCTGAGCTAGGAATATAGAAGGTATGGGGATCAAGTTTTTGTAGCATTCCTTTTATAGCATCTTCTACAAGCTTATCTGGCTCTAGAGGTTCAAAATAATTAGCTTGCAAATAGCGTAGCACCTCTTCAAACTTGGCAACACTACTAGCATAACGGCTTAAATTAGAACCGCTAGAAGAAAAAGAGTCTTTAAGTGTGAACCCTACTAAAAAACCAATGCAACAAAAACTAATGGATAAGAATAAAAATAATGCATGTTTGCGCATATAGCTAATACAAAATTAATCAATCCTAAGGTACGTAATTTTCCCTACACACGCAATTTTTTGTTTATGGATAACACAATTATGAGAATACTGGTTTCTTTTAGGGGCAAGAAGAGAAGTTAGTGACTAAATTATGGAGTTCATAATATAAATAGTAGTGAGTTCTAGTTTGGAAATTTTTATTTTTATAAAGTGAAGTATATATAAGTTATTCGGTAGTAATACTTTTTTTCTTAAATAGAGTTTCCACAAAATTTTGGGGGTCGAAAATTTGTAAATCTTCCATACCCTCTCCTATGCCAATATATTTGACAGGTATTTTGAAGCGATCGCTAATTCCTACTACTACTCCTCCTTTAGCAGTACCGTCGAGTTTGGTGAGGGCTAAAGCAGTTACTTCAGTGAAATTAATAAATTCTTCAGCCTGCATTATTGCATTTTGACCAGTTGAAGCATCCAATACAAGCAATACTTCATGGGGAGCATCTGGAATAGTTTTAGCTATTGAGCGCCTAATTTTAGCAAGCTCATTCATTAAATTTTTTTTATTGTGCAATCTACCGGCAGTATCGATAATTACTACGTCCGCATTATTTTCTACAGCATAGCGAACTGCTTCAAAGGCTACTGCAGCAGGATCTACTCCCATTCCTTTTTCGATAAGTGGGACATCTACTCGTTGAGACCATATACGAAGCTGGTCTACAGCTGCCGCTCGAAAAGTGTCGGCGGCTCCTAATACTACTTGATTGCCCGCTTGTTTAAATTGCCACGCAAGTTTTCCAATGGTAGTTGTTTTCCCCACACCATTGACGCCAACTACCATCATTACGTAAGGAGTTTTAACATTTTCGAGCTCGAAAGTAGCAGTATTTTGAATCATAAGAGCAGCTATCTCGTCTCTTAGTAGGTCCTCTAGTTCACTGATACTGGTATATTTATCACGTGCCACCCTTTCACGCAGGTTATTGATAATTTTGACAGTAGTATCTACCCCTACATCGCTTAATAGTAAGCTTTCTTCTAATTCATCTAGAACGTCATCGTCAATTTTAGATTTGCCCAGAACTGCTTTACTTATCCGGGTAAATAAGTTGGATTTTGTTTTTTCTAAACTTTTATCTAGCTTTTCCTCTTTTTCACTTTTATTTTTTTTGAAAAAATCGAAAAGTCCCATTCTGTTTTGGCTTTATATTTCTATGTATTTAATTCAAAAATGCTATATTTCCAGGAAAAAATAAAATTTTCAGAGGCGATTCTTGGGTTTTATGTTTCTAAAGCTAAATGTAAAGCTAAAAGAGCGCAGGATTTTACTTGCCGACTACTTTATTTAAGAAAAAGCTAAAATAAAGGGAAATCATAGTCATAATAAGTGTTATCACCGGCATAATAGCTACTTCGATCCCCCAGAAAAATTGGTAGTATACTGTTTTGGCCATGCCTAATAATTCTAGATCATCAAGAGTGTTATAAGTAAAAGTGGGCTTGCTATCCAGCCTTACTAAAACTTCTGTGGTAATAAAAGTGAGTATAATTGCTTGTAGCGAATAGAGCCAAAACATGTGCCAAACTCGACCCGTTAACCAATCTTTGGATCGGTTAGGATTTACTTTAGAAATATCATTATAAAGAGTAGTGTATACTAGGCCTACCAAGACAAACATAATAGTAATAAAAGAAATACCCTTAATATTAGTAATCATATTCATTGCATCGGGGTTAGCAATTTGTAAAATCATGAGTAATAAGGGGGTAATAAACTGTAGGTAAAGCAAGCGCGACTTTTTGCCTTCAATTTTTTCTAGCATTTGCATGTAATTAAGGGTAATATTTTGCTTTCTTTGCAAAGTAGTAGGAAGACGAATTAGGTAGTACACAATGAAGGCGAGTGGTAGAATATATATAGTACAAATAAGGAGGCCCCAGAGAGTAGTGATTAACTTGGATATAACGTAATAAGTACGTTGTCCTAGAAAATTCCAAAAGAATTGTGCAACAGTAGGGCGCATTTTTATTCCACCTACCTCGTACTCATTAGGGTCAAAGCACCCAATAAGTAGTAATAAAGTCGCAATACCTAGGGTGAGCATGCTTAAATAGCGTTTGTGGGTCATAATTTTATAATAAGCGGGCAGGCGTGCGGAAAAATTTTCAATAGATCGTTGTACGCTACTAATGTCAAACTTTTCTAAGAAATGATCGCTTAAGTAGTCATAAGCATCGAGGTGGTACCATTCAGGAAAATGATTGATAGCTGCATTTAAGCTACGGTTTTCAAACAAAATGGAACGATGGGCAGGAAAACCTGCAAAATCTTCTGGTTCGGGGATAGATTCAATAATTTTATCTAAAGTAGTAAAGCGTCCTATAGCTGAACGAATAGAGGAATTAAAAACAAGCAAATGCGGAAGATTATAATAACTTAGCTGTTGCCAGTAAAAATAACGCCGGTAAAAAAGGCGAGATAGTCTATTTTTATTTTCGGGGGCTTGGGAAACTATAAAAGTGTCTACATTACCTTTGAGAGCTTGCCAATCAAAATAGATAGTTTGGTTAAAAAGATAATTACTGAGTGCAATAAATTCTTCTTCATTTTTTCCTCCTAAGTGACTTACATCTGTTACGCTTTTGATTTTAGACTGTAAAAATTTAATTTTTTCCGTATAATGCCTTTTATAAGATAGAAAAATTTCTTTTAAAACTGTTTTATAAAAGAGAGGCAAGGCTTGAGTGGTAGAAAGTAAACCATCAGAGGCTGTTAATAGGTTGAACTGGTTAAAAGCGCTTTCAATTTGTCTATCGATTTGGTTAAAAGGAATATCATGTTCCTTAACTAGGTTGCTAACAAAACGGTATAATAAGTTTAAGGTTGGCTGTAAGTTGATATTGGGTGTAGAGGCGGGTGTGACTTTTAATTCATTGAGAATATCCAAAGAGTCGTTCAAATTTTGTAAGTAGCCTTGTGGGTCACTTGAATTCATAAATTGAATAGTAGCGCTAAATAGATGTATGGTAAATTGCTGAAATAGCATCAGATCGGGGTGATAATTAAAGTACCATTGCCCCACAGGAAGCTTTTCTAGGTAACATAGTCGAAATACTAAATCGATGCGTTCTGCTAAATTTTCAAATGCTTTAATGGCAAAAAGTAAATTGACCCTGTTTAGTAAAATTGAGGTAGCTAACTGAATATCAGGGTTGCCAAACTCTTCTTTTAATAGTTTCCCCAGTGTATTAAGAAAGCGCTTCTGCATTAAGTAAGTTTCTTCAAAACTCATAGCAGAATATGATTCAGGGTCTTGAAGATTATACTGCTCTAGCTGCTGGCCATAAGCAGTATTTAGGATTATAGCCCTTGCCCATCGAAACTTGGGTAAATTCTCTCCAAATTCATATTGTATTAGATATTTTTGTACTAATCTTTGGTACAACTTGCGAAATTCTGGATATTCACCAGTGAGGTAATCTGGGTGCCAGATGGGTTGAATAGCGGATTGTTCGATAAAATGCTTAAAATCATTAGCAATAAAATGAGCTAGCTCAGGGTCAATTTCGTTTTGGGTACTAAGGCAAGCACAAACTAAACAATCATCTAAGTAATTTTTAAGACGATTAAAAGTATAGATAGGTAAATCTTCGCAGATAGAGTCCCTTGTAAAGAGAACATGAAGCCAGTGTAATAGCTCAGTGGCAATACTAACATGGGCATATTTTTGATATTCTGAATTAGCTCGCTGGGCAAGTAATACGTTAATTCCTCTGGGGTGTCTATCTTGTAAAATAAGCATCAGGGGAATAATTCTATTTTCTTGGGTACGACTAATTAGGGGCTCTATTCCTTCACGAAGGGCGTCAGGAGCCAGATCTCTGGTTTGGCAAAACCATTTTTCTAAATAACTAGGAGGAAAATAATTATTTATTAAAATAGTAATAACTACTGCAGAGTTGGTGGGGTCTATGGTAGCGGGTAATTGATTATAGTATTGTATAAGCGCTTGTAGTATTTGGTTGCGTAAGTTAGTTCTTTCTTCTTCCATTTTATCGCTTTTTATCTCCATTGCCATTAGCCCCATGCTAATATCTTCGAGTTTGGCAAAAGCTTTTTTAGGGTTGGCTTTCTGGGAGCTTGCAATGATTTCTAATATTTGCTCAACTTCTTTTTGAGAGGGAGGAATATCGGGAATAATCTGTCCTTTTAGGGCATCAAAACTAGTGTATAACACTTTTTGGCGGCCCAAGTATTGCCATAGCTCGTATTTACGAATGCAGCTCCATATTTCATTCACACTAAGCACGGAGCCTGGGCGCGGAGATTCTACTATAGTGAAGTCATTTTTTTCCCTTCCATCTAGCCATGGTGTACTACGGCAATAACCTTGTTTAATAGGTTCTTCTAGAAGAGCTTCTTGGGAGTAAGTTTCTAATAGTTTTTGAATTTCGTAGTAATCTAATAAGATACTAAGGCCGCGTAACCAGTAAGGAGATTGGGCATCTGTTCGTATAATTGCTCTTGTCCTTCCGTTGTTGGTAGTATAAAATTCACAAGTTGCTAAAATACCCTCCTGGGTTTTAGTTTCGATGCGGCTTCCACGCGTCCAGTGTTTCCAGAGAATGCTCTTGGGGTCTTCTGTGGCAAGGATGTCTACTTGGTGTAAGCGACCCGTGTTTTTATTTTCTAACCAAACAATGGAGCGTCGGCTATTTTTTAAGTCTTGTTTATAGTTTTCGCTATCGCGCAAAATAAACTCGCGTGTATGCTCAAAAAATTGAATATCTTCAAGAAATTCAGTAGAGCGAGGCGAAATACCTGCTTCTAAGCGTAGAATAAGTTGGTCTAAAAGGAGGAAACAACGCTCGAAATATGCAATATTTTTTGCTTTTTCGGGCAGCCGCTCTTCTAAAAGTACATAGCGAATTCCTAAGATATAGATATGTAGGGTTTGTGGATTTTCAATATCCACGGCTACTTTACCTGTAACTACGTCATAAACATAATCTGCTAAAACATCAACATTTTTAGGTAAACATCCGTTTTTTTTATAGAAGTATACTAAATAGCAAGCAATGATAGTATCAAATTCCGGACGGTTATTGGTTACCAAAGTGATTTCTTCTAAATCACCTTGCAAGTATTCAAAAAACTTTTGGTATTGATAAGCTACTAGAGCAGTAAGGCACGGAGTATTTATGCCTTGCTTGGAGGGATCAAATTCAACAATTCCTAGCCGGTTACTAGCTCCTATTATGGCTGTTTGAGAAATTGGCCAGGCGTAGTTTTCTTTTTTTCGACTGTAAGTAAAATTTTCGCCCTCTACATGTACGCTACTATCATAATGAATAAACTCAATGCGGGCAAAGCGAATACTTAGAAGGGGCTCTTTGGCAGCCAGCATGGTTGTTGAAAGTAGTAGAAGTTTTTACAATTGATAGCTAAAATACAATTTTTATTAAATTAATAAGGGGCCAAAAAGATTTTTGGGGTAAAAGTGGAAAAATTAATTAAAATATGAAGTAGTCTAAAATATAATTTTTACGCCCGGTAACTTAGAGCGTATTTCTTTTTTTTGGCTTTTCGTAATTAGGGGGTTGCCTTTTAAGATAACTACTTTTAATTGGGGCAACTTTACTAGGGCAGAAAAGTCAATAAGCTTATTGTAGCTTAGATTGAGAACTTGTAAATGCACCAATCGTCGAATTATGCTAGGAACTTGCTGTAGATAATTACGGCTCAAATTTAATTCTTTTAGTGCGGGTAGAGGTGCGGTTGTATCAGGAAGGCTTTGTAAAAAGTTACCAGAAAGATTTAGCTTTTCTAACTTAGGGTTGCAGAACAGTAGATTAGGAACACTTCGAAGTTGACAATTGGCAAGTTCTATACTAATAAGTGGAGCATATCCTGGGAAACAGCTGCATAATTGCTCTAAGGGATTGTGACTTAAATTAAGAATACGTAAATTTTGTAAATTACAAAGGCATTCGGGTAAATAAGATAGTTTGTTATTAGCTAAGTTTAACTCCTGTAGGTGGTTTAGGTTGCATATAAAAGGGTCAAAATGATTAATTAGATTATTTTGTGCCCAAAGAGCCTGTAGTTTAGAATCGTAGGGCAAGCTCACTAATTGTCGAATATTATTATCGCTAATATTGAGCGTTCGTAATTGCTTACAATGTTTTATTAGCGTGTCTAGATTGTATAGTTGTTGCAAGCTCAGATCTAGGTGCTGTACACTATCTAGAAAGGTAGGGTTGCGGAAAATACGGTAATATATTCGTTCTTTCCAAGCAACTTTTTCTTTTAGTTTGTTTTGCGCAAAAGAAGGGTAGGATAGAATTGATAGAATTGTTAGCAGGAATACTTTAAAACTCAGAGCTATTTTCCATAAAGAGTATTTTGCCATTTTTACTATTAATTACAAAGGCAAGGCTAACAACCTTTTCTAGCTTTATCCAAAAGTAAGAAGTCGGTTACTACCAAAGCAGTCATGGCTTCAATGATAGGTACAGCGCGGGGCAAAACACAGGGGTCATGTCTTCCACGTCCTTTGATTATTACAGGCTTACCTTCTTTATCAACGCCGGGCTGTTCCTTCAAAATAGTAGCAACAGGCTTGAAGGCTACGCGAAAATAGATAAGTTCTCCGTTAGTAATACCGCCCTGGATTCCGCCTGAGTAATTACTTAAAGTAAAAAAGCGCCCGTGTTCATAGCTCATAATATCATTTACTTCGCTTCCTTTGCGGCAAGCTCCAGCAAAGCCCATTCCAATTTCAAATCCTTTAACCGCATTAATCGAAAACATAGCTTGGGCAAGGCGAGCAGAAAATTTGTCGAAAAGGGGTTCGCCCAAGCCAGCGGGTACTCCCGAGGCGCAGCCGTATATCACACCTCCTACAGTATCTCCATTCTTTCGAATTGCTTGCAAAAAGGCTTCCATTTGCTTAGAAGTTTCAGCTTCGGGGCATCGTAATGCAGAACTATCAATAACTTCCCTACTAGGAATACAATCCAATGGAGGTAATTTTATAGGGCCTAATTGTTCTACCCAAGCTCGAATTTGGATAGAAGTATAGGTTTGCAGTACCAATTCTGCTACTGCGCCTGCAGCTACCCATCCAGCCGTAACACGAGCCGAGGCTCTTCCTCCTCCACGAAAATCTCGAATAGCATATTTCTTCCACCACGTGAAATCTGCGTGGGATGGACGGAAAACATCCTTTAGATGTTCATAATCTTGTGGCTTAGCATTTTCATTAGGAATCCACAGGGTAATAGGAGTACCTGTAGTTTTCCCTTCAAAGATTCCCGACAACACTTGAGGGATATCCTCTTCTTTGCGCTGAGTTGTAAGTTTATTTTGGCCCGGCTTCCTTCTTTGAAGCTGTTTTTCAATATAGGCACTATCCCAAGTTATACCAGCGGGGCATCCATCTATTACGATGCCTATACCCGGGCCATGTGATTCTCCAAAGCTAGTAATTCGAAAAAGTTTTCCCCAGGTATTACTCATATGCTACTTCTGCCACCCTAACTCGCATATTACATATTACTTTTATTACTTTTGTATTTGGGTTGAGTTTCTAACATAAAAATTAGCAGTGTTTAGTAAAAAATAAAAAACAGGAAAGAAGTTTAATTACTTAAAGTAGTAATTAAACTTCTTAAGTTCTTAGGTAAAGAAGATAAATAATATTTAATAAATAAAGATATTTTGATAATAACTTTTACCTTCGTTTTGAATTTCTAAGCCGTAGAGTCCAGGGGGTAAATTATCTAGTTTAAGCTCGATGGTTTCTGTTTGAGCTAGCTTTTCGAGTGTAGTAGACTGTACTAACTTTCCATCCATATTCCAAATTCGAATTATAAAATTTAGTCCATATTCTTTTAGACATTTAATAAAAAGCTTATTTTTGGCAGGATTAGGAAAAATGGTAAAGAAAGATGGTAGTATTTCTTCCTCATTGCCCACTGTTTTAGGAGTAATAGTTTTGTTATAGGTATATGTTAAGTCTCCAGAATTACGAGTATCACCGTTAGCTGCTAATACCGCTACATAAAAAGTAATGGGTCCCGCTTCAGTGGAGGGGGCTGTCCATTCCATTTTCCAGGAATTCCTTGAAACCTGGCCCGCACGTGTATGTTGAATATAGGCATTATTAGAAGGATTCAGCTGGGTATTAATGTTATCAGTTACCCTAAATGTTCCTACAGTTTGATTATTTGCGTTTTTTGCGACCAACTGGAAACCGTGGTTCGACTTGTCTGAGCCATTCACATTAACTTCTATTTCATAAGTTTTGCCCGGCTCGTAGTTTGCCTCGTTATTCCCAAATTTGATGTTCACAGAAGCAGGGCCTGAATTAGGATTAGCTCCACTATGACAGCGAGTACACAGCCCTTCGTTAGGGGCTCCAGTAACAGCTACTGGAGGTCCATCAATTTTTTGGGTTGAACTTGTTAAAAGAACGAGTAAACAAACAGATAAACTAGAAACTAATAAATACAATTGTTTTTTCATAAGTTTTTACAAATTAAAGTTTAGCAAGTATTAGAAAAAAAATTAATAAAATTTAGGCTTACTTACCCATGGGTTGTTGGCGATGTAAAAACGCCAGGGTAATAAGGCATGCTCCTGTGCGTAGCTCACCCCTATTCGAGTATCAGCCACAATTTCTTTTGGGCAAATTCCCTGCTCTAGCCATACTTGATTAGGCGAAAGGTATAAACCATTATGACGTAAGTTTATTCCTAGTGCTTGTGTTAATTTGCCAGGGCCCGAGGTAAGCTCTGGCCCTAATGTTTTCATTTTACGGTTAGCTAACATAGTACTAATTCCTACTCTTGGTTCTATGGCTCTAATTAATACTGCATCGGCTTTGCCCGCTTCGTTAGTAATGATATTTAAGAGGTAGTGCAAGCCGTAGCATAGATAGACATACAAGCATCCCCCTTTTTGGTACATTACTGCTGTTCTTTGTGTTTTCCTATTGCCATATGCATGGCAAGCCTTATCGTATATGCCGTTATAAGCTTCAGTTTCTACTATTATACCTCCAACTATATTTCCGTTGGAGCAGCGAACAAAAAGAAATTGTCCCAAAAGCTCACGTGCAATGGTGGTTACATCCGGTCGGATAAAAAAATCCTGCGATAGGTAGCCCCCTTGCATAGTACACTAGTCTAATTTAATTTCATCGTCTTTTTCGTCAAAATAACGTACTTTAGTAAAGGGAATAGCTGTATTAGCTTCTATTTTGATCCACTTCCCGTAACGAAAAAACCATTTCAACTGCCTGCTTATTATTCCGCGTTTAAAAAAAGCGGCTACAAAAGGATTAACTATAAGCTTAAGTCTTTTAATCTTACTTTTGCGCAGCAAATAGTCTATATTGTTCTCGATTTCATCGGCTAATAGTATAGCAGGACGAATTTTACCTGTTCCTCCACAGGAAGGACAGTTTTCTTCTGTAATGATATTAACTTCCGGGCGCACTCTTTGCCTTGTAATTTGAACTAATCCAAAGCGACTCATAGGCAAAATGGTATGCTTAGCCCGGTCTCTACTCATTTCTTCTTTGAGGAACTGGTAAATTTTTTTTCGATTTTCATACTCTTTTTGGTCGATGAAATCAATCACAATAATTCCACCCATGTCTCTTAAACGCAATTGCCGTGCGATTTCACTAGCGGCTTCTAAATTGATACGCAGTGCGTTTTCTTCAGGCGAGCCTTCATTCATGCGCTGGCTGCCACTATTAACATCAAAAACGTGGAGTGCTTCTGTGTGCTCCACGACCAGATAGCTTCCGTTAGACAAGTTTACAATCTTGCCGAATGCTGATTTAATTTGTTTCTCAATTCCATAGATTTCAAATAGATTCCCTTTTGTTTTTTTGTAGTGTAATATTTTCTTTTTTTCCGGCTGATTTTTTTCTAGGTAGTCTAAGATATCATTATATACATTGATATCATCAGTATAAATGGCGTCGAAGCCTATACTTAGCATGTCGCGTAAAATGCCGGAAGTACGGTCTACCTCACTCATTACCTTCATAGGGGCAGTTGCCCCTACTAAACTGCTAACAATATTTTCCCATTTGAGTAGAAGAATCTCCAGCTCATCCTGAATTCTCGAGAACTCTACTCCCTCTGCAGCGGTTCGAACAATTAACCCCATCCCTGGCGGACGGATCGACTCCACAAGCTGCTTAATTCTTCTTTTCTCTTCCAGGCTTTTGAATTTTCGTGAAACAGATACTTCCGAAGAAAAAGGTAATAAGATAAGATACTGACCAGGAATAGATATTTGACTAGAAAGGCGGGGACCTTTAGATGAGATAGCTTCTTTCATAATTTGAACCAATACTACACTCCCCACCTTGAGCACATCACTTATTTTCCCATGCTTATCAATATCAGGCAGTGGGGCGAATTTATGCAGTGGTACTATGTTTGATTTAGAAGCCATTACTGCCTTGATATATTTAAGCTGGGTTCGAATCTGGGGTCCTAAATCCGTGTAGTGCAAAAAAGCATCTTTAGGATACCCAATATCTATGAATACTGCATGCAACCCGGGCAGAATTCTTTTTACCTTTCCCAAAAATATATCCCCTACCGAGAAGAGATTATTTTTTTTCTCATAATGCAGCTCTACTAGTTTTTTGTTTTCTAGGATCGCTATTTGCAACCCATCTTCGCCTTCACTAACGATTAATTCATTTGCCAAGCGTCCTTAGAAATTAATTGTCCAACCTTACTTTAGCGCAACTTTTTCTTATGGCGATTTTTTCTAAGCCTTTTTTTGCGCTTATGTGTTGCCATTTTGTGTCTTTTTCTTTTTTTACCGCAAGGCATGTTTTCTTTTCTCTTTAGTTAAATGTGAATAAATAAACAAAAATTATTAATTATTAGAAATTGTATGTAGTTGCTGTTCTATAATTGATTTTATCTGCGAAGTGGGAGCTAGGCTCATTGCTTTCCGGTAGGCTGCCTGAGCTTCTTCCCCTTTTTCTTTCTGCTGCAGAGCTAAGCCTAAATAAAAATGAGCTTCCCAGTCGCTAGAATTTACTTTTTGCGCTTGCTGTAGGCGCATGATAGCTTTATCTAGCTGGCCTGTTTGTAAAGAAAATTTACCTAATTCCAGGTGGGCCTTATAAAGGCCAGGATTTTCTTCTGCTAATTTTACAAGTTTTTGGATGCCCTGCATAGGCGTATTCCCCTTTACCCATAAAAGAGCCTGTATAACTTGTGCATCTAAATCCTGCGGTTTTTTACTTAAATACTTTTCATAATAGTTGAGTGCTTTTTGGGTAAAGGTGGTATTTTCTAAAGAGTCTGCTCGCAAGCTTGCTTCATAAAAATATCTTGCTGTTTTTTCTAATAAGTTTACTTCTTGATCTTTATATTTTAGTAATATTTGTTCCTGGTAATTCGAAGCTACATCGTAGCGGTCTTGGGAAATGGCTACGTTTACTATTTCTTGTAATATTTTTAGAGAGTCCTGCAGAGTAGTAGCTTTTTCTAGAATGTTGATTCTTTGTTGTAATTCGGGAGGTAAATTTGGGGGAGCTAAGTTGGTTGAGAGATCTTTTTTGCTAGATAGAATTTGCCTAGAAGAAGGGGATACTGTAGAATTTTCGGGCTTGTGGAGGGCAGCTTTTTTTTCTGTCAGAGCTAGTAAAAGCATCAAAGCTGCTCCTATTAGTATAAGCAAGTAGTGTGGAAGTTGAAGCTGGAATTGCTTTTTCTCCAAAAGGAACCCCATTATTTGTTATTCATCTTTTAAAAAATCCCGAATATTTCGTCTATCAAAATTAGGATCATTAATTAGATTCTGGAGAATAGAGCTATTTTTCACTTTTTCACTAAATTGCTTAGAAGGCTTAAAATTAGGTATAAAGTGTGCGGGAATATCCACAATCAGATTTTGTTTAATATTTCTTCCTTTTTTGGCTGCTCTTTTTTTGAGCACAAAACTGCCAAAGCGCCGGATGAACACCGGCTCGCCACTAATTACCGATTCTTTAACAATTCTGCAGAATTCTTCTACTACTAGAGCTACTTCCTCTTTATCCATATTAGTTCTTTCCGCAATTTTGGCAACAAGTTCTGCTTTTGTCACAACACTTGACTTGTACTAGGTTTTAATTTGAAAATCAAATATTTTCGCAAAGATAGAGTAAAATTAGTTTTAAGTAAAGCTTTTGATAATGTGATTGTGCAATTTTTTTCACTAGAGCTTTGTCAAAAATTAATTGAGTGGTACCGTAAAAATGGTAGAAAACTCCCCTGGCGTGAGATTAAAGATCCTTATAAAATTTGGATTTCAGAAGTTATTTTACAACAAACACGTGTTAATCAAGGGTGGCAGTATTACTTGCGCTTTATTGAAGCTTTTCCTAATGTGTATGCTCTTGCTCAAGCTAATATTAACCAGGTTTTGCAAGTATGGCAAGGTTTAGGTTATTATAGCCGTGCTATTCATTTGCATGCTACTGCTCAGCAGCTGGTTAAAAACTATGGAGGCAAACTTCCTGCCGACCCTCGAGAACTATTACAACTTAAGGGAATCGGTTCTTATACAGCTAATGCTATTGCTTCTTTTGCTTATCAAGCTCCTGTAGTAGTGCTCGATGGCAATGTATTACGTATTGTTAGTCGTTTTTATGCAGATTCTACCCCTATTGAATGTAAAAATTATTATCAGGAGAAAGTGAATACTTGGCTACAGGGTCAAAATAGTGCTGAATTTAATAACGCACTTATGGACTTAGGTGCTCTTATTTGTACTCCCCAAAAACCAAGTTGTCACCTATGTCCTTTGCAAAGTGCCTGCCTTGCTTTTATACAAAAGCAACAGGGGCTCTTTCCTTATAAAAGTAAAACTTTAAAGCGAAGAATTAAGTATTACCACTTTTTTCTTGTTCAAAATAGTAATTCTCAAATTTTACTTATACAAAAAGATAAAAAAAGCTTTTGGAAATTGCTATGGGTATTGCCTTATAATGAAGTACAAGAAGAAGCTTTCTTGAAATTAGAAGAACTACCCTTAGTTTTTCAAGGAAAGCATACCTTTACTCATTTTGATATGCACTTTGCCATTTATAAGTATCAGAACGATAGTTCAGTTTATTATAAGTTAGAGGGGGAACAGGTACTTTGGCTTAGCTATTCGGAGCTTTCTAAGGCTGCCCTACCAGCGGCTTTAAAAAAGGCAATAGTTCAAATTTTTGAGCAGCCTATACTTTTCTAAAAATATTTATAAGTATTTATGTACCTTTATTCATAAATCTTTGATATTCACGAAAAAATAAAGTATAATATAGAACCTTTTTCCTGCAGTAAATTTTGTCCTTGTTCGTTCAACATTTTTCTTAAATTTGCATAATTCTAAACCAAAAAGCAAATGAGTACTATATTACAAAAGTATTGGAAGTATTCGAAAACTTACTTTTTAATAGCGCTAGTAGCTACATTCTGGATTGTGTTTGGGCAACCCTTGCCTGCCCAAAATCTACCTGTTGTTTGGATAGATGACGATTGGCCAGGTCCATGGAAAGGGACGGAAGCAGAGCCGTGCAGCACTCTACAGCAAGCAGTAGAATCGGGTTCGCTTCCTATTATACCCAATTATCACTTATCTGGACTAATTGTAATGGTAAAACCGGGGACCTATAATAATACTAATTTTAATCTAGCCAGCACAGGGACAGGATATTTTGCTTTTAACGGTAACCAGCCAACTAATAAAACCTTTATTTTCCGTGCTGCTCAAACCTTTAATCAAAATCCTAATACTACGGGGAGGGTACCTAACTCACTTTCAGAAGCCCGTATAGTAGGGCAAACTGTCACTAACCCGGTAGGAACTAATAATACTATCATCTTTGAAGGCTTTACTTTTGAAAATAGTGGTTTTACTATTACGACTGCAAATAATAACGCAAATATTGTTCTCAGAAATAATATATTTACAGGAAATTTACCTTCTACTAACCAGTTTCAAAATATTGCCAGTTTTGAATATGTAAACAACCGAGTGGTAGGAGTTACTTCTGCTAACCACCAGCCTTTTAGCGTACAGGATGTAGTAATTGGAAATGTTACGGTGTCGGGAAATGAGTTTTTGGGAGGGGGTAGTGGTAATGCCCTTGCAAGTGTTACTATTCAAAATTGTAAAAGTGTGAGTGTTCAGAATAATAAGTTTGTGGATTTTAACCCTGCGGCTAACACGAGTATTATAAATGTTACTCCCGGAACTCCTAATAATAATATTAGTGTTCAAATTACAGATAATAGTTTCAATAATGTTTCGATAACCACACCTACAGCATTTGGTTGCATATACGTAAATGGCAGTCCTAATAGCTTTATTCAGCGTAATGCTATCAGTTCTATTACAACAGCTAATAATAATACCCGCCCATTGATTTTTGTGGAAGATATACCTGGAGGAGTAGGAAATGTGGATAATACTCTTATAAGTGAAAATACTATTACTAATTGCCAGAGTGATGGAGGAGCTATTCATGTTAAAAGTATACGATTTCCCGAGGTAAAGAATAACTCGATCTCAGCATTTAAGTACAGTGGAGCTACTATCACTGCTGCTCTTCTTCAGGCGCAGGGGGGAGTACGTGCCCGTGTAGAAAGTAATACCCTTAATAATGTTTTAGAAAACAGCGGTGCAGCGTTTGGCATTCGCATAGGCGGCACAGGAACTAATGAGCCTATAGACTCTGCTATTGTAACTAGCAACAATATTTCGCAAGTAGGAAGCTCTACGGCACTGAGTCAAGCTACGTGTATTGAGGTAATTAGTGGCGTAAGCCACCGAATAGAGAATAATACTTTAGCTAGTACTTATTCTCAACGAGGTATTCGTATTAATTCTACTACTGCTCTTACTGCATTTATTAGGAATAATATTTTAACTCGAGTAAGAGGAAACCGTATTGAAATTGATGGGCCAATTGGAGGAAGAATAGAAAATAATTTGATTACTGATTTTGATGCAGCCGCTACTTTAATTCCTACTCCGGGTACAGAAAACGGCATTTATGTACGAGGAGGCAACAGCCTTAGCATTTATAGAAATAATATTACCAATATGCGCCGCTCAGGAATTTATATTGAAGATGCTACTAACTTGGCTATTAATACTGTTACTATACAAGAAAATAATATTGACAATGCTAATCGAGAAAGCAGCGCTAATGATGGCGGAATATATTTTAATATTTCGAATAATACTGCTACTACTACCTTGCAAATTCTAAATAACTCTATTACTAATAACAAGATTTCAGGTATTGCTTGTATCCTGAGTAATACCAATGATCCTATCTTGAGAAATATTCGTATAAATTACAATATTTTGAATGGAAATGACGCGGGGTTACGAATTTTACAGGGAGGTGCAGCAGGGCACCAACTGGATGCAACGGGTAACTGGTGGGGAGGAAGCGACGCTTTAGGTCCCTTTGAAACGACCAATAATACTAACCCTTGGAATGCTTCCCAAGGACAATCGATTATCACCACTAACAAGATTGTAGCTTATTCGCCCTGGCTGGGAGGAAGTAACGTGCCAGATGATGACCTGGGTACTATTGGTGTACAACTTACTGCTCCTAAAGATTGGTATGTTGCCGAGCTTTATGGGGGAAATACTCCACAAAATATTCCAGGGCAATCTACGCAGGGTACTCCCGCTACCGTAGCCGCTAAAAACTTAATTCCTCGCAATAACTTAGGGCTTGAGATTGGCTATATTAGCAAAGCCATTCAATTAGGAAAAAGTGGAGATAGAGTTTGGGTACATCCGGGAGTGTATCGAGAAAACATTACTTTTCCTGCTAATACGCAATGGACCCTCAATGCAATTAAGTATAAGGACGTATCTCCATTTGATATCAACCGCTCCATTAATGTAGATCTTAATCAATTTGGTTTTTATAACATTAATGAAGCTCAAATTGACCAAAATTTCTTAGGTAATACAATTACTATTGGAGATAATGCTAATGTAACTATCAATGGCTTTACCATCAATGCGAGTGTTAATAGGGCGGTTGAAGCTGTAGGTACTTCTGCGAATGTGGTACTTAAAAACTGCCTTATTGATAATCGAGGTTCGGCAGCTATTCTTACTAACTTTAACTTTACCAATCACACAGGAGAAATAATTATTGATGATTGCCGTTTCCGAAGTGGTTCGTTTAGTCCAGGTGGCATTATGCTTAGCCTTACGGGAGTTAAAAAAGGCTCGATTACTGATAACGTATTTGATGGTCGTCGTTATGTATACCAAAATGGTAATCCGGTAGCTATTTTTAATCCTAATAGTCCCGCTTCGGCTTCGGCTACAGCCATTCGTTTGGATGGAGTAAGTAATGTGGAGGTGGATGGAAATTTAATTCTATATCATTCGCAAAGTGGTATTTTTGCCCAGAGTAATAGTGGCCCCTTAGCTAACTTGAATATCACTTATAATGAAGTGTGGAATAATAATACAGGTAATGCTATTAACCAGGGAGGAATTACGTTTTTTTCTAATAACGCAAGCAACGTAAATATTGCTCGTAACATCTTGCGTAATAATTTACAAAATGGGCTAGTAGTACAAAGTGCAAGCTCCGCAAGTGGGCTAAAGGTAGAAAGAAATTTATTCCACAACAATAATTACAATGCGGGTACAATGGGTTGTGGTATTCGGCATGAGGGTAGTGGTACTTTAGAAGCAACTAATAATTGGTGGGGAGTAGCTACGGGTCCACAAGTAGCTTCTAATCCTGTAGGAGGGGATGGAACACCCCGTTTGAACCCTGACCCGAATGCGCCTATTAGTAGCCAAACTACGCCCAGGCAGCAGATTTTGGGTGCAAGTGCAACTCAAGTAGTGTACAGTCCATGGCTTGCTGGTAACGAAGACGACCAAACTCCTAATACACGACCTACTCCCTACAACGTAGAAGCCTTTAACGGTACCGTAATCCCCGATGATGTGTTACTTATTGAAAACAATGAACAAACTTATGGTTACCAAGATAATATTAAGCCTAAGCGAACAGCTACAGTATGTGATTTTATGACGGTAACGGTGCCTAGTACTTCTACTTGTACAGGATCGAACGCGCAGCTTTCTGCAACGGTAAGTAAGGGTATTCCAACATACGTATACAATTGGAGTGGGCCAGGTATTGTGGGTAGCAATACAGGAAGCAGCATTACAGTAAATTTACCTACTGCTGGGGTATATAATTATACTGTGACAGTTACAGACGCAAATAACTGTGTAAAAACAGCAAATGCTACGGTAACTGTAGCTCAAAGCTTAAGCGTATCCATCCAAGCTAATAACCAAACTGTATCTAGTTTTAATTTATGTCGTGGCGCTTCTCGGCAATTGCAAGTGCTACCTAATGTTTCGGGTTATACTTATACCTGGAGCGGCACAAATGTAAATTACTTAAGTGCTAATAATATATCTAACCCCACAATAACCCTTCCGGCAAATGCTACTCCTGCCAACTTAACGGTAGTAGTATCCGATGGTTCTTGTACAGGCAGTGCTTCTTTAATAGTGAACCCTGTGAATAACAACTTGGTAGTAAATATTAATGGTCCAAGTAGTATTTGTGCAGGCACTACAGCTCAACTTACTGCCATAGCACTAGGAGGAGCTACAGAATATAAATATAATTGGAGTAGTGTACCAGCTAATGGTTTTCTTTCTAATACCACAATTTCTAATCCTACAGTAAATAATCCTGTAGCAGGAAGTTATAGTTATACTGTGAATGTAACGGATGCTAATAGTTGTACTGCTAGTGCTAACTTTAACCTATCCGTTAGTAGTGGAGTAATAGTAAATGCTGGTGCAGACCAAACGATATGCCAGGGCGATAATACCAAGAGCTTAGCAGCAAGTATTAGTTTTGGCACAGCACAAACAATAAGCTGGTCTTGTACGCCAATTATTGGGCTTAGCTTTTTGAGCAATACCAACACGTTGAATCCCGCAATCCTAAACGCTACCCCTGGCTCTTATACTTATCGAATTACAGTTACGGATGCTAATAATTGTAGTAATACAGACGAGGTAGTGGTTAATGTAGTAGCTCGTCCGGTAGTGGCTTTTGGAGGAAATATAAGTTTTTGTGTAGGTACTTCTCAACAACTTACTCCTACTGTAACGGGTGGTCAGCAACCATATTCGTATTCTTGGAGTGCTACTCCCCCAGCCGCAACCGGATTTCTAAATAATGTGAGTGCCCCTAATCCTACCATTTTGAATGCTCCAGCAGGTACGTATACTTATGCTGCAAACGTAACGGACGCTAATGGCTGCACAGCAAATGCTAGCATTGTGGTTACAGTAAATGCTTTGCCTACGGTAGTAGTAGATCCTAATTTCATCATGTGTACGCAAAGCAGTAGGCAGCTAAATGCAAGTATTCAAGGAGGGGGTACAGCTAGCTTTGTTTGGAGCTCTAACCCTGCAGTAGGAATAACTTTCTTAAGTAATACCACTATTGCCAATCCTATTATCAATAATCCTACAGCCGGCAGTTATGTATACACGGCTACTGCAACCGATGTTAATGGTTGCACGGGAAGTGCAAGTGTAAATGTTACGGTGATTAGTAGTACCTTGACTATTAGTGCTGGCGATGATGTTACTATGTGTGTAGGAGATAGTCGGCAGCTTACAGCAACTGTAAGTGGAAGTATAGCCCAAAGCTTTAGTTGGACTCCAACTACTGGGCTAGTAGGCTTTAACACAGCCACCCCTACAGTATCGGGGCTAGCAACGGGAACGTATACTTACACAGCTAGTGCTACCGATGCTAATGGCTGTACTCGAAGTGACGAAGTAGTAGTTAGAGTAGTGGCACGGCCTACAGCCTCTTTTGGAGCGGCTCCTGCACCAGTTTGTGCTGGCACTGATGTTCAACTGGTAGTAAATTTAAGTGGTACACCGGGTTTCACTGTGCGTTATACAGAGGGAGGAGAAGTAAGGAGTTTTACAGCAACAAGTACTCCTTATACTTTGACAGTACGCCCCAATACTACTACTATCTATTCTATAACCGAGGTTACAGATGCTATTTGTACAGCTACAGGACTTAATAGTATAGTCACTGTTCCGGTACGTACTTTACCTACAGCTACCATTAGTGGGGATGTTAAGGGGTGTTCTCCTATACAGCCAGCAACTTTAACTTTAAATTTGACAGGCCAGGCTCCGTTTACTGTAAGGTACCGTTCAGGAGCAGGCAACCCTACTGTAATTAATAATATCAATACTTCACCTTTCAATTTTACAGTTACTCCTACAGAGGCCGGAAGGTATACTTATACCCTAATAGATGTGGTGGATAATACAGGTTGTGTGAGCACGCAAGTAAGTGGTGAAGGGCGTGTATCGATAAGTCCGCCTACTTCTGTAGAGTTTGGTGGGGTAGCGAGTACTCAATTAGTGTGTCAGGGTGAGCAAGCATTGTTGCTAGTAGATTTGATAGGCACTCCACCCTTTAGCTTAACTTATACTGAAAATAATGGCTCTCCTGTGGTAGTGAATAATATTCAGCGTTCGCCTTTTGGATTAGTAGTTACTCCTAGCGCAGGAGGTATTCGTACTTTCCGCATTACAGGCGGAACTGATGCTAATGGCTGTGCTTTAGGAAGCGCTCAAACTACCAGAAGTGTAAATGTATTACCAGCCACAACGGCTAGTATTAGTGGCGGGGTACCTGCTTCTATATGTGGTGGACAAAGTTCTACTATAACGGTGAATTTTACGGGCATTCAACCTTTCTTTGGTACATATCGCGTTAATGGAGGGGAAGAAATTCCGCTTAATAATGGCAACCCGATTTTCGCTAACACATTTACTTTTACTGTTACACCTACAGCGCAAGGTAATAATACCTACACTTTAGGTTCAGTAAGTAGTATTTATTGTGGCACGGGGCAAATAAGTGGTACTGCTACTGTGAATGTAACAGGGCAAGGGGCAACAGCTACCCTAAGTGCTCCAGAACAACAAATTACGCTAGGGCAAACAGCTGAATTAACAGTAGTATTAACAGGACGTGGTCCATGGAGCTTCCAGTATCGGGAAGCAAATAATAATCCTATTACTGTAAGCAACATCAATGGAACTTCACCCTTTACTTATCGTCTGGTAGTAACTCCTACTGCGGTAGGCGATAGAACTTATATATTAGTAAGTGTGACGGATGCTAATAATTGTGGGGCAGGTCAAGTGAGTGGAAGTGCGACAGTACGTGTATTGCCGGCGCCTTGTCCTAATTCGGGTTTTCCAATTACAGCTACTGAAGGGTGTGGAGATGTGCGGTTAAGTACCGCTTTTGTAGGAAGTGAGTTTAGTTACCAGTGGTTGCGGGCAGGCAATACTGTAGGTACTAGCCAAACCCTTACTGCTACGCAAAGTGGCACTTATGAACTTCGCCTGAGCAAAGCAGGTTGTGCTACAGCTATTTCTTCGATTAACGTTACGGTAATACCTGCTCCTACAGCTACAGTACAAGTGACAAACGAAACGCAGCCAGGTGCAAACGACGGGCGGTTTATAGTAAGCGTTACCCCAGCAGGAAGTTACATTTATAATG
>JANWXU010000024.1:0-2402 GCA_025057395.1 Bacteroidia bacterium | reverse complement strand
GAAGCGTAACCCCAGGAAACGAGTATGATAGTAATACTTCGGGAATATTTGATGGGTATACTCCAGGGGAATACACGGTAGTGGTAAGTCGTTCAAATAATGTAGCCTGCTCCACTAGTGTGAGCCTAGAAATTCGCCCTGCGCCGCGTTTAAGTATTACGATTAGTAATATATCTTTTACAAGTGCTACCGTTAGTTGGAGTGCTGTACCGGGTGCTACAGAGTATGAGTTACGTTATCGAGTACGAGGGGCAACTAGCTGGCTAAGTCTTCGCCAAGCGGGTACGCGCATTTCCTTATCAGATTTGCAAAATAATACGAATTATGAAGTGCAGGTTCGGGTAGTTGCACCTTCTCCAAGTGATTTTGTAGGTACTACTTTTCAGACTTTAGCCTTTTCTGGTTCGTGTCGTGTTCCGGGGGGGATCTATGTAAATCGGGGAAGTGGTAATACAGCCCAAGTATTTTGGGATGCTGTTCCAGACGGCAAGCACTATGATATTGAGTATATTGTGGATGGTCGTGTGGTAAGTCGCTTAACAAGCGTAACTACTGTACCTCAAACTATTAATTTGGTAGGAGGAAATTTACAACAAGTTCGTATCCGCGCTTATTGTGAATCGCCGTTGAACCCTGGTCAAGTGATTGCTTCGCGTCTTTCAGCTCCGGTAACTTTTGGTGTAGTAAATCGTGAAAGTGCTAGCATCCATGCTATTAGAGAGGCGCTGAGAATGCAAGTGTATCCTAATCCAACTCAAGGGAATGTTACTATTACAGTAGAAGCTAGTGAAGGCGAGAGTGCTATACTATTGATTTCAGATCTCACTGGCAGGGTAGTAACAAAGCGAGAGGTTTCATTAGAAAATGAAAGAACAGACGTAGCAGTAGATTTGACAGGACAACCGGCAGGTATTTATCTAGTGCAACTGCGTCAAGACCAGAGGGTACATACAGTGCGTTTAGTACTTGAATAGAAAGACGTGCTTTTCTAAATTCAAAGCCCGGCAATTCTATTGTCGGGCTTTTTTATTAACTTTTAGTTAGAGTGATGAACGGGGTAATACATTTGGATTCATATCATAGAGTTATTAGGTGAGTGTTTCCATCGTCTGTGGCTCCAGAGATAATTAGCTGGTTCTTCGTGAATACATTTTTCAAGGAATTTAAAGAATGGTTCTATTAAAACCCCTTTTTTGTAGGGAGGTAAGGTTTCAAAAGGCATATGGAAACTAGCTTGATAGTATCCTCTTTTTATTTTTTCGACTTTTGCAAAAACCGGGATTTGTTGCGTTTTGTAGATCAATTTTTCAAAGCCTGCGTGGCAAGGAACCTTTCTATGCATAAAATTGCACCAGTAGGCAGTTTTAAGATTCGATGGATTTTGATCTGCTACCATAGCTGTAATGGTAGGGGCGGCTAGTTGTAATAAATTTTTATCTTTGCTTTTAGAAACAATGCTACCTTTGGCTGTACGTAATTCCTTGATAAGATTGTCGATTAATTTGTTTTTTATTGGCGTATAAACGCAGATTATTTTGTATTGATTGACAAAATTAGATTGCAAGTATTTATGGAGAAACCAGTTTCCCCACTCCCAATTAAACTGATGGCCAAGGAGTAAAACAACATTTTTTTGAGTAGAACATATTTGGCAAAGCGTAGGATCAGAAATGATAAATCGCTTTTGTAGTTCTTTTTCGCTTAGAGAAAACATTTTAATGGTTTCGACAAGCATATCGCATAAATTTTGATAAAACTGGCGACTAATTTTTTGCTTCTCAGCGTATGATTTCTCCGGGAAAGCATAATCTAAGTTGCTTTCTACTATTTTGCGTCGGTAGCGTAGCAAATAATACATAATAAGGAAAATAACGTCTGAGAGTTTATAGAGTAGCCCCAGAGGAAGGTAAGAAATAACTTGAAAGACATTTTTAATGATGGTATATATCATAATAAGATGACTTTTGATAGTTTATTTAAGGGCTAAAAGTAGAAGAATTTTTATATCTTGGTGCGTATAGGTGAGTGAAAAAAATAGGCTTAAACATTTGGAAAAAATCGGATAAGTACATAAATTTGCAATGCTTTTAGGGAAGATAAGTTCTTTGAGAGTAGGGGAAGCAAGCGAAATAAGTTTTCATACTATGGAGAGTTTGATCCTGGCTCAGGATGAACGCTAGCGGCGGGCCTAATACATGCAAGTCGTACGGTGGCGATGAGCCATAGTGGCGGACGGGTGCGTAACGCGTACGTAACCTACCCTTGGGTGGGGGATAGCACTTCGAAAGGGGTGGTAATCCCGCATGATACACTCTGCTTGCATGGGTGGGGTGTTAAAGCCTGATGGGCGCCTGGGGATGGGCGTGCGTCCGATTAGCTAGTTGGTAGGGTAAAGGCCTACC
>JANWXU010000244.1 GCA_025057395.1 Bacteroidia bacterium | reverse complement strand
TGCACGGCGACCATCACGGTGACGGCGACGGATGCTTGCGGCAATACGGCGACCACGACCTACACCACCACAATAGACAACACACCGCCGACGGTGACGGCAGGTACGATAGCGCCGTGCTACTCGACGGTATCGGCAGCTGAATCGGCAGCGATAGCGGCCACGGCGGCCACCGATGCGTGCAGCACACCGACGAAGACGGCGAGCACGAGTGTGAGCGGTTGCACGGCGACGATTACGGTGACGGCGACGGATGCGTGCGGCAATGCGGCAAGCACCACCTACACGACGACGATAGACAACACGCCTCCGACGGTGACAGCGGGCACGATCGCATCGTGCTACCCGACGGTGGCTGCTGCTGAGGGTGCGGCGATAGCGGCGACGACGGCGACGGATGCGTGCGGCACGCCGACGAAGACGGCGAGCACGAGTGTGAGTGGTTGCACGGCGACCATCACGGTGACGGCGACGGATGCTTGCGGCAATACGGCGACCACGACCTACACCACCACAATAGA
>JANWXU010000243.1 GCA_025057395.1 Bacteroidia bacterium | reverse complement strand
GCTACGGTCCGATTAAAACAGATAAGCGTATTGTCCAGATAGCGGTCGTAGTAGTGTTTCAATTCCGCTACGGTCCGATTAAAACACGGTGGTGAGTACAATGTTGACAATGGGTAAGAACCGTTTCAATTCCGCTACGGTCCGATTAAAACTGTTGACAAGCAACATAAAAGCAAAGCAGATCTTCTGGTTTCAATTCCGCTACGGTCCGATTAAAACCTAAAAGCAAAAAGCAGATCTCGCCACAGAAGATCGTTTCAATTCCGCTACGGTCCGATTAAAACGTTGGTGCCAGGAGGAACCGACAGACATATTTCTAGTGTTTCAATTCCGCTACGGTCCGATTAAAACTTTAAGTATATGGAAACTTTTAAGGAAATTGAAGCAGTTTCAATTCCGCTACGGTCCGATTAAAACTTCTACCGCCTATATGTGGATACTGTCACTGAGGGGGTTTCAATTCCGCTACGGTCCGATTAAAACAGATAAGCGTATTGTCCAGATAGCGGTCGTAGTAGTGGTTCAATTCCGCTACGGTCCG
>JANWXU010000242.1 GCA_025057395.1 Bacteroidia bacterium | reverse complement strand
TACTGCCATTGTTTGGTTGTTGGAGCCATTATTTACAATAGAATGACCGGGCAAAAAGTTTTTTAATTTTTCATTGACTCCTATTGGTCCTACACCAGGGCCACCACCACCATGTGGAATACAAAACGTTTTGTGTAAATTCAAATGACAGACATCTGCTCCAATTTCAGCTGGCTTACATAGTCCAACCTGTGCATTTAAATTGGCTCCATCCATATAAACCAAACCGCCATTCTCGTGGGCAATTTCACAGATCTCTTGAATAGCCTCTTCAAATACTCCATGAGTAGAAGGATAGGTAACCATTAAAGCGGCTAATTCATTTTTATATTTTTCTGCTTTTTTCTTTAGGTCTTCTATATCTATGTTTCCATAAGCATCGCAGTTCACAACTACTACTTTAAACCCTGCCATAACAGCACTTGCAGGATTTGTTCCGTGTGCAGAAATGGGAATCAAACAAATATTTCTATGAGCTTCACCTCTGCTTATGTGATAAGAGCGAATGGCAAGAAGTCCGGCATACTCCCCTTGAGAGCCAGCATT
>JANWXU010000241.1 GCA_025057395.1 Bacteroidia bacterium | reverse complement strand
AATTCCGCTACGGTCCGATTAAAACGAGAACTCCTAAACACGAACTTACTTGTAGTTAAGTTATTTCAATTCCGCTACGGTCCGATTAAAACCAGCGTTGGCGGCTGCGAAGCAACGGGGTAGAAAGCTATTTCAATTCCGCTACGGTCCGATTAAAACTTATAACAATTTTACAACCGTTAAAACCCTTAATAAATTTCAATTCCGCTACGGTCCGATTAAAACCTATTACCTCGCCCAATCCCAGATCTTTAATATCGTATTTCAATTCCGCTACGGTCCGATTAAAACCTTTCTTTGAAGAATTTTGTGTAAAAGATATTTAATCCATTTCAATTCCGCTACGGTCCGATTAAAACTTGTTCTCGCAAGGGATTGATGTATTCATCACCCTCATTTCAATTCCGCTACGGTCCGATTAAAACAGGCAAGCTTGGTTAGCGGCAAGTTATGCACATCTGATTTCAATTCCGCTACGGTCCGATTAAAACTATTTATACCACTTAGGTTTAATATATATTTATAAATTTCAATTCCGCTACGGTCCGATTA
>JANWXU010000240.1:301-553 GCA_025057395.1 Bacteroidia bacterium | reverse complement strand
TAGCAACCCCTGGTACCAATGGAGGCGGGATTATCATTATCAAAAGTAACGTTATACAAGCAAGCGGTGGGAGTATTAAAGCTTTTGCCAACGATGCGGTTTTTACTTCAGGTGATGGCTCAGGAGGAGGTGGTGCAGGAGGAACTGTGTTGCTGCACACCAATAATATAACTGGTAATTTAACTATTGACGTACACGGAGGGAAGGGAGGGGACAATTCAGGGCATGGTCCCGGAGGAGGGGGAGGTGGTG
>JANWXU010000240.1:0-291 GCA_025057395.1 Bacteroidia bacterium | reverse complement strand
ACCCTTTGCCTGCAAACGTATCTGTTAATCTTCAGGGAGGTCAGCCAGGGTTTGATTCTAATACAAACTCTAATCACGGTGCCGCGGCCGGAGCACAAGGCATTACTCTTACAGGACTTGTTTTACAAGAAAGTAACACTCCTTTTGCCCCCTTGCCCAAGCCTGTTGCAACTGCTCCTTCGAACGTATGTTCCGGAGGAGTTATCTCTTTATCTGTTGGTAACATTCAAAATGTTTCGTGGAACTGGAGCGGTCCAAACGGATATTCATCCTCTATGCAAAATCCGGCCA
>JANWXU010000023.1 GCA_025057395.1 Bacteroidia bacterium | reverse complement strand
GGTTTGCTTTATAGTGGCGCTCGTGCGGTGGTGGTATCGCAATGGAAAGTGCCGGATGAGGCAACCAATAAGTTGATGCAAATATTTTATGAGCATTTATTACATGGTGTGAGCAAACATAGAGCATTACAGATGGCGAAGGAGGAGTTACGCAAGGGCAGCTATGCGCATCCGTACTATTGGGGGGCATTTGTGTTGGTGGGAGGATGAATAGTTTAATTTAGTTATAAAACTTAATGCTCCAAATTCCTCTTAAGTCTCCTTTATTATAACCAATAGCTCTATCGTTAGGATAAAGAGACTTGATTAACTGGTAATCTTCCACATTAATATTTTCACCTACTCTACCATGGCAGGATAAACACTGGGGCATTGTTATAAGAATAGGATGATAGTAAGCAATTGTATCTTTCTCTCGCTTTTTCAGTATAGGCCTTAGTATCCGCACTTTTTGTGCTTGATATAAATACGTTTGTAGAACTTCTTTTTCTTGAGCGTCAGGAGCATCTTTGGGATTTCTTACTAGTAAAGCCGCTCTTTTAAATACTGCTTTATGAGCTCGAGATAGCGAGTCAATTAGTGGTATCGCACGCACATTACAATACTGAATAGCGCCTGCTACTTTCTGTTTTTCAATAGCTTGTAAAAGCGTTTGTAGCAAAGTAGAACTACTTATTTGAACTAGACGCTTACCTTTGTGAAACAAAGAGTCAGCCACCTCTTTTTTCAATATAACAGAATCTGCTTCATAACTTTCTAAGTCTAAAGTAGGCAGATTTGCTAGTTCTTCGGTTGCGGTATTATAATTTCCATCCTCTCTTTTTGGTGGGGGGGAACACGCAGTATCGGTAATAATCAAGAGTAGCACAAGTAGACTTTTTAAGCCATAAACTCCATAGTAGAACTTTTGCTTAAGCATACTAATAGAACTCGGTAAATAGCTTCATGGATGAAACTTAGTTTCTAGAAAGAATAGCAAAATGATAGTAAAATAGACAAATAGTTTCTATTCCCTTAAAGTAATTCTTAACCCCATAATGCTCATTGGGGCTATGAATAGCATCAGTATCTAATCCGAAGCCTAATAACACAATTGGCTTTTTGAGCACCTTATCAAATTCTGCAAGGATGGGAATAGACCCTCCTTCACGAGAAGCAATAGGTTCTTTACCAAAAGACTGTTTAATAGCAGCAGCCGCAGCTCTATAACTTACAGAATTAATATCTGAAATATAAGGATTACCACCATGATGGGGCCTAACCTCAACTTTAACAGAGGGAGGAGCAAGCGATTCGAAGTGTTTTTTAAAAAGTGCAGTAATTTTTTCAGAATCTTGATAGGGAACTAAACGCATAGAAATTTTAGCATATGCCTTAGAGGGAATAACAGTTTTAGATCCTTCCCCCGTATATCCCCCCCATATACCATTCACCTCTAGAGTGGGTCGAATAGTAAGCTGCTCTAAGGCAGTATAACCACTTTCTCCTCGCGTAGCTCGTATATCTAGTTCTAAAAGATAGTTAGCATAATCAAAGGGTACTTCTGCTAACATTCGGCGCTCTAGTAAAGTAAGCTCTTTTACATCATCATAAAAACCAGGAATGGTTATACGCTCATTTTCGTCTTTGAGGCTCGCAATCATCTTACAAAGCCTAAAGATAGGATTATCAATGGCGCCTCCATAAACCCCTGAATGTAAGTCTCGATTGGGTCCTGTAACTTCTACTTCCACGTAAGCAAGTCCACGAAGACTAGTAGTGATAGAGGGCTGTTCTAAGCTAACCATGGAAGTATCGGAAATCAAAATAGTATCACACTGCAAAAGGTCTTTGTGCGCAGCCAATACTCCTGGCAAACTAGCACTTCCTATTTCTTCTTCCCCCTCAATAAAAAATTTAACATTGCATGGTAATTTATTTAGCTTTAATAAAGTTTCTACAGCTTTGATATGCATGTACACTTGCCCTTTATCGTCACAGGCGCCGCGAGCATAGATTTTTTCATCTTTTATAACAGGCTCAAAGGGGGGAGAATTCCAAAGTTCTAGAGGGTCGGGGGGCTGCACGTCATAGTGGCCATATATTAACACTGTAGGCAAAGCTGGATTAATAATTTTTTCACCATATACTACAGGAAAGCCTTCAGAAGGAATAAGTTGTATATTTTCAATGCCTATTGCTGCAAGTTGTTCTTTAAGATAGCGGGCGGAATTTAATACTTCTTCTCTGTATTGTCTATCCGTGCTAATGCTTGGGATTCGCAACCAACATAAAAGCTCCTCTAGAAAGCGATCGCGGTTTTTTTGAATGTACTCTAATACCTCTTGGTGCATATTTTTTTGCTTTTGTATGTCTATGAATTCAATTTCTCAAATTTAAGGGGTTACACTACTCATAAATCCTGCTTTTGTATATAACCCATCTAGAAACATCGTAATCTGAGAAGGGAAAATACCGATTAACAAAATAACAACTACTAAAACAATTGCTCCAAGCATAGGAACAATTTTGGGTTCATAAGTAATTGTTTGAGAATCAGGCTTATAAAAATACATGTACACTAGAATTCTTAAGTAGTAGTAAGCACCTATTACAGAAGATAGTATTCCTAACACAGAAGCTACATATAATTCTTGCTTAACGGCAGAGGCAAAAATGAAATACTTGCCCATAAAGCCTGCCAGCGGAGGCATACCGGCTAAAGAAAATAAGAATGTACTCATTGCAATGCCTAGCCAGGGCTTTTGCATACCTAACCCTTTCCAATTACTTAAATCAGCATCTTCAGGTTTATTTTCTACCATAGCCACTATTCCAAAAGCCCCTATTGACATAAAAGTATAAACTAGCATGTAGAATATCACAGCCTTATACCCCAGCATGCCAGAACAAAGCCCTAGTAACATATAACCCGTATGCGCAATACTCGAGTAAGCAAGAACTCTTTTAATATTATTTTGCATAAGGGCAGTAATGTTACCGTAATACATAGAGATAACAGAAAAGAGTACTAGAAGAGTAGTTATTTTAGAATCACTTGAGGGAACAATTTTCATCATAAAAAAGCTAAAGGCAATAAAAGCAGCCATTTTACCGCCTGTTGCCATAAAGCCTGCTAAAGGAGTAGGAGCACCTGTATAAACATCAGGCGTCCAATTATGAAAAGGGAAGGCTGCCACCTTGAATAAAAAACCTATCAAAATGAGCCCCATAGCAGTATAAAGCATAGGGCTTAGAGAAAGCTGAGGTAAAATTTGACTCAGTTTATCCAGTTGCGTCGTAGGGCCCAAAGTGGAATTTAAGCCAGAAATACCATAGATAAGAGATATGCCATATAGGAGAAAAGCACTTGCAAATGAACCAAGTAAAAAATATTTCAAGCCCGCTTCATTCGATTGTAGGCTTTTAGGAAACATACCCGCCATAATATATAAGCAAATAGACATTATCTCCAAGCCAATAAAAAGTACAATCAGGTCATTACCATTGGCTAACATAACCATGCCAATCGTAGAAAAGAGCAGAAGAGGATAAATATCTCCTTGCCTAACCCTATCATTTCGCTGGAGATAATCATCTATAAAAAATAAAGCAAATAAAGCAGAAGCACATAAAAAAATATGAAACAAGGAAGCAACTCCCCCAAAGGCAATACTATTACTATAGCCTAACTTGTATTCAGTATTTCCCGCACCTAGGGGAATAAGAGCACTTACTATAGATACCACTAAGGTTAATGCCGTTAATAGGGGCAAGCTTTTTCTGCCTCCAAAAGCCTCTATTAACATTAGCACTAAGCCTCCTAACAAAAGCAACAATAAGGGTATAGAATTTTGTAGGTCAGCAGCTATGTTTAAAGTAGAAATATCCATAAAAACACATTCAAGTTCTTAAGTCTTACTGTTTTTGCTCAAGGGCTTTACTAGCCTGGCTACTCTTATTTCAGTGCAAAATAATAATTTTTCACTTTGTAGGAACAGCAGTGTTACCCAAAAATTTTAGGACATCCTAAATTTAGGGCTAACTAAACCCAATTTTTCAAGTTACCCAACTTCAACTTTAACTTTTTAATTTGCCACTAAGATTTTTATTTAAATTTGCTATCAGCTGGATAGCTCAAAAATTCATTGCCTCTATGTGATGGCAAAAGCAAAAATTGCTCGCTATACTACTAACAGTAATACCACAGCTTCAAACAAAGCATTACCCCTAGGATCTTTACTAAACAGTAACTGGGATAAAAGGTTATTTCAATGGGGCACTATCCTTGTGGTTTTAGCAGCTTTCTTACTGTACATTCAAACAGTAAGTTATGATTATGCACTTGATGATGGAGTAGTAATAGGCGAGAATATTCATACCCAAAAAGGAATAAAGGGGATAGGAGCTTTACTTACAAAAGATAGCTTTCATGGCTACTATAGCTATTATACCCAACAACATAATGTTCAATACGAATACTTACCTGGCGGTCGCTATCGTCCTCTTTCAATTATTACTTTTGCTATAGAACACTCATTGTGGGGAGACATACCTCAAATTAGCCATTTTATCAACGTATTGCTTTATTGTACGACAGCCTTTGTTCTGTGGTATTGGCTCTACCGATATGTTACAAGTTTCTGGCCAGCTTTAATAGCTACCCTTATTTTTATAGTGCATCCTACTCATGTTGAAGCTGTTGCTAATATAAAAGGAAGAGATGAAATTCTTTCTTTCTTGCTTATTACTCTAACTCTCATTTTTGCACTCAAAAAACAAGAGCAGCCCTTGCGCTCTACTCTATGGCTATTTTTAAGTTTAATTTCTTTTTCTTTAGCTCTCCTTGCAAAAGAAAATGGCTTAATGCTTTTAGGAATTTTACCCCTTACTCTTTATTGCCTGAGCCAAACTCCTCAAAAAAAACTTTTAAGTGCTACTTTGCCCTATGCTATAGTTGTTGGTTTTTATATATTCGTCCGCGTGGGCGTTACGGGCTTTAGCCTTAAAAATAGCACTGATGTAATGAATAATGCTTTCTTATATGCTTCTTTTACCGAAAGATATGCTACGATAGTGTATATATTAAGCCAATACCTTAAGCTATTCCTTTTTCCTTTTCCCCTCTCTTGGGATTATGGCTATAACCAAATTGGTTACCATACTTTTCTAGAATCTCAAGTAATAGCTGCACTACTCATTAATGGGGGATTTTTACTGTTAGGCATAAAAAATCTTAATAGGCAAAATATCATAGGATACAGCATTCTATACTATTTCTTTTCTATTTTTATTGTTTCGGGTTTAGCGGTGAATATTGGCGGAGCCTTCATGGCGGAGCGCTTTCTATATCATGCTTCATTAGGAAGCTCTCTATTATTAGCTACAGCCCTAGTAAACTTTGCACAAAAACTATTCTCAAAATCTGAAAAATATTTCCGTTTTGTGGTAATTAGTATTTGTGCCGTCTTTTGCATTCCACTAGCTACCCAAACTATAAAGCGAAATCCAGTTTGGAAAAATAATACTTCCCTTTTTTTAGCAGATATTGATGCTGCACCTAAAAGTGCTCGAATACTTTATGCTGCTGGAGAAACCTTAGTAAATCTTGCTATTAAGAGAGGAGAAGATAAACCCCAAATTGATACGCTACAATTAGCTAAGCCTCTTTTTGAAAGAGCTATACAGGTACATCCTACTTATGCTGATGCCTACTTATGGCTAGGAAGAATTTATTGGCTACAAAAAGATACAACAACAGCTACTCATTATTGGGCTAAAGCCTATCAATATGAGCCCCTCAAGCCCCTAGCTAAACAGGTAGCAGAGCAAATGACTTTTATTTATACTCAAAAAGGTCAAAAAGCTTTACAACAACAAAATCCAGTGCAAGCACAAGCAGCTTTTGAAAACGTATTATTATTTTCGCCTCAAAACCACTTTGCTCTTTTTAACTTAGGAATGATTCATGGTGCTATATACAAGCAGTATGATAAAAGCATTTCATATTTGCAAAAAGCTATTCAAAATAATCCTACCCTTCCGGATTATTGGTATAATTTAGGAGTTATGTACAAAGAGGCGGGGAAAAAAATAGAAGCTCAAAATGCATGGAAAAAAACTTTAGAGCTTAATCCTAAACATGCGGCGGCAAAAGCAGCGTTAGAAATTTTGTAAGTCTTAGTTTTTATCTTTTCACAAATTCTACTTAGTTCAGCATTAAGGATTTGTGCAAAAATATTTTTACACAAAAGCTCTTGCTCAATTCAACATCTGTTCTTAACTAACAAAAAGAGCTAGGTGGTTTCGCTTAACTTTGCGATGTTTAGGCGTTAAATACCTTCAAATACCTTCTGTTTTATTCACTTATGAAAGTAACTAAACGCGTACAGGAACGTTTAGAAGAACTACTAGAGCAACTTGGATTTAGAGTAAGATACGAAAAAGGAAATTTTAAGGGAGGCTATTGTGTTCTGGAAAAACAAAACTTAGTGATGGTGAATAAATTTTATACACTAGAAGGAAGAGTAAATGTACTAATTGATGTAATTAATAACATTAATTTGAACTGGGAAGCTCTTACCGAGGAACAAAAAAAACTCGTAAAAGAAATAAGAAAAATTAATGACCTCAAAGCTCAATTAAATTTGCAACAAGAACCTCCTCAAACATAAAAAATAATAAAGTCTTGAAAGTCATTTTCTTAGGCACTGGTACTTCTCAGGGCATACCTGTTATCGCTTGTAATTGTGCTGTTTGCACCTCAACAGACTCTAAAGACAAAAGGCTAAGGAGTTCTATCCTTGTAGAAGATAATAATCTAACTTTTGTAATTGATACTGGCCCAGACTTTCGGCAACAGATGCTGCGAGCAAAAGTTAAAAGGCTAGATGCCGTCCTTTTTACACATAAACACAAAGACCATACAGCAGGGTTAGACGATGTTCGGGCTTTTAATTTTCGACAAGCTCAAGCTATGCCTATTTATGCTGATGCCCTCACTTTAAGTGGCATAGAGCAAGAATTTTCTTATATTTTCGAGGATAATAAATATCCAGGTATTCCTCAACTTGAAATACACATAATTGATCATCGTCCTTTTTATTTAAGAGATCTCCTCATTACACCTGTTCCTGTACTCCATCATAAAATGCCTGTATTAGGCTTCCGTATCCATAACTTTGCCTACGTAACAGACGCTAATTATATTCCTCCTTCCTCCATGGAACTTTTGCAAAATTTGGATATCTTAGTACTTAATGCCCTGCGCCATGAAAAGCATATTTCTCACTTTACTGTCTCTGAGGCTATAGAAATTATTCAACTTCTAAAACCTAAAAAAGCTTACCTTACCCATATCTCCCACCTACTTGGAAAGCACGAAGAAGAAAACCGTAAACTCCCTCCAAATATCGAATTAGCTTATGATGAACTAGAGTTAGTTATTTAGTTATCTAGTACTTATTTTTAAGTTTAATTTCAGACTCTATATCCCTCCTGCAGGTGTTTATTTTGATTGGGAGTCCTCATTCAAAGATTGTCCTTCATGCTATACGCAATCACTATCTTGGGCGTCACTAAGATTAAAAGTCTTTCTCGAATTATCAAAGCTATTATATATTCTAATCTACGATCTTAGAGAATCTTAGGGAGCAAGTACGATATTATTAATATTGCCGATTAGTTCTATCAAAAATATAGTCTAGGCTATAAGGATAAACTCTAAAGTTTATCCTTTTTATAGCCTTTTTGTAGCCTTCTTCGTTTAATTTCATCAATTATCTTCTTGCGCTCCTCTAAATGTTGCCTCCATTTTTCTAGCCTCTTTTGTTTTTGAATGATTTTATTCAACCTGGGTGAAATTTGAGCAAGAACCTCTCTTTCAAAGCATTCATACTCACTTTTTACTGCTTGAAATTCCTGCTCTATTACTCTCTCCTTTATCAGCAAAGTTTGTTTACGTAATTCTATAGCACGTTTTCTAGAAGTTAATTTTTCAATATACTCATGTGCAATCCTTTGAGCAACTTCCTCACTCATGAATTTCTCTCTATTCCCAATTGCTGCCTCTCTAGAAGCAAGTAAATTTTCCTTGACTTCCACAGTTAACTGCTCTTGCTTTACTACTTCTTCTTTCTGCGCTAATTTTTCCTCGTATTCTTTCTTTTTTTGCTCCACTAACTGCCCTTTCTCTTCAATCTCCTTTTTACCTAGGGCTATTACTGATTCTATTTGCTGATCAAGTTTTTCTTTTACTTCTCGAGAAAAATTTTGTTTTCTATATTCCTGTGCCGCTTCAAAAACCGAAACCTCGCGTTCCTTTATTAATAGAGCTTGCCCTACCCTTCCGATAACTTCCTGATCCATTTGTTCTCTTTGTTTTTGAATATTTCGAATCTTTCGCAATAATACCTTCTCCTTGGACTTTACTTTTTGCAATATTCGCTCATAAAGCCCAGATTCCTTGTTTAATTGCTTTTGTAACTCTATTTTTTCTGTTTCTAGCTCGTATAATTCCTCCTCCTGCTCTCTAATATGCTTAAACTTTCTATTTAATACTCTTTCCTTCCAACTTTGTTTATAAAAAACAGCAGGAACATTACAAATTTCATCATATGTACACGAAATCAGTGATAAAAGATCGGAAAGCGTAGAAGGGAATTTGTATCCTCCCCTACTAAAATGCGATACATGAACAAATATATCCAGAATATCAGAAGGTGCATAAAAAACATATTGCCCTCGCTCAAAAATGAACTCTATAGTTATTTTAGTATTTTGTAAACTTTCTACCTTTGCAATAATTTTGGATTCTTGCAAGGATTCACGAACCTCGCATTCAATATTATGGTAAGCTAAAGCCTTCAGAATAGCATCCTGATAAATGCCGATAACTTGTTTTGATAGTTTGCTGTTCTGTGGATTGTTTGCTAGGGTAGTATTAGCCATCTGTTATAGTAGTTTTTTAGTTTATGTTAATAAGAATAAACTTTTGGTAATAAAAAATTAAGGATTACTTCTGTTTTTTATTATTATTGTTTTTACTATTTTCCTTAGCTAACTCAATTATTAATTGCTGCTTAATTTCAGGATTTTTTTGCAGCTCTTGGTTAATTTTTTCCTCCAACTCTTTAAGGCATTTACTTTCACGGTCTAATTCTCTTTCTCGAATATTAAGGATCTTAAATTCTTGCCGAACCTTATAGTCTACCCCTATTCGCATTTCATCTTGCATAAACCTAATTTTTTCTTTTATTTCATTAGTTCTATGCTCCATCTGCTTCAAACTTTCTTCGTCTTCAGCTAGCTGTTCGTCTATACATTTTTCTAGTTCTTGACGCCCTAGATTTATTTTTCGTGACATTTCATCACTTAAAATTTGCTCCTGAGAGTTGATACTTTCCTCCTTCACTTCAAGGAGTTCACGTTCGTTAATAAGCATTTCTAATTCATCTTCCAAAATTTTGAGCCTTTTGGAAAAATATTCTTCTAAAACTTTCATTTGCTCTGCAATAAGCTTCTTCTTTTGCTCTATTCTCCTTATTGTGGAGCTAGATTCCAATGCACTAGGTAAACTTTCATTTACCTTTTGTTCAATTAAGTTGGTTATTTCTTCTTCCTTTTGATTGAACATTGCTATTTGCTGCTCAAATTCTTTTTGCTTCTCTTGCAATGCCTGCTTTGTCTTAGAGTCTATTTCTTGTTCTAGTTTTTCTGCTTCGTCAACTAGTATACTCCGTTGTACATATAGCTCTTTTTTTTTCTTCAAGAGACTTTCTTGTTTTTCATTTAATTTCTTTTTTCGGCGTTTTAAATTCTTTATTTGCCGCTTCGCTTGCTTCTTTCTATAACTAATTACTTCTTCACGACGCATCACTTCGGGGTCGTCTGCAAATAAATGGATTAGCCCCTTAGAGTGCAGCTCATCATACTTCTTTCTTAACTTAGCTAAAAAATTATTAAAAAGAGATACAGACTGATGATATACCACAAAATAAGTTTCATCCTCCTTAGATTGCCCGTCTACTTCATCAACTTGAATAAATTCCAAATTCTGAGCCTGCCCCAAATCGTCCACGGCCTTCACAATAATCGTGACCCTGCCCATCGACTCTTGGACATCATAACTTAATTGCATAGATTCGAGGGTTTTTAACAAAAAAATATCTTCGTATAAAAGAGTATAATTATGTGGTATAATTGCTTCCATTGGAGATATATTTTTTATCGTGAACGTGATAAAATTAATTTGTAGTTAAAGTATAGAATAAGATTAAAGTTTTGTCAATACTTTTTAATTTATTTTTTTACTTTTCACTTGCTTTTATTTTTTCGAATGCTTTGTTATGCGAAAAATAATAATTTTAGGTTGAGCAATTGCTCAAAAAAATTTAATCAAAAGTAATATCGTGGATATTCAAAAAATAAGTTTGATTTTAACCTTACTACTGCTAGCTATTGGTAATAACAGCTGTAATAGTAAAAATGAGCAAAGTATCCATCCTTTTCGAAAGGATATTGTTTTCGCAGTTTTTGCCTCCGGAAAAATAAATCCTAAACATATTTATAACGTAGTCCCTAAAATATCGGGGTATGTAAGCAAAATACTCGTAGAAGTAGGACAAATAGTAAAATCAGGGCAACCTTTAGTGGTTATTCGCAGCGAAACCAATGAAAAAAATTTAGAAATAGCTAGAAATCAATTCCTTTTAGCACAAAAAAACCTTTCAGAGCAATCTCCTTTAGTCAATGCTGCTCGTCAGGAAAAAGAATCAGCCAAAATTCGCTATGAATTAGATTCCATCAATTTTGAGCGTTACAGAACCCTCTGGAGCCAAAAGGTAGTTACTACACAACAATATGAGCAAGCAAAAACCCAATTTGAAATTGCTAAACGCAACTATCAGAAAAGTTTACATAATCTACGTCAGATAGAAAATCAGGTACAAACCGAGTATCAGAATGCGAAACTTTTACTAGAATCTCAACAAAGCAATCTTAATGAATTTACCATACTTTCATCAATTGATGGAAAAGTTTACGATTTAATGGCTCAAGAAGGCGAACTTGTAACGACAAATACAGCCTTACTAGTCATTGGCAATGCTCAAGACTTTGAGACTGAATTATACATCGATGAAAAAGATATTAGCTTTGTTAAACCTGGACAAAAGGTAATTTACGAGATTAGCGCTTACCGCGGCAAATTCTTTGAAGGGCAAGTTCAGAAAATTTATCCGCGAATTAATCCTACTAACAAAACTTGCAAAATCATTGCAACAATTCACACTCAAGATTTCGAATTTTATGCAGGCTTAAGTCTTGAAGCCAATATTATTATTTCAGAGAGAAAAAATGCACTAGTAATACCCAAAAGTTTCCTATTCAATAACGAAAACGTGATACGTAAAGAAAAACAAGATACCATAAAAATTATTAAAGGAATAGAAGATTTGGAATACGTAGAAATCCTTGGGGGAATAGACGAAAAAACAGAAATTATAAAACCATGAAAACCTCTAATCTTATTCTTTCTATTGCCCTGCGACATTTATTTTCTAAAAAGCGGCAAACGCTAGTGGCTACCCTAGGAGTATCCTTTGGAATTGCTATCTTTCTTTTTCAAGGGGGTCTTATGACGGGCTTCCAGCAACTATTTATTGAGCAAACCATCAATACCAGTGCTAACATTCGAATTTATCAAGAAACTTCAGCTTCGCGGTCCAGCATCTTATCTCAAGCTTCCGACTACCAAAATCATTGGATAGTAATTAATAATCCTAAGCCTAAAGATGAAATAAACAAGATTCGTGCTGCCTCCGAAATTGTACGCCTATTAGAAAAGGATAAGCGCATAGAGGGTGTCTCTCCTAGCCTTAGTACGCAAGCTATCTTTAAATCGGGCACAGCACAGGTTAGCGGTAGAATAGTGGGCGTACATATAGAAAAAGAAAATATGCTTTTCAATGTAGAAAAAAATAACATAGCGGGTTCTATTCAACAACTCCAAACAATACCCAATGGAATTATTATTGGCGCTGGTCTTGCGCAGCTGTTAGGTGTACAACTCAATGATAATATCATGGTAATTACACCCTCAGGTATTAGCCTACAAATGAAAGTAGTAGCTATCAATAAAACAGGAATCGTGGAGCAAGATAAATCTAGAGCTTATGTAAACATTCGAAATGCCCAAATACTGCTAGGAGTAGATCATAGCTTTATTACAGATATCAATCTCAAGTTAAAAAATATCGAACAATCTTCTCAGGTAGCCTCTGAGTTACAAAAGAAGTGGGGCTATAAAGCTCTGGATTGGAAAGAAGCCAATGCTAATATTTTTGGCATATTTCGAATTCAAAATATGGTAACCTACTTAGTAATTACAACAATATTAATTGTATCAGGATTTGGAATTTTTAATATTTTGATGATGATTATCTATGAAAAATTTTCAGATATTGCTATTCTTAAAGCTATCGGTTTTACAAGTCAAGAGATTACAAAAATTTTTCTTGCTGAATCGCTTATCATTGGCACAGTTGGAGGAATAGGAGGTTTAGGCTTGGGCTTTTTACTTCAAAAGATAGTAGGTTCTATTCGCATGAATGTACAGGGATTTATCTCTGTGGAATACTTAAAATTTAATACCTCACCCGAACTTTTTGCGTTTGCCTTTTTATTTGCCCTGCTTGTAACAGCTATAGCCGGATACCTGCCCGCACGCAAAGCAGCAAAAATTGACCCTATTGAAATTTTAAGATCCAAGTAGCTATGCCCTTACCCATTCTTCAAACCTTTCACCTTAATAAATTTTACCACAAACCTGTAGAATTTCAAGCGTTAAAAGATATTACGCTTGAGATTCACGAGGGTGAATTTATTGCCATTGTAGGTCCTTCAGGAAGTGGTAAATCCACTTTGTTATATGTACTAAGCACTATGGATACCGACTATACCGGAGAAATTTATTTTGCAGGAGAATTACTAAAAAATAAATCAGCTCGAGACCTTGCCCAGCTAAGAAATGAACATATTGGCTTCGTATTTCAATTTCATTATTTACTTCCAGAATTTACAGTTTTAGAAAATGTTATGTTACCGGCTCTTAAGCTCAATCATTCTCTTAAGCAAGAAATTGAAAAAGAGGCGCTCAATATCTTGGAAATGCTAAATTTATCCGGTATTGCTTATAAAAAAGCTAATCAATTATCAGGCGGACAGCAACAGCGTGTAGCCATTGCACGAGCACTTATTAATAAACCTAAAATTATCATGGGAGACGAACCCACTGGTAACCTCGATTCAAAGAATGCCACTTTAGTGTATCAAATTTTTCGAGAACTCAACCAAAAACAAGGACAAACCTTTTTAATAGTAACTCACGATAATCATTTTGCTGCTCAAGCTGATAAAATTATCACTTTAAAGGATGGGTGTATTATTAATTAGTGTTCTAATTCGGGCGCATACCCCAAATAAGTATCAGGAGTAAGTGCTAAAAGCCTATCTTTCTCCTCTTTAGGGACAGCAAGTTCCTCTATAAATTTACTGAATAATTCTTTTGAAACTGAATCTACTCCTCGCGTTAAAGCCTTAAGTTTTTCATAGGCTTGGTTATCTCCATACTTACGAAGTACGGTTTGAATAGCCTCTGCAAGAACTACCCACTGTTGTTCTAATTCTTGTTGTAAAATTGGTAAGTTCACTTCTAATTTGCTTAGACCCGCAACAATAGAAAGGATAGCTAAGTAACTGTAGCCCACAGGTAAACCGATATTTCTAAGCACCGTAGAATCTGAAAGGTCACGTTGCAAGCGCGAAACGGGCAATTTCCGGCTCATATGCTCTAGCAAGGCATTGGCAATCCCCAAATTACCTTCCGCATTTTCAAAATCAATAGGGTTTACTTTGTGGGGCATAGTGGAAGAGCCCACCTCACTTTCTACTATCTTAAGTTTGAAATAATTTTTACTAATATATAGCCAGCAGTCTTGACAAAAATCTAATAATATTATGTTAATTCTACGAAGATTATCAAAAATAGCGGCTAGCCCATCGTAATGATCAATTTGAGTAGTTACTTGATTACGCCGTAAACCTAAAATTTGCTCTACAAAATAATTTGCAAAACTTAGCCAATCTACATTAGGAAAGGCAAACAAATGAGCATTAAAATTACCTGTTGCCCCCCCAAACTTAGCTGGATATTCTAAATGCTGAAGCAAATGCAGCTGATTTTGAAGACGTTCTACAAAAACCAAAAATTCCTTGCCTAAAGTAGTAGGGCTAGCTGGCTGTCCGTGAGTAAAAGCTAGCATAGGTACTTTACGCCAAGCAATTGCCACTTCAGTAAGCTTGCTAAGTAGCTTTTCTAGAGCAGGTATATAGCAATCATGTAGAGCTTGCCGAAGCATCAGAGGAATAGCCGTATTATTAATATCCTGCGAAGTGAGACCAAAATGCACAAACGCTTGATAGACTGACAATTTTTGAGTATTTAACAGCTTCTGAGCCAATACTTGACGCAAGTAATATTCAATAGCTTTTACATCGTGATTGGTGCTTTTTTCATATTCCTTAATTTTTTGTGCACCCGCTACATCAAAATTTTGATAAATTGTACGCAAAGAAGCTACCTCCTCTTGAGATAAAGCTGGTAGCACTTTATACGTACTAAGCGCTATTAAATACTCTACCTCTACCAACAAACGGTATTGAAAATAAGCCCATTCCGAAAAATACTCTCTTAAGACTCTTACCTTTTCATAATATCTTCCATCCAGAGGACATAAAGCATATAATGCCTGAGCACTTAATTCCATAGCATATTTATTGAGCTATTTTTTTCCTTGCTAACATCAAATTAGAGGTTCCTTCTCTGAATTGATAGCCAATTCCAAAGGTAAGGGGCTTCACTCCTTCTTTTTGAGCATAAATTTTACGAAGTTCTGGCTGATAACGAGCGGCAAATAAGGGTATAGGAGCGGTATAAGTGCCATAAAATGTAAGGTCCCACACTTGCCTATCAAAAAAGCGAAGAGCAATACCTGAGTCATCTTGCAAAAGGCTGCGACTAACTTTTAGTATCAAATCACGAATAATGGAAAAATGGTCGGCATGCATCAAATATGAAGCCGACTTTAAATAAGTATAAGCAGGCTCTAAGCTTTGTATGTAGGGCACCATACCTTTTAACTTTTTTATATAAGTGTTATTAATATTAGCAGAAAAGTAAATGATTTTCTGCACTGGCGCATCTTCTGAGGCTCGAAATAAAATCTGCACCCCTGTTACAGTACTGTCTTCTGGTTGTTGGTTAGCATTAGGATTACCAAGCTTTATTTCCCCATTAGCACTTAACTGAACATGCTCTACTTCTAAAACTGTATTTCCTCTTCGCGCAATAAAAGCCAGTAGTATAGGCAAAGTACCTCGAATTTGAAAACGATTTAATTCTGCCCGCATGTCATTGGTCTTGAAAAAGGAATAATTGAGAATATCATTTAACGAAATTCGTAGGTTTTCTAAAGTTGCAGCTAATTCTCTTCTTCGAATTTGCTCCAAGGGAGGAATACGACCTTCATTTTCTAAACCCATCAAAATATAACGTTCAGCATTAGGATAAAGAGCATGGATAGTCATAAAATCGGGACCACTAAAAGGATAAAAAACTGTTTTGGCTCGCTGTTGCTCTGCAGCTAGTTCTACTTTTGCCCATTCTGCAAGGGGCTGCAATAATTTTTTTTCTTTCCATGCCCACGCCTTTTCGAAAAACTCCTGATGTTTTTTAGCTTCCATGCGATAGTCTATGCTATCTAATTGACTGCCGGGCAAGGGAGGTAAGCCTGCCAAGTAGCGAGCCCAATCATTGATTTGCCTATCATAAATAGGTTGTGGTTTGGACTGAGCTACTGGAAAATTAGGATTTGATGCAGAAGCCCTGGATTTAGTTGCATCCTCTTTAGATTCCTTACACCCTAAGCTAAAAAAAAGAATTATAAGTAAAAAAATATATTTTTTAATCATATTTAATTGTTATCCGCCCTTTCTAGAAATTAAAGCCCTTACCCTGTGTAACTTTAATACCTTCTAATACTTCACTTATTCTTCTAATTTAGAATTAAAAATTGATAAACTTAAAATTATCTCAAAGTAAACATACTATCAATTTCATTGAAAAACAAATCCCTTTTAATAAAAAGACCCGGCTACAAGCCGGGTCTTTTAAGACTAATAGCTAAGCTTAGCGCCTTTCTCTACCGCGATATTGCTTAGTTAAATCTACATCCTGCATGTCAATTACACCGTCGCCATTAGCATCTAGGTAAAGGTCGTTAATCGTTGTTCCCCTATAATTAGTAGTAGAAGGCCATAAAATATTTGCTTTGTAGCCTCTCCATTCTGAGCCTTTTTCAGTACGTGGAGGTCCGGTTTTGCCGAAGCCACTAGCAATAATAAAATAGTCTGTTACATCCACTACGCCGTCATTATTTGCATCACCTGGCCAAACAGTGTACTCTGTAACGGTAGTACTCTCCACAGTAACCTGAGCCTGCGCCTGGCACCCTTTACTATCACGTACTCTTACAATATAATTACCCGGTGCCAAGTCTCTAAAAGTTCCACTACTCTGAAAAGCTTGATTATTGAGTTGGAATTGATAAGGGGCTGTTCCACCTGTAGCGGCTGCCTGTATAACACCATTATTACCATTTACAGCACTTGTAACTGTTGTGCTTAATTGTGGCAATGGATGCACTGCTACGTTTACCGGAGCTGCGTATGCAGAATCAGCACATCCTAGACGCGTGATTGACAAACTGTAACTTCCACTTTGGGCAACTGTAAGGCGGCTGCCTCTAGCTTCACTAATTAGCTGCCCATCTCTGCGCCAAACATAAATATAATCAGTACCGGTATTAGCGCTTAGCTCAACATTTCCGCCCTGGCAGAAAGCAAGAGGTCCTGAGGCAGTAATTTGCGCGCTAGTAGGACAGTTCACGGGAGTACTGTTTAAAACGGCAGTGGTTTCTGCTTGGCAACCTTTGCTATCTTTTACCCTTAAGACATAAGAACCCGCTCCTAAATTATCAAAAGTACCATTAGGGGTAAAACTACCATTCCCTAAAGCATACTCATACGGTTCTGTGCCGCCCACTGCTCTAGCTACAATTTTTCCATTTTGCAAATTACCCAATGGATTTTCTACCGTATATGTTAAGCCCGGCACAGGCGAGACGCTTACTATTACCCCCTCACTCCTTACATCTTCACATCCATTCTTTTTTATAATTACACTGTAGTTACCTGTTTCCGTAACCCTAAGAGTTTGATTTGTAGCACCATTAATAGGAGTATTATCCTTTAACCATTGATAACTAAAACCTTCCCCAATATCTGCTCGCAGAATAGCTTCTCCCCCCGCACAAAATTCTAGGGCATTTTCAGTGGTAATGGTAGGATTAGGACAGATAATTTTTACAGAAACAGTAAAGGTAACAGCCGTACTGGTACATCCTCTTGCGTCCCTAGCGGTAATTGTATAGGTATTAGGTCTTAGATTTCGAAAAACAGAATCATTTTGAAAGTTGCCTGTAGTACCTAAACGAAACTGATAGGGCGCTTGCCCATTCGAGGCTCTAGCTACTATTTGTCCGTCAGCATTATTGGCCCCAGTAGCATCAGTTACTGTAGCACTTACTACCGGCAAAGGATGCACTGTAACATTAATTACATTAGTAGCTGTGTCAGGACAAAAGGGTACTCGAACAATTAAACGATAAGCACCACTTTGCCTAGCTTGCGTACTTGCTGCATTTTGGCCTGGAAGATTTACGCCATCTCTTTGCCACTGATAAGTAGTATTAGCAGGAGCTGGCGGCGGATTCAAGCTTAGCAATACAAAGTTATTAGGACCACTGCAAAAAGAAGTGGGCCCGCTCGCTCGAATGGTGAAGCTCGGACAGTTGGGAGTAAGGTTTAACGTACGTGTGTGAGTACAGCCATTTGCATCACGTACAGTAGCCTCATAAGTGCCTGCAGGTAAATTGTTGAACACATTACTATTCTGAAAATTACCATCATTTAACTTATACTGGAAAGGAGGGGTGCCTCCTGTAGCATTTATAGTAATTGAGCCATTACTTTGACCCGGCGATGGACGAGTAAAAATAAAAACAAAGTCTGGCGTAGGGAAAACAGTTACTGTAACTGTATCTATAGCGGGACATTCATTGGGATTAGTGGGGTCTCTCTTATAAATAATATCGACCTTCCCTAGCGTAGCCTCCGCAGGATTAAAAGTATTTCCACTAACGCCGCTACCTGAAAATACACCGCCTGCAGGCTCTGCCGTCATAGTGGATGGAGGATCATTCTGGCAATACGTAGAATTAAGACCTGAAATTCTCACTTGCGGTGCAGCAACAACAAGGACTGGGTTGCTCACAGTATTATAAGTACAAATACCCGAAGTACCCGTATAGCGAACCCTATAGTTTCCTGGTGCAAGAGTAGAGGGTGAAAAACTAGTACCATTAATACCACCAGAAATTGGGGGAGCACCCGGAATAGAAAAAGCATATTCTACACTTAAGCGTCCTCCCTCGGGGCTAAGCTTGAGCGGAACATCAGGTGAATTATTGCAATACCGATTAGCAAGCCCTTCTATAGTAGCTGTTGGGGGAGCAACTACTCTCACAGGTTTGCTAGTAGTGAAACTACAGCCATTACGTGTACCACTATAACGAATAGTATAATTACCTGGTCCTGCTTGGCTAGGTGTAAAAAGTCCTTGCGGTGTCAATCCATTAACAGGACCCGAATAAGTACCCCCTGGTACACTAGCTGTTATCTGAAAAGCTGGAGAAGTGGTACAATACTCAGCCTCCAAATTAGTAATTTCAACTGGCTTTATAGTCACAACTACTACTGCTCTTGCTAATTGGATACCATTACGAGCAGTAACAGTGTAGGTAGTAGTAGCAGGAGGAGTAGCTACGGGGTTAGCAATATTAGGATTATTTAAACCTGTAGTAGGGGCCCATTGGAAAGTAGTATTAGGTAAATTAGCTTTGGCTTCCAGCTGAACACGGTCGCCACAGTTTATAGCTGTGTCATTTGTTACAGTTACAGTTAAGGGAGCATTCGTGCGATCATCACAAACAATATACCCTACACGCGTTAAGGTATCTTTACAGCCCGTATTGGGATCTGTAGCAATCAGCTGAACTGTATAAGTACCGTTATTTTGATAAGTATGCCTTGGGTTTACTTGATTAGATGTATTACCGTCTCCAAAGTCCCATGTATAGGTATAATTTGAGGAAGAAGGGGTTGAGTTAGTAAAATTTACAGTGAAAGGGCGTGTAGTAAGATTAGTGGGATTAGCAGTAAAATTTACATTAAAGTTTGCTCCCTCTACTACTACCTTCATAGTAGTGGAAGCCTTTTGATTATCCAAACGAGCTGTTATTGTATAAATAGTAGTTTGGGTTGGAGATAGTGAAGGGTTAGCAATATTAGGATTACTTACTCCTGTAGTAGGTTCCCAACTCCACTCAATATTACCTGTTTTATTAGTTGTAGCTGTGGCTCGTGTAATTGAACCACACGTAATTGTGGTACTGCTAGGATTCACAAAAACAAGAAGTGGAGATTCTACACGAATGTAGTCTCTACGAAGTAAAGTATCAGTACACCCTATCAAATTTCTAGCTACTAGCATAGGGGAATATACGCCCGTATCAGAGTAGGTATATGCAAAGGTATTAGTAAACAGCGGAATACTATTTCCATCGCCTGGGAACAGAGTATATTGCAAGCCTCTACTAAAATTAGCAATCGTAAAAGTAGTAGTATATGGAGCTTCAGTAATCACTGTAGGATTCGCCGTAAAATTTAGATTAAAATTGGCTTTATTAACAAATACTACCACTGTATCTGATGCTTTAAGGCCTAAAGTCTCACTTGCAGCTGTTACTACGTAAGTAGTAGTGACGGTAGGTCTAGCTACTGGGTTCGCTATGTTAGGATTAGAAAGTCCTGTAGTAGGGGACCAAGAAAAAGTCACACCCTGAGTTTGAGGGGGAGTAACTGTTGCCTGCAATTGCGTTTGTGCACCACACGTGATTGTTCTATCAGCACCAGCGTCTACTCTGAATACTGGCACAATAATTCCATTTTTTATAGGAACATGAAAATTAACATTCACTGGAACCGGTATGCCAATACTTGGTCCTCCCGTACCAATAGAGAGATTTAGACGTAACTGGATTGTAACAGAATCGGTAGGCTGCGTAGGCGCCGAAGGAGTTCCAGTAATGGAAGCGCATAGAGCATAGGGCGTATTAGCAGCAGCCAGCCGCGCAGGAAAATTACTTATCACACCATTATTTCCATGGTTAGAATTAGCACTCAAGAAAGCGATACTTAAGCCCGCGGGTAAGTTAGTAACTCCTAAAATCTCTACCGCAGTTATATTAAAAGTTCGTCCTTGTGAAATTGCCTGCAAGCCTATATTGAGGTTTAAGCTACTGCTGTAGGGAATCCCCACAGTTCCCTCATCAAGTACCTTAGGAGTTAAACAAACGGGCACAGTAGGAGTAGGTCGACATACTTCTATGGTAGGCCTACATTCTGGCCTTTGTCCCTTCAAGTTTGAAAAGTATCCTAAAAAGCAAGCAAGTAAAAATATTGTTAATCTTTTCCCCATCCTTTTAAAAGCTTTAGTTATCAAATATAAATATAAAGATTCAATTTAGTATAACAATTCAAGCTTAAAATTTATCGACTCAGGAATCTGAAAAGGAGAATAATTACTCAAGGAATTATATGCTAATTTCTAGTTCCTAGTTTTTCAGTAACAATTTTTGAATTTGCGCAAAAACGTCTTTTGGAGTAAGAGCAAGCATACACGGGCATTCCTTCTGAGTACATTTTCTACAAGTTTGTGAACTTACTAGGTAATATGCTTTTTCCCCCAGGGGAGCCCATCGTTGAGGATACAAAGGTTTTAATGGTACATATAAGCCTACGGTAAATTTTCCAAGTGCCGCAGCAATGTGTAAAGGACCGGTACTTGCTGCCACAAGTAGGTCGCTTGCTGCAATGCAGTCGATAAGTTCACTAAGAGTAAGCTTGCCCATAAGGTTATAAATAGTGGAGGGCAAATTCGATACCCAACTTGCAAGGATATCAGCTTCTGCAGCACTTCCTGTAAGAATCACTTGATACTCCGCTTTTATCAAAAGCTCTATTAGTGCATGCCAATAGTTAAGAGGCCAATTTTTTGCACTTCCTCGAGAACCAGGATGAAGTATAATTTTAGGACGCGTATTTTTTTCAAAGAGAGAAGTAAAAGTAGTAGTAGAGGAAATAATTCCATAATAATGCCACAAAGGGCGAGTGGGACGCTGTTTCGTGAGGGGTTTTAAAAGTTGAATGTTAAGCTCTGCTTCATGCAAAAAAGAATTTTTCCTTCCTAAGGGAACTAAACGATTGCAATACCACCAATGATACAGACGATGGCTAGTGCCTATACGAATAGGAATACTGGCTTGGTAGCATAACTTAGCAATACTAAATCTTGGAAATACATGTATTACCTGGGCTATTCGCATGAAACGCATGTATTCAACTTGTTCCCTCCAAGGTTTTTGCTTGATTTCTTGCCAATCTAGGGGCATATCAATATACTTGCAACGCTCTAAAATGGGCAGCGTATAACTTGTTCCTAAAAAGAGGATATTGCAACTAGGAAAAAGTTCTTTTAAAAAGCCACATAGCGGTAGCGTAAGAATAACATCTCCAATACTATCAGTTCGACTAATAAGAATAGAACCATAAGTCTTTTTATGCATCCTTTGAAAAACTAGTAGAAGCCATTATAATGTATTGATAGGCTAAAGTAGTAGTATCCACAAAAATATTTACAAAACCTACTTTTTCTAACTCTTCAATTACCTTTTGGTAAGTTATTTTGTGAGAATCTGGCGGTCCTTCGGGCAATTTACCTTTTTTGAAATCTACAATATATAAAGAGCTATTCCTCTTCATACCATTCTTTAGCAGCTTTAACCATGCCTCTCTTTTTTGAATATGGTGATAAGTATTTACAATTAGAACTTTATCAACCTCATTAGGCTTAAGACCAGGATTATCGGACGTAGTTTGACGAATTTCTATATTTTTATAGTTATTTTTGGATACTTCCTTCTGCAAATACTCAATAAATTGCGGATCAATATCAATAGCAATCACTTTTTCAGCACGACTTGCTAAGCGAATACTAAAATAACCCGTGCCCGCACCAATATCTGCAACTACAGCACCGTTCAAGGGCTGCAACATTTGAATAACTTTATCAGGTTTTTGCCAACGTTGGCGTAAAGGATTTTCAAACCTTTTGACTAAAGTATCAAAAGGTGCTTGATGCATATAAGCATTTGCGTCTGTTTCATTATGTAAATGCTCAGTATTTTGCATCTGCTTAGGGCTAACAGTGCCTGCAGCAGGCTCAGAAGCAGGACCTTTACAGCTTATTATTACTAGCCCCCAGCTAAAAACAGCCAACCCCAAAATATTTACTTTCATAAGCCAAAATTGTAGACCAAAATACCGCAAAATCCATAAAATACAAGTCTTTTTCTGCTCTCCCCCATGCCTTACAATTTGTTTTAGGATAAGAAAGAATATATATTTGAAGAGTAGTACAATAAACAAAATTATGGGACAGGGCGCAAAAGAAATTATTCAAAATTATGTACTTCTTTCAATGGGGGCAGGCGCTATCCCTTTACCTTTGCTAGATACCGTTGCGCTGACAGGTGTACAGGTAAAAATGATGAACGCTCTTGCTAAGTACTATGGGAAAGAACCTTACCCTGAAAATCAAAGCAAGCAATTCATTACTGCATTGGCAGGCGGAGTCTTTACTACGCTGGGTGCAAGTGCTATTAAAATGATACCAGGTATTGGCACTTTATTAGGGGGTGTTTCTATGATAATTCTTGCCGGAGCTACTACTTTTGCAATTGGCCAAGTACTTTGCAAGCACTTTGAAAGCGGTGGTGACTTTTCTAACTTAAATGCTGAAAATTTTAAAGAGTACTTTCAAGAACAATTAGAAATTGGTAAGAAATTTGCCCAGAATATAAAAAAAGAAGGTAAAAATCCAACCTCCCAATCTTCTACATCTGTACCTGAAGATGACTTAATTGCACGCATAAAAGAGCTTGCTGAACTAAGAGACTCAGGAATTATCACTGAAACAGAATTCCAGAAACTAAAAAATGAAATTATAAGCCGGTATTAAAAATAATGCCTGCTCTATACTATCTTCATCCTGCTAATCACCTTACTATTGATAAACTTACAGATATTCTAAACGCGCAACTCGCTTTAAGCACCGAAGCGGTACAAGCTTTAGAAAAAAGCTATCTCTTTCTCAAAGAATGTTTAGAAAAAAATCCTAATGCTTTGTATGGTATTAATACCGGATTTGGGTCTCTATGTAATACTATAATATCAGATACCGAACTTAGTACGCTACAACATAATTTGTTGCTTTCTCATGCCTGCGGTACGGGGGAGTGGGTGCCTTTGCCAATAGTAAAAATAATGCTTCTTCTAAAAATTCAAGCTCTTATCTATGGCTACTCTGCCGTACGCAAAGAAGTAGTAGAACGCTTAATTACCCTCTATAATGCTAATCTTTTGCCTGTTGTTTACACGCAGGGCTCTTTAGGCGCAAGCGGAGATCTTGCTCCCTTAGCTCATCTTTGCTTACCGTTAATAGGAGAAGGTAAGATTTGGAGCAATGGCAATTTATACTCTACTGCAGAAATCTATGCCCAAATGAATCTAGAGCCCTTGCAATTAGAACCTAAAGAAGGCTTAGCTCTTTTAAATGGAACGCAATTTATGCTTGCCTATGGGTACTACATTCTTTTACATCTTAATAAGCTAGAAAAATGGGCAGACATCATTGCTACCCTTAGCCTAGATGCGTTTGCTTGCTGCCAAGAACCATTTGCAGAAGCATTGCATCGCATTCGTCCCCATAAGGGACAGCAAATAACTGCTCACCGTATTCGTATCTTACGCGCAGCCTCCTCGATTGCTAACGCCCCCTCTGTACACGTACAAGATCCATATTCATTTCGTTGCATCCCCCAAGTACATGGTGCTGTAAAAGATGCCTTAGAGTGGGTAAGTACTATTATGCAGACAGAAGCTGCCAGTGTTAGTGATAACCCTAGTATTTTCCCTGAAGAAAGGCAAGTCCTTGCTGGCGGAAACTTCCATGGGCAACAGCTAGCTCTGGCACTTGATACCTTAGCAATAGCTATGACTTACCTAGGAAGTATTGCAGAAAGGCGTATTTACCAATTACTTTCTGGAACACGTAATTTACCTCCTTTTCTATCTCCTAAACCGGGCTTAAATTCCGGCTTTATGATTTTGCAATATACAGCTGCTGCCTTGGTCAATCAAAACCAACACCTCTGCTACCCTAGTTCTGTAGCTTCCATCCCCTCTTCCAATGGACAAGAAGATTATGTAAGTATGGGGGCCAATAGTGCTACAAAAGCCTATACTATATTAGAGAATCTGAAAACTATTTTGGCTATTGAGCTCATGCACGCATCCCAGGCTCTTTACTTTAGACTTCCACAAAAAACTTCTCCCCTTCTCGAAGCCATTTTAGATGACTTTCGCCAACAAGTACCTATAGCAAGTACAGACCGAATTTTTTCGCACGATATTACAGTCGCTAAAAAATTTTTAGACACGTATGAGATTAACCACATTTTTTAATTAATTCCTAAATGTAAATACTATATCTCATTAACTTTACTGGTAATACAGAGCTTTTATCATCTTAATTAAACCTTTATTCAAGTAAATTTTAGACTTTATCGAACCTAACAAATAATAGCAACAATTTTTTTTTATTTTGCGAGGGTAAGAATCTTTGTTTTACTTTCTTCAAGTATATTAAATTGTCTTTTCCTTTATTATTATTTTTAATAGCATCCAATGCTAATACACGCATTCAATGGAAAAAGATTTACACGCTACTTCTAATCCTACTTCCTCCCTCCAAGATTCTATTCCCATTATAAGGGAGGAAATAGACTTGTATAAAAGCTTTTACCACCTTAGCCATGACCATAATTGGGATCCATCCCTTAGTCCCCAAGAATGGGGAGAAAAGTTATTGACTAAGTTATTAGTCTACTGTGGCGCCAATAAAGGAGCCTTACATTTGGTATACGCTCAGAGTAATAAGCAGGTTCCACTTTTACTTGTACCTTTGAGCATCATAGGAAGCACTTCCCAGTCTCTTAGCCACGTATGGATAGCTCACAATAACAACACCTTAAGCCAAGTGGTTAAGCAAAAAATAACTTTTTACCAAACTTTCGACGAGGTTGATACTTACCTAGAAACTTCTTTACTTTCCTTAAAGAATAATGCTTTTTATATAGCCCCCTTACAAAAAAATACTAGAGTAGTAGGCGTAATAGAGCTCACAGCTTTAGTTCCCTTTTCAAAATCAGTTTTGCAATTTATCGAAATGTTGGTGCCCTTTATAGCGCAGCAACTAGAAGCTATACAATACTTTCTAAAAAATCGCCTACTTTTATATGAAAAGCTAGCTATCCAATTTATTCAAGCTTCTCTTCCTTTTGAAACTTATTGGAATGCTTTAGCTCAAATTCCTCTCTTTTCTCAAGAAATACTCCACAATCCAGTCCCAAGAGAAGATCTTTTACCTTCTCACACCAATTATAAAGTAACAGCTCCCTTTTTAGTAGAACTAGATGCTGAAGGAAAAATAGCAAATGCTAATGAATATTTCTTGTACTGCCTAAACTTAAGTTTAGAGGAAGTAATAGGGATGCCTATAAGTAAATTTATTGCAAACGGTAGTGATTGGGGTCCTATTTTTTGGGAAAACTTGTCTCAAGGCCCTAAAGTAGAGAACAAGGCTATACTGCTGCAATCGCCCAAAATAAGTACTAAAAAAATTACAGCATGGTTTAGCAAACATCCTGCCCCCTGCGGCAAAATACTCTTTTTATTAACAGCTTTTGAAAATATTACTTCTCTCTCTACTACTAATGATAATTTACAAGAAAAACTCGCTCAAGTGGAAATATTTAATTTTTGGCAAAAAGCCTCTTCTGAAGCAAGAATTGGCTATTGGTCTTATCACCTTATTACCCACCAAGTGTATTGGAGCAAGCAAATGTTTGAAAATTTTGATATACGCCCTCCACAAATTCCTACGCTTGCCCAAATGTTAGAAAAAATCCCTCTAAGGGATAGCGGCCTGTTTTTCAATACTCTTTTCGTGACAGGCATTGCTTTCGCACAGCCATTTGAGATAGAGCATAGAGTACAGTTATCGAATGGAGAAACCAAATATTTGCGTACCCAGGGGCTTCCTTTACTCGACGAAAATGGCTTGCCCTATATGTTAATAGGTACTACACTCGATATCACTGCATTTAAGGAGCAGTTGCAGGAAAAAGAGAATCTTTTCCACGAACTACAAGCAAATTATCAAACTCTTTACCGTAGCCTCCATCAATTTGAAAATCTACTAAAAACCATCACTGATTCCAGCTCGGATTTTATTTTAGTATTAGACCCCAATCTCCACATCATCAACTCTAATACTTCATTACAAGCCCTTTTGGAAAAACAATTTCAACTTTCTCTGTCTACTCCTAATCCACCCCTTCTCGCTTTACTAGAAAAGATAGCTTCCCTTTCTGAGCCTGAAATAGAAATTATTACCAAAAACATAAAAAAGTCCCTTAAAGGAGAGCCTTTTGAATACGCACTCCACTTTCAACAATCTTCCAAGCGTATACTCATAAATGTTTTTCAGTTCCCTATTTTTGACATACAGGGAAATGTTGAAAAAATTTTAGTAATTATTCAAAATAACTCCTCCGCCCTAGTAACAACTTCACAAAAAGTAATTTTAAGCGATCAGCTTGGCAACAAAAACATGCATCCAAATTTAACGCTGCCAATTCAACAAGAAAAGCTACCTTTGTTATATTCATTTTACAAAAACTATTTGCTTTTCCTACAAGAAAAATTAAAATTCTTAACCCAGTTTTTTTTGCAACTTTACCAGGAACTCCCTACTCTATTTTTACAGCTCTCCTACCATAGCAGGCAAACTTTAATACAAATGCTGGAGGCAATCCTACAAATTCAAGAAATTGCTCCTCATCCTCAGGCGCATAACCCTCAAGAACTTACCCAAATTTATGCTACTGCACTCTCCAACACTCGTATAACCAAGCCTCTAGAAGCTGCCAAAAAACTTATTCAAGTCGGATTCTGTTTTGACCTTAGCCCCTACCTGGAATTATTTTCTTTACAGTTAGCAGAAAATGTTCTCAATTGTATCATACAAATAGGGACTATGCAGAGAAGCTGCCTACTTGCACAAAATCTCATAAACGAGCTATGCGAATTTAAGCCCCCTGCCCATTTTCCCCAACCGAGTTTCGCAAATAATATAGATTGTGTTACCTTTTTTCAAATCGTAATTTCGCAACTAACAGAAAATACTTCACGCATTTTACTCGATGCTTCTCAACTCCCCACTTCTTACCTCTTACCAATTCCTTCTTCCACATTATTTCCTCCTATCTATTCTTTACTATCGATATTGTTGGAAAAACTTGATCCTACTACAATTATAAACTTACACCTTAGCCCTCACCAAAGCCAACTAGTGCTCTGCATTTGCCTTACTCCTAGCTTGCCTCCTCTAAAATTAGATAAGTATCCCACCGACCTAGAAACAACTAATTTTAACTGGAATCTTCCTATTCAATTTTGCTTGTTTTTGCTACAAAATCAAAAAATTACGCCACTAATGCCCGATGCTACAACTCCTTATTTTCTTAGACTCCTTTTCCCTAAGGAAAGTGATGTATAAAAACAGAATATTCTAAACTATTTAAGAACACCTAATTCCTTCCCTACCTCCGTAAAGCTCTGTACTGCTTGTAAAATTTGATCCTCCGTGTGCGCAGCCGATAGTTGTACTCGTATGCGTGCTTGTCCTTGCGGCACAACAGGATAATAAAACCCTATTACGTATATTCCCTTTTCCAAAAGCCTATCTGCAAACTCTTGAGAAAGACGTGCATCGTACAGCATGATAGGAACAATCGGATGTGTACCCGGCTTAATATCAAACCCTGCTTCGGTCATCTTTTGGCGGAAAAGAAGAGTATTTTTTTCCAGGCGGTCTCTGAGCTCTGTAGTACTGCTTAAAAGTTCAAAAACTTTTATACTAGCACCTACTACTGCTGGTGGAAGCGTATTTGAAAACAAATAAGGACGAGAACGTTGCCTTAAAATTTCTATAATTTCTTTGCGTCCACTTGTAAATCCTCCTAGAGCCCCTCCTAAAGCCTTACCTAAAGTACCTGTGATAATATCCACTCTTCCCATTACGTTGCAATATTCTGTGGTTCCTCTTCCTGTTTTACCCATAAATCCCATAGAATGGCACTCATCTACCATTACTATAGCCTTGTATTTATCTGCTAAATCACAAATTTTATCCAATTGCGCAATTGTGCCATCCATCGAAAAAACACCATCAGTCACAATAAGCCGGTGTCTACAATGTTGAGTAGCTTTCAAGTGCTCTTCTAATTCATCCATATTATTGTGAGCATAACGGTAACGCTGTGCTTTACAAAGACGTATACCGTCAATAATACTTGCATGATTAAGAGCATCCGAAATAATAGCGTCTTCAGGTCCTAAAAGTGGCTCAAAAACCCCCCCATTAGCATCAAAACAAGCAGCATATAGAATCGTATCATCGGTTTGCAAAAACTCCGCAATTTTCCTTTCTAGTTTCTTATGAATGGATTGTGTACCACAAATAAATCGTACGGAAGAAAGTCCATACCCATATTCATCAATAGCTTTTTTAGCAGCAGAAATAATTTCCGGGTGTGAAGAAAGCCCCAGATAATTATTAGCACAAAAATTAAGTACCTCCTTGCCCCCTTCTAAAGTTATTTTTGCCCCTTGCGGTGAAATAATAATTCTTTCTTTCTTATACAAACCAGCTTCTCGAATCGACTGAAGCTCGGCTTCTAGTTGTGGCTTTAAAGTCTCGTACATATTTCAATTTTTTTTCAAAATAAAAACTTGATAATTAAACTTCAAAAAATTATTATTCAAAATTCTTTTAAGAAAAAAATAGCTGCCCTTCTTATTAGGCAGCCCTATTAATATCTACTAAAACAAGAATAAGGAAAATAGAAAAGAACTATTTTCTTATTTCCATTTAATTGTGCACCCTATTGCTTTAGTTTCTTTTACTGGTACTTCCTTACCTGCTAGTAAAGCATCTATAGCATCAGCTGCATAGCGCTTTGTTACAGCATTAGGGTCACCTGCATTATCATCAATAGCCCCAATATATCGAATAAAAAAATCTTTACCCTTCCTTTCTAAAATATAGACGTGGGGCGTTCTTTCAGCACCGTATTTTTTAGCTACTTCTTGAGTTTCATCTAATAAATAAGGAAACGTAAAACCCTTTTCGCGGTGCCTTTCTATCATTTTTTCATAAGAATCTTCCGCCACTTTTGGCGCATTTGGATTAATAGCTACCAATGGAAAGCCTAAAGGCGCATATTTCTTATTAAGCTCATTAATACGATCCTCATACTTCACTACATAAGGACAGTGGTTACAACTAAATACCACTATTAATCCTTTTTTATCCGCATAGTCACTTAGGCTTACCATTTTACCATCTACATTTTTTAACTTAAAAGAAGGGGCCTTTTCTCCTACCTTAGGACCCGCCGAAACGTCCTCTATCAAATTGTTTTCAGTCATACAAACTAATACTAATAAAATTAAACTTATTAACTTCATATTCATTAAATTACTTTAGGGTTGTAAAAAAGGTTGAACAAATTTTTGTAATTCTTGATAAGTAAAAGGCTTAGCAGCAAAAGCTACTCGTTTCCCCGCAGAATCTACGAGTAATGTGGCAGGAATAGCCCCTGACCACTGTGAATTCACCCTATCTATCCACTCGTTAGGATCTTTTTCATTAAGCACTACTACTTCACTTTTGAGCTGCTTCTTTTGTAAAAAAGGCACAAGCCGAGAATCTATCTCACTGAGAAAATCAACTGAAACCAAAATTACTTTTACTTTTCGCTCTTTCCACTCTTCATTAAGTCTCTCAAAGTAAGGCAATTCTTCTATGCAGGGTCTACACCATGTAGACCAAAAATTCACAACTACCACCTTGCCCTGATACTGCTGTAAATATTGCTCCAATTCAGAAAAAGTAAACAGCTTGTACAAGCTAGATTGAGCTTGCATATTTTTTGAAGATAAAAAAAGTAATATTACAAATATCCACACCCCCTTCCTAATTCGACTCATAACTCTAGATAGAATCCTTTCAAAAATCTTCAATATTTCTGCATAAGTTGTTTAGCTAATAACCGAAACTTTTTGATTATTCATTATTCTAAAAGCTTATACAAATATAAACATTAGTCCAGTAAACAGAAAGGATCAACGGGCCAGCTAAATTTAAAATTCAATCAACGGTTTAAATCAAATAAAAAAGGTGCAAGTATTAGCCTTATTATACTTGCACCCTGAATAGATAAATAAAAAATGTAAACTACTCTACTATCAACTTCTGATAGGTTATATATCCATTTTGCTCAGCCTGTAGAATATAAATACCCCGCTGTACATGAGTAAGGCGAATCGGAATTTCATTAATACCTGGCTCTACAACAAAGATATCCTTCAAAAGAAGTCTTCCATTAAGGTCTGTAATAGTAAGATTCACCTCTCCAGAAGCATTGGCAAAGTAAGAAGCAACAAAATAGCCATTATTTGGATTAGGGAAGATACTGAGACTTATGGGTTGAGTACTACTTTCAAGCTCACCCATCCTGCCACTTAGAGTAGCAAATAAATTGAGCGGCGTCCAGCTACTATTGCCATTACTGCCACAGCGAGCTTGTACTTGCCATTCGTAAGTGCGCAAAGGCTGCAAGCCACCAATTGAAAAGCTTGTACCACTGGTACTCTCGTACCACCACCACCAGTTCCCTGCCAAGCGATAGCGAATGGTATATTCATTAGCCCCCGAAACTGGGCTCCAACTAACTACAGCACTATTTCTTGTAACATTATTTACAGAAACAGAAGCCGGCACAGAACAATTAGGATTAACTGAATTAGTAGAAACAGTAGTAATATTACTCCACTCAGAATTAAAACCAAAGTTGCAAATAGTGCGAATCCTTACTTCAAAATCTTCATTCCGGCTCCATAGGAGAAGGGTAGCCCGATTACTAAAGGCAAAGAAAGGAATCCAAAAGTCACTGCCCCTGCGGCGATACTGAACCTCATATAACCAGTAATTACTGCTTACGCCATCCCATTCTATAGTGACTAAAAGGTTATCTACCTCACGAATCCGAATATTTTGCGGCACCTCACAAGTGCTAGAACGCTCAGTAGTAGAGAAACTAACTATAGGCGTAAAAGAAGAAAAAGAATTGAGACCACAAATTGCCCGTACCCGCACCTCATAATTGGTACTAGGTTGTAGAAAATTTAATACTCGAGTAGTGGAGGTGGTAAAAGCTAAAAACCAAAAATCACTGTCTGCTCGCCGATATTGGATTTCATAAAACCAAACATCTCCCGAACTAGGTACCCAATTTAAAGTTATCGAACTTTCCGTAGCATTATAAGCCCTTAAGCCTGTAGGGGTGCCGCAATTTTCATTGCTACTCGCTGCTTGTGTACTAAATTGCAAGGGCTTAGTAGGAGTAGAAACTTGATTATTAGGACATTGGGCCCGAACCTGAACTTCATACGTAGTGCTAGGATTTAAGCCCGAAAGCGTATAGCTAGTAGAAGTAGTAGTAATAGTAGACCACGTACCATTTATAATACGGTAGCTTAATTCGTAGCCTACTGCACCATTCACAGGTTGCCAGCTTAAGGTAACAGAACTGCTTGTAATCTGACTAAAGTTAAAATTAGAGGGCATTTCACACCGATTATTACCGCTGCTTTGTGTAGCAAACATTACAGGGTTAGTATAACTTGAGTATACTCCTCCTCTTTGACATTCTGTACGTACCCGCACCTCATACACTGTGCCAGGCACTAAGTTAGTAATTGCAAAGATAGGAGAAGTAGTATATCCTACCTGCCAAGTACTAGCATTTACGTCGCGCCAAGAAACCTCATAGCCAATAATACCACTTTGGGCACTCCAACTAAAAGTAGCACTTGTGGCATCACGTGTTACTAAAGCTAAGTTTGTAGGAGGTGTACAATTCTGCCCCCACAAAGAGCAAGAAAGAAGAGTGAAAAATAGTAAAGTCAAAAATTTCTGCCGCATAAGTAAGTTTTTTGTATAGTACAAAAATACTTATTTTTGAAAAACTAAAAAATTCTATCCGAAGTAAGAGAAAATACTTACTTAGGGTAAGTACATGAAATACAATTATATATATATACTAATACAAGCTTAAAAAATACTTAACGTAAGCAGAGATGAAAAAAGTATGGCTCATTACGGGCTGCTCTACAGGAATCGGTCTAATACTAGCCCAAGAAGTTTTAAGAAGTTGCCCACAGGCACAAGTAATAGCCACAGCAAGGCAACCTAATTCAATAGAGCCCCTTTTTGAGGAAGTCGACTCAAATCGGCTACTAATTACTCGTCTGGATGTAACTATAAGGGAGCAAATCCAGCAGACTGTAAATGCGGCTATTCAAAAATTTGGAGGGATTGATATTCTTGTCAATAATGCCGGTTACGGCTTAGAGGGTGCCTTAGAAGAACTTACAGAAGAAGAAATTCGATTACAGATGGAAACTAACTTTTTTGGACTAGTTTTCCTAACTCAAGCCTGTATTCCTATTATGCGCCAACAAAAAAGTGGTTATATTATAAATATATCTTCAGTAGCGGGGCTAAGGGGCTTTCGAGGTATGAGCATGTATTGCGCTTCTAAATTTGCAGTAGTAGGCCTTTCTGAAGCACTTTCGCAAGAACTAGCTCCTTTTGGCATACGGGTGAGCGTAATAGAACCTGGCCCCTATCGGACCGACTGGGCAGGCCGTTCATTACAAAAATCTAGAGCTATTCGAGAACAAGATACTCAAAGTCCTTATTATGAGCTTAATATGCTACTAGAGCAACAAATTAGCGGCAATAGCGGTAAACAGCCAGGTGACCCCTTACAAATTGCAAAGGTATTAATTGCAGCAGCCCAAAGTGATACCTCACCACCTCTACACATGGTATTTGGAGATGAAGGGATTGCCTATTGGAAAGATAAGCTGCGTCGATTTTCAGAGCCTAACTTTTGGCAAGAATTTCCTCATACTCGCTGGAGTCTATAAAATCTAATATTTTTCTATGCTTACAGCACCTCCCTTATTAACTATATATCGCTCTTCGGCAGGCTCGGGAAAAACTTTTACCCTAGTACGAGAATATTTGAAAATTGCGCTTGCCCAGCCACAAGAGTTTAAACACATCTTAGCCATTACTTTTACAGTTAAAGCTACTGAAGAAATTAAAATGCGCATTCTTCGAGAGCTAGCAGATATAATAAGTAAAAATCCCACTAAAATGAAAGAAAGACTGCTAGCAGCATTAGAAAACACAATAAGTGCGCAAAAGCTAGAAGAAAATGCTCTATCTCTTCAACGCCTTATTTTGCACCAGTACCCGGATTTTGCCATTAGTACTATCGATAGTTTTTTTCAAAAAGTAATTCGAGCTTTTGCTCGAGAAATTAACCTGCCGCTACAGTTTGAACTACAAACTGAACTTGACTTTGCTATCCAAAACGGGTTGCAAATGCTCATTGAAAAAGTAGGAGTAGGAAAAGAAAAAGATCCAGAATTAACTAACTGGCTCCTATCTTACATTCGTTACAAAATCTACAAAGATGGAAATTGGAATATCAAAGAATCATTAATGCAATTAGCAAAGGAGCTTTTTAACGAAAACTTCCAGCAAATCTCCGCAAAAGTATTTCCGACTCAAAATCAATTTGAAACAAGAGAACTTCTGCACAAATTAATTATACAACTCAGAGAAAGAATTAGTAGCCTTACTGCCGAAATTGAATCTAATGCGCAGTGTATTCTAAACTCTATTTATGAAGCAAGAGCAGAATCCGCTTGTAAAAAAAGAGAATTTCTAGAAAAAATTGAAAGCTTTCAATCAAAAAATTTTTTACACCTAGAAGATGAACGTAAACTCAAAATTTTTGATAACCTAAAAGATTTGCTAAGTAATGATGATAACTGGTTCAAGAAATCACTAAAAAAAAGTGAGGCTCAAGCCCTTGAAAGAGTAGATAAAGAAAGCATAAAAAAACGCTTAGAAAAAATATATAATGCCTACACCCTTATTCAAGAATACCAAGAAGTAGAAGATAACTTATATGCCTTTGGTATCCTAAGTGACCTAGAAACAAATATTGAAAATTGGTTAGATCAAAATAACTTACTTTTGATTGCACAGACCAACGCAAAAGTAAAACATATTTTGCAAAATAGTAGTACTCCTTTCTTATATGAAAAAACAGGAAGTAGATTCTATCATTTCCTCCTAGACGAATTTCAAGATACATCCGCCTTGCAGTGGGAAAATTTATTACCATTACTAGAAAATAGTATGGCGCAGGGTTATTCAAGCCTTATTGTAGGAGATGTGAAACAGGCTATTTACCGCTGGAGAGGAGGACGCTATCAACTTTTAGCAAGCGAAGTAGAGCAAGACCTACAACATTTTCAAGACGGAATTATCAACCTACATTTAGATACCAACTACCGTAGTTTAGCTAATATTGTTCGTTTCAATAACACCCTTTTTTCTCACCTGCCTAAGTTTGCTGCTCAGTATAGTGGATTAGAGAAGTATACCTCAGCAATCATAAAAGCTTTTGAAGCAGCTACCCAAAATATTGCTCCTCATCACAAAAATACAGCGCAAGGATATGTAGAACTTAGTTTTTGGAAAGAAGAAAAAAATGATTCTAACTCAGTAGAAGAAGATTATTCTAAATCTGAAAGTGAAGAAGATAATTCAAAATATGCTCCTATACTTAGCCTTGTATGGCAAAAAATACAAAAGCTACTTGGATTAGGTTATACTTATTCAAATATGGTTCTTTTAGTAAGGCGAAACGAAGAAGCACAAGCTTGCGCAGAGTATCTTCTTAATAAAGGCGTGGCTGTGGTTACCCCTGAATCTTTACAACTTAAAAATTCTCCACCAGTACGCTTCTTAGTATTACTTATTGCTTGGATAGCTAACCAAATTGAGCCTATACAGAAAATCGAACTGTACCTCCTTTATCTGGAATATATCTATCCTTTTTCCTCGGAGGAAGAAAAAAAAGCTACCCTTTTGCATCACCTAGAAAAAAACGAATGGAATAACATTCTTCCTTTAGATTTTTTCAAAAAACTAGACTTTTTAAAGCACTTATCTCTAATAGAACTTGTGCAGGAGCTAATTGTCACGTTTAATATTGCTCACTTTAATGATGCTTTTATACTTTTTTTCCAAGATAAAGTACTAGAATTTCAACAGCAACATGGTACTAACTTACAGTCTTTTTTAAACTGGTGGGAAAAACAAGGAAAACACCAGTCTATCATCACACCTAAGGAAAAAGACGCTATTCGCATTATGACTTTTCATAAATCCAAAGGACTTGAATTTGGTATAGTCTTTGTGCCTTTCATAGATTGGTCCTTTAAGCCCAAAAGTGGCACCTTAAAGTGGTACGAAGTAAAAACTATCGAAGAGTACCACCCTTTTTCTTATTTTCCTTTACGCTATAAAAAAATATTATGCAATACACGTTTTGCCCAACAGTACCAACGGGAACAATTCCTAGAATTATTAGATAATCTCAACTTATTATACGTAGCTTTCACTCGTCCTATAGAAAAACTCTACCTTTATGCTCCCTTACCCAAAGAAGAAAATTTCTCCCAAGAAGTGGGTGCGCTATTGTATTCATTCTTTGTCAAATGCGCTGCAACCATTTCACATTTTGATGATAATGAAAAATATGTTATGCTTTCAGAGCATTGGAATGCTGCAAAAAATATCTTCTATTTTGGAAACGAAGAAGAGTTACCCTTAGATGAGAAACAGAAAAAAACAAACATTCAAGGGCTCACTAATTTTCCCAGAAGTTACTGGCGCTCAATTGTTACTATTCAACGCTGTAGTAGCGACCTGGAAGAACTACTAGGCTCTGCATATGAAAAAAAACTTAATTTTGGACGAGTGCTGCATGATATCCTAGCTCAAATGAAAAATCTAGAAGACCTAGAAAAGTTAATAGAAGAGCAATACTTACAAGGGCATATTACGCTAGCACAAAAACAAGAAGTAAAAGAAAAAATTAACTTTCTATTCAGTTTACCTCAATTTCAGGAATGGTTTGCCCCCATTTGGCAGGTAAAAACAGAGCATTCTATAATAACGCCCAACGGCGAAATTTATCGCCCTGATAGAGTCTTAACGCAGGGACTGGAAAAAGCAATTGTGATAGATTACAAAACCGGTTCTCCTGCGCCCTACCATCAAACACAAATTAAAAATTACGCCCATACCCTTAGAAATATGGGCTATCAAGAAGTAAATGCTTTTTTAGTATATACCTCTTTACACCCACCTATTCAACAGGTGCAAGTAAGTTAGTAGCTAAGTCTAAGAATGGAAGCTATACTACAATTTATACCCTCTAACTTTAAGCCTTTTGCCCTTCTAGTTTTATGTTTCTGTACTTTTCCCGTAGCCTGGAGTTTTTGTTGGGCAAAAAGTGAAGTTTGCCCCGAAAGTAGTTCTTTATTATTATGGAAATTTAAAACCCAGGGTCGGATAATAAATACTCCTATAATCCATAATGGAGTGCTCTATTTTGCTAGCGAAGACCAATATATTTATGCTCTTAAAGCACAAAGTGGCATGCTCCTATGGCGATATAAAACCCGGGGTGCAATTTATAATTCTTTAGCCCTCCATAAGGGGGTTCTGATTTGTGGAAGTACCGATGGAAACGTGTATGCTCTCGATTATCGAACCGGAAAGCTTTTATGGCATTTTCCTACTCGTAGAGAAATATGGTCTTCACCACTTTGCGTACGAAATTGGGTTTTTATAGGTAGTAATGACTGCCATTTATACGCCTTAGATACTAAAACAGGAAGTGTACTTTGGAAATTCAAAGCGCAAGGATGGCTTCGAGCTCCTGCAAGTTCGGATGGCAAATACATTTATATAGGCAATAGTGGAAATGATTCACTTTACAAACTATACGCTATAGAAATAACAAGTGGTCAACTTCGATGGACATTTGCAGTAAGTGGGCCTATCGAAAGCGGCGTAACTATAGGTAAGCACGCCATTTACGTGAGCTGTGAAGATGGCTTTTGTTATGCTATTATTAAAAGTTCTGGTAAACTTTTATGGAAAAAGAAATTAGACAACGCCGCTTGGCTCAATGCCCAGCCTTTATTAGAAAATAATACCTTATTTATTGCTGCTAGTAATGGAAGGGTTTATCGACTTAATGCTACAGATGGCACTATTATCTGGCGCTACCAAGGCGATGGGTGGTTTAATGCTTCTCCACTACGCTATCAAAAATATATTGTAGTAGCCAATGGAGGAATGCATAATAATAATTATATTTATGCTCTTGAGCACAGTACAGGTACTTTAGCCTGGCGCATTAAAGTAAGTGCAGAAGTAGAAAAAGCACCTGCTATTTATAAAAATGCTATTTACGTAGGCTGCCACGATGGCAATTTGTATGCTATCCAGATTCCTAAAGAAAAGGGTACCTATTCCATAGCTCGCTAAAAAAATTAGCCCTTAAGATTACTGCGAATCCAAAATTTCTTGCTAAATTATAATAGCTAGTCGAAGAATATGCAAAAAATAGATGACTCGTCTTTATTATTAGAAAAAAGTCCTATTACCCTAAATTGTCGTGGCAGACTCATTTCCTTACAAAAGCCCATTATCATGGGAATTCTAAATCTTACACCTGACTCCTTTTCAGATGGAGGTAATTATCTTCTGCCCGATAAAGCCCTTATGCACGTGGAAAAAATGTTACAAGAAGGCGCAAGTATTATTGATATTGGTGGCTATTCTTCTCGTCCAGGCGCTACTCATATTTCAGAAGAGGAAGAACTTAAAAGAGTCCTTCCTATTACTGAAAAAATAAGACTCCAATTTCCTGAAGCCATTCTTTCTGTAGATACCTTTCGGCTTAGGGTAGCTAAAGAAATGTTATCCATGGGCGTACATATTATTAATGATATTTACGCAGGAAGGTATGAAGAAGGACTTTTTGAATTAGCGGCGCAGTTAAGGGCTCCGTATATTGTTATGCATATGCAAGGCACCCCTCAAACCATGCAGCAAACTACTTATTACCAAGACCTACTAGAAGAAATTAGGACATTTTTAATAGAAAGAATACAGGCTGCTCGTCAAAAAGGAGTTATGGATGTTATTATAGATCCTGGTTTTGGCTTCGGCAAAAGCATTAATCATAATTATACCCTGCTAAAAAATCTTCGGCTTTTTGCAAGCCTAGGGTGCCCTTTACTAGTAGGAATTTCTAGAAAAAGCTTTATGTGGAAAGTACTAGGAGTTTCTCCTACGCAAACTCTTGCTCCTACCTCAGCCTTGCACCTGCAAGCTCTATTACAGGGGGCAAAGATACTAAGAGTTCACGATGTAAAAGAAGCAGCTCAAATTATCACTATTTACGAACAATGGCAAGTAAACTAACTTATAAATCCCTATGGAAATATTTTCAATTGGATTTGTAGAAGTTACTCTGATTGATATAGTTGATATTCTCATTGTAGCCTTTATCATTTATAAAGTCCACAAAATATTTTTACGTAGCATATTCATTCAAGCACTTTATTTACTGTTCTTTGCATTTATTATTTGGCGAATAGTAGAACTTTTTAATTTAATTTTACTAAAAACCCTTTTAGATAAATTTTTACAAATTGCTACCATTGGATTATTAGTAGTTTTCTCTCCTGATATTCGCCGAATTTTAATTACTCAACGATTTGAATTTTTAAGCCGTTTGCAAAAAAAATTTTCCGAAAGAATGAAAAGTGAAATCCAGGCCCATACTCAAGAACTAGTAGAGGCAGTTTTTGAGCTTGCAGAAACTAAAACAGGCGCTATTATTGTAGTGCAATGCCAAGACGACTTAGATGAAATCATCAAGACGGGAGATATTTTGGACTCTAGACTTTCCAAAAGAGTATTGCAAACCATCTTCTATAAATCAGGGCCTCTGCACGATGGGGCAGTAATTATAAAGGATGATAAAATTATAGCTGCTCGTTGCGTCTTACCTGTTAGCGATGATCCCGATCTACCAGCTGAATTAGGACTTAGGCACCGCTCAGCCTTAGGAATAACTGAAGTCACAGACGCAATTGCTATTGTAGTATCTGAGCAGACGGGTAAAGTTTCCTTTGCGAAGGGGGGTAGACTTAAACGAAATGTATCAGAAAAGGAGCTTATTCAATATCTGCATTCACTCGATTTGTTTTAAGCTTAAATCTACTACCATTTATTTTCCCCACTACTTTTATCTTTGATCTGATCTTTATTAAAAGACTTATCAAAAGAAAAAACACGTGAAATGTTAAAACCAAAGTGAATGGCCCCCTGCCCCCAACTTTCGGTAGTTTCGGCAATAAAAGCCTTTTCTATCATTGCTCGAGAATTAGTAAAGTGCAACTGAAAAACATGTCCGCCAGTTTCTATATCAAACCCTAAAGATAAAGAATTATGTTTTTTACGAGAATTGCCATCAAAATCGGGAGCATCTATTTCTTGCCAAGGAGCAAGTAAGAAATATTCAGCATTGAAGGCAATTCGCTTAGTAATTTTAATACGCCCCCCTATACCTAAAGCCCAAATACCATTAGCGTCTTTTTTTCTTAATACTAAATTGCGATGTATATATGTAGGCGAAAGTTGCAAAGAAAACCACTCATTAAACTTTCGAGCTATTAGGGACTGTAAAGTATAAGTAATGCGTGAGCTTAGCCAGCTTTTGGGGTCTTCCTGAGAATACTTTAGCGTATTATAGCTCATAGTTCCCAGGATTGCTAAGGTAATAGGTATATTTTTTTGTCCTTTAGCCTGACGTAGCAGCTTATATTTAATAAAACCATCGTAAGTCTTTTCGATAGTATTTCTGCCTATACCCACCAGGAGCCCTTCAACAGGACAAAAATCCACGCCTAAACGTATTACAGCATTATCTAAACCAAATATATCGTACAAGCCTTGATTAAGCCTACCAAAGCGGTGAGAAATACGAAAATCTAAGTGCCGAGGGCGCAAAGTCTCTATCGAATGTCCATTTATCACCCTTGTAGATTTAAAGGTAGCAAAAGTGTAAGAGGTGGGCTCTTGCGACATCTCCTCTAATAGCCGGTTCATTTCATCCTCTTGCGCATAACAACAAAGAGTTATGCCCCAAAACATACACCCTAGAAGAAATTTTTTCATAAAATCTGCTTAAAAATTGTAGCCAATGTAGACCTCTTGGCTACCTCAATCATTTTTAGCCCCTTTTTCTATCCAAGTTCTAACCCTTGCAATGTCGCAGTCAGGTAATTTACCACTAGGCGGCATTTTTTTAGGACCGTTATAACTAATTACTGCCATTAAGTCTCCTCTTATGGCTAGGTTTCGCGTACTTTCATAGTCGGTTAAGTTTATTTTCCCTGAGGAATGGCAGCTTGTACAGTGTTGCTCAAAGAGGGGTCTTATGGTAGCAGAATAGGTTACATTACTTGTATCACAAGTAGGAGGCTTTATTTCTTCTTCGTTATTTTTCGAGCAAGCATTTAAAATTATTACTATTAGGCAGTAAAAAATTATAATAAAACTATTGTGCATATTAACAGCTTTTATGCAGACAAAAATATACAAATGATTTTAAGCACTCAAATTATTACCCAACAATTTAAACTTTGTAGCTCAATAACCCAAGCTTTCATAAAATGGTAGAACTGTAGCCTACCATATCTAAGGGTCCTGAAGGTCCAATAGGTAAGGGGAAAATACTACCATTTCGAAAAATATAAGAACGAATATTAGCAGCGTTTAAGATCATATCTGGCAAAATTTCTTTGCTTTTTAAAAATTCTGTCTTGCGAACTTGATACAAATCTGTTCCTGGTTCGGCAGGTAAAGCAAGATGTGTTAGCTCTTGCAAGATAGAAAGGCTATGAGTTATTATTAGCAATTTAATTCCTGCGTTTACCATGCGAGCGATGCACCTTGCTAGTAGGCGCTGTTTTTCTGGATGCAGCATCAGTTCGGGAGAGTCAATAATTAAATAATCACCAGGATTAACTACATACTTAAGCAACCACACTATCCCTGCCATTTGTTGAATACCCCCTGCAGCAGCCATCAAAGGAATTTCTATATTGCTTTCTTCTTCTGGCACAAAAAAAATACTCCCTTCAGGCTTAAAAGTATAGTGTCCATGTACAATTTCTTTTTCCAGCATAGTAGCTAAATCTAAACAAGGTCCCGGCTCTGTAGCAGAAGCAAAGTCTACTAAGTTTAGTGCATCAGCAAGAGGAAGGGAATAAACAGGTAATTGACGATTCAGTTTATGCAAAATTCTGGTTTCTAAGCTCAAATTGCGATTAAGTAAGGAAAGTTCATTGGTAAAAATATAAATAGCGGCTCGTTCGGCGGTAGCAAAATATACCTCAGGTAAAAAAATTCTTAGAATACAATCACTTAGTTGCTCTTGCAAAAAAAGTAGCATGCGGGATTGGGTTTCCTTATCTAGTTCTTGTAAAGGGGCCTGACTATCTACTAGGCGTAGCCTTATAATGCTACTTCTGGCAGCCTTCTCTAATTGAATTCGATGCGCTTTTTCAAATACACGTAGCCACTCAAACTTAGGTAGCGATTGCCAACGTGTAGCATCCTCGGCGCTAGGGAAAAGTTGAATTTTAGTGCGCTCGAAAAAATAGGCAGGAAGTGAAAAAAGCGTAGGAAGTTTATCTTTGAACTGTAGAGCCAGTTGCTCACATAATATTTCTTTATAGTTTTGCCACCATTCCCAAATATCAATTTCCACAATGCTATTCGCAATAAAATTTTCGCAAGCTGTACGCAGTTCAGAATGGTAAACCTTGAACAAGTGTCTATTATGCAATGCATAAATGCAATAGCTTGCCCATGTCTTTCCTGTTTGGTTTGGACCTGTAAAAATTGTTAAGCCACTTCCCAGCTCAACCTTCCCTTCCTGAATAGGTCCCAAGTATTCAAAATGAATAATCATGTGATTTCTTTGTATTATATCTAATTTGCTTAGTATGTCGAATACATATTTTACAAATGCAAAATATAATGTTGGTTTTTGTTAAAAAGTTTTAACAAAAATTTTATTATCCAGATTAATAAAGTAGCTTGGCACGTACGTAAAAATATTATTGCCCCCATATACCTTTAGCTAAATACTGAAATATAAACTCAAAAATCTACTAAATGCTTTACCGTTTAAACCAAATCTTTGTCCTTTTTTGCAAAGCAAAACCTACTTTGAAGAATGAAGCAACTACTTTTAGTTAGTTTTAATCGACTGAAACATTTTACCTTACTTCTAATTGAGGTGCTTTTACTTGATAAAAAAATTAAAGGGTAGCGAGATATGCCTATAGAAGTAAACCTTAAGGAAATTACTAACTAGCTTTTAATTTCACTTGGAATTTCAAAGTTACGTAGATAAAAGTTTTACTACAAAGTACATACTTTTGCTGTATAAAATAACGAAATCCTATCCAAACAGTTTATAGCTAAGCCACACATTCACCAATGCAACTTCCCCGCTCAAAAACAAAAGGAACTCTTGCATGTTATCCTCAAAATTTCGAAATTCAAACTAAGAGCCTCTCATCAGGCGCTAGAAACCATGGTTCAACAAATCTTTGGCTTTGCTACAATGACTAGCTTCACAGAACAACTCCAACAGTGGTATCAACAACAAGGACTCCGAATAGGTCTGCAAAAAGGATTACAAAAAGGCAGAAAACAAGGATTACAAAAAGGACTACAAAAGGGACTCGAAAAGGGATTACAAAAAGGACTACAAAAGGGCATTATCAACATGCTTAAGGCAGGAAAATATACCGAAGAAGAAATCGCTCAAACTTTCGAAGTAACCTTGCAATACGTGCAAAAAATTAAAGAAAAAATACAGAATAATAATTCCCCTTCCTAATTATGCCTCCCATTTCACCCACGCCCGAGCAACTATTGCTGTTCCTATGCAAAGCTTATTTCCTCGATTGCCTGCATTACTTCTTCCCCTTCCTCTTGCCCTTGCTTCCCCCTAACCTTTCCCCCA
>JANWXU010000239.1 GCA_025057395.1 Bacteroidia bacterium | reverse complement strand
AGAATAAAGAAATAAGTAAAAATTAGAAAAGTTAGAAGAAAAGTTAGAAGAAAAATTAGAATGAGTAAAAATTAGGAAAGCAGAAGTTAAATTTTGGGAAAGAGAAGGAAGTTTAGGAGATATATTAGAGGAGATAGAGGAGTTTTTTGAGGATTTTTTTGATAGGAGTAATAGAATCGGATCAGGGGCTTGTAGCTCAGGAGGTTAGAGCGCGACACTGATAATGTCGAGGTCCGTGGTTCGAGTCCACGCAGGCCCACGTGAGAGGGGATTAAGTGGGGGGGAGTGGACATGCGGGGAATTAGCTCAGCTGGCTAGAGCGCCTGCCTTGCAAGCAGGAGGTCATCGGTTCGATTCCGATATTCTCCACGAAATGGGAAAGGATAAAGTAGAGGAGGAAAGTTAGTTGACGGATAGGGTTGTACGTTAGTTTAGAAGTAGAACGAAGGAAGGGTATGCGGGGGATGCCTTGGCGTCTAGTGCCGAAGAAGGACGCGGTAAGCTGCGAAAAGCTATGGGGAGCTGCACACAAGCTGAGATCCATAGATATCCG
>JANWXU010000238.1 GCA_025057395.1 Bacteroidia bacterium | reverse complement strand
AATCAACATAGACCAAACCAAAGCGAGGGCGATAACCCTCTGCCCATTCAAAATTATCCATAAAGCTCCAAATAAAATATCCTTCCACTGGCACACCTTCTTTCTTTGCTCTCAATACTTGTTCTAAATAACTCCTGATATAATCGATTCTTTGAGTATCCTGAATTCGAATCTCACCATTATGGTTCTCAAGTTTATCTGGGAATGCGGCTCCATTTTCAGTAATATAAATTTTTTTTACATTTTCGTATTGAGAAAATTTTTTCAATATATGATAAATACCTTCTGGGTAAACTTCCCATCCCATATCCGTGATCTGGTTTGTTATCTTTTTTGCTTCTATCAATTCTCCCCACATCATTGGGACAAAAAGAGAAGCTCTTACCTTTAAACGAGTATAATTTTGGATACCGATAAAATCAGGAATAAACTTCATTCTTTTTTCGTCATCGGGCAAATAATACTTTTGTAGTTCTTTCAAAAAAGGAAGATCCCTCTCAGGAAAACCAAGACCCAATAAGACCTCTATGAATAATCGGTTTATTAAAGCATCAT
>JANWXU010000237.1 GCA_025057395.1 Bacteroidia bacterium | reverse complement strand
CTATACCCAGAAGGGGTTTGCCGGTATTCCAGATATCTTAACTAAAGATAGTTTCCATGGCAGACATGGAGATAGGAGTTATTATTCTCGCTATTATCGTCCCCTTTCCTTAGTAACCTTTGCTATAGAACATGGCCTATGGGGAGATATACCCGCTATTAGTCATATTATTAACATGCTTTTGTATGAAGTTACTTGTATTATTCTTTGGCTTATCTTAAAAAATTACTTTTTTCCTTATTCTTCCGACTTGCCCCTGTTTATTACATTACTTTTTGCTGTTCATCCTATTCATACTGAAGTAGTAGCCAATATTAAAGGAAGAGACGAAATATTATCGCTCTTGTTTGCCATGGCAGCTTTATTTTGTAGTTTCATATACATTCAAAAACGCAATTTCTTTAATTTAGTACTAGTTATAATTACCTTTTTTCTAGCACTTCTTTCTAAAGAAAATGCAGTAACTTTTGTAGGAATTATACCGGTGGCTTTATATTTTTTTTCCAATCTTCGCCTACGCAAAATATTAAAATTTTCATTGATTTTGCTAGGGGTGCTA
>JANWXU010000236.1 GCA_025057395.1 Bacteroidia bacterium | reverse complement strand
GGCTGTCATAGTAGACATCATAGTATCCCACCTTACCACGGGTCTTAGCGTCAAAGATATCCACCTTCACACTCGCCTGCTTACCCTGACGAGGGAGGGTGATGAGCGACTGTATAGCTTGCTCGTAGCCGCTGGTGCCCGAGGCGCTCTTCACCCCCGCACCCAGACGAGAGCGGTTCGCCTCGACAAACGACATGACACGAAACGCACCCGCCGCCAGATCACTAACAGGGTTGCCCGTCACCTGCGCACCCAAATTGTGAATCAGCTGCTTGCGCTTATTGGGATCTACAACAGCATAGCTACGCACCACACGAAACTTCTTCCCATTATAGCTACCCTGGTACTCGGCATCGACGACCAGCGAGCCATCATTACCCAGGCGAAATACAAGCGGCGTCTTAGTACGCTCGTAGGAGGCGTCACGCACCTCCACAGCAGAGGCGTTGTCCAGCGAGCGGGTGTCTATCTGCTTAAAGCCGTCCTCCAACGACAGCTTGTTATACTTATCCATGGCGTACTGCGACACCAGGTTATCAAGACCAGAGACGATAGGCGCCTTGGTGGTCAGGGCA
>JANWXU010000235.1 GCA_025057395.1 Bacteroidia bacterium | reverse complement strand
TGCCAAACCCAATGTGCGTTATCTTACGAAAATTCGTAATAACAATGAGGAAAAACGACACACTGATTCCCACCATTAGGAGTTTGATATGTTGACTCGTAATCCTTTAGTTGTTGGTGATAAAAGTTACAAGGATGTTACCGAAGATGTGGTTAAGCCCGTCGAAACGCCGCCTTCTAAGGGTTGGTGGACATTGTTTAGTGGAGCGGCGGGGTTATTTCTGTTTTATATCGTAGTTATAGGAATTATTATTGCCAATGGGATGGGGTTATTGGGGGTAAATCATCCCATTGGTTGGGGAACCATGATTGTTACCTTCGTTTTTTGGATTGGGATTGGTCATGCCGGAACCTTAATTTCTGCCATATTATTCTTATTTCGGCAAAAATGGCGTACTTCGGTAGCAAGAAGTGCCGAGGCCATGACGGTATTTGCGGTGGCTACTGCAGGATTATTTCCTCTGATCCATACTGGTAGACCGTGGCTTGATTTTTGGTTGTTTCCCTATCCAAATCAGAGAGGGCCATTGTGGGTTAATTTTCGCTCACCTTTATTATGGGATGTTTTTGCTGTGTCT
>JANWXU010000234.1:243-586 GCA_025057395.1 Bacteroidia bacterium | reverse complement strand
GGTTCGAGTCCGATATTCTCCACGAGAGGTTTCCGCAAGGAGCCTGGTGTTCATTGACAAGGCTGGAAGGAGAGGGAGACGACCTTAGGATGCGAGCGGAGACAACGGAGGCAAGAGCTAAAGGAAGCGGAAGAAGGGCGCACGGGGGATGCCTAGGCTCCCAGAGGCGACGAAGGACGTGGTAAGCTGCGAAAAGCGACGGGGAGGTGCAAACAACCGGAGATCCGTCGATGTCCGAATGGGGTAACCTAGCATGTTGAAGGCATGCTGACGGAGACGTCGCGAACCTGCCGAACTGAAACATCTTAGTAGGCAGATGAAGAGATAACAAGCGTGATTCCGT
>JANWXU010000234.1:0-233 GCA_025057395.1 Bacteroidia bacterium | reverse complement strand
AAGCGGAGGAGGCCAAACCGACGAGCGAGCTTGTCGGGGTTGTAGGACCGCTTAGGAGGGTTATTCTGGATTAGTTGAAGTGTTTGGAAAAGCACACCGGAGAGGGTGAGAGTCCCGTAAGCGAAAATTTAGGATAACCTGGAGCGGACTCCTGAGTAGGGCGGGGCTGGAGGAACCCTGTCTGAAGTTGCCGGCACCATCCGGTAAGCCTAAATACTCCTGGGAGACCGATA
>JANWXU010000233.1 GCA_025057395.1 Bacteroidia bacterium | reverse complement strand
CCATAAACGCTCAATAGATAAATAGACCACTCATAAGATGGTTTGTGGCTCAATAGATTGATTCATTTAGAATATGTTTTTTTTTAGATGTTTTTTTCTCATCTAGTTTGTTAGATAAAACGGTGTTACGAGTTGTCCCGTTGCTTGAACATTTTGTTTGCTATGGTCATGATACGAGACAGCCACGGATGCCAAACAGCAGAGCGATGAGAGCGGCATTAAACACAAGAAGCAAAAGATAGTTTCTAAGTTTTGTCTTGTCCATGTGTATCTCCTGAAAAAAAAAAAAAAAAAAAAAAAAAAAAAAAATTAAAAAAAAATAGTTTGCACACGTTCAAATAAAAGGTAAAAAATACAATTAGAAAATATACAGGTAAAGCAAAAACGCGCACGGCATGTATTCTACATGTCATGCGCTTGGGTTGTGATGAGGAGGGGCAGGTTAAGGCAGGGTATTAGGTGCGTTGTGTCCATTCATAATCGTCGGGGATGTCGTAGGCTCGGGATGCTTTAGCGGCGTCGATCACGTTATCAAACGAGGGAGATGTAGAAATCAGGTAATTTGTGCCTGTGCTGGGGCATACGAATCGAATCCATGCCAGTTTTGCATGGTTTTTGCGTGTAAGA
>JANWXU010000232.1 GCA_025057395.1 Bacteroidia bacterium | reverse complement strand
ACATACCGCCGCCTTTTAACTGGGTGACACAGCTGGTATATATGGACACGTGGGTGCCGGTGCCTGTTGCCATGAGCCCCTTTTTTATGCCGCTGCTGACGCCTAACTTTCAGATTCGTACGAATAGTGATCGTTTGGTGATGCAGCCGCTGGAGCTGGTGTTGGCATTTCAGGTGTTGGTGTTGGGAGATTTTGTGCCGCCGGTGGTGACTCAGTTTTTGGACTATCGTACGGTGGACCCGCCGCCATTTTTGGTGGCGCCTGGCTTCCCTCAGCAGACGCCTGTCATCCCCGCTCAGGGACAACGCCCTCCCGAGATCATCAACATGGGTATTTCCGGACCTATTATTGACTTTGTTGACTTTTTTCAGGTGTCGCTGGCGCCTAACAATGGCAACGGCTGGGTATATGTAAACGTCTCTGACAGCAGCCCTGTTCCTAATGTGACAGAATACTGGTTGTACTTGGCTGAGTCTATACTGCCATGATGAGTAGCTTCTCTTTCCCTTCTTTGCCTGACTTTGTCCCTAGGGTGCGTGTTGTCCATGGGGAATGTCCTAACTCGCCGCCTGTTATCGTCATCCTGGCGAATTTGGGAGGCGGAGGAGTGGTGGACAACTATTATGTCAACTACTATCGTAAGGACGAT
>JANWXU010000231.1 GCA_025057395.1 Bacteroidia bacterium | reverse complement strand
CCCGCGCGCACGACGCCTGCGCCTGAGGGGGCGCAGGCGTCGGAAGTGCAGCGCGGGTTAGAGCTGGTGCATCGGGTGCGGGCGTGGATGGACGCCTGCGGACGGACGGAGCAACCGCTGGTGGTGCTGGGGGATGGCGCGTACAGTGCGCAGGCGTTCGTGCAGGGGCTGCCGGCGCGCACTTGGGCGATTGTGCGGGTGCGCGCCGACGCGCGGTTGTGCGCGTTGCCTGAAGGGGGCGGGCGTCGGGTGTATGGGGCGCGGTTTGCGCCGCGGGACATCTGGCGAGCGCGTCGGGGGCAGGCTGTGCCTGTGGCAGGGCGTTGGCGGGAGGTGGCAGTGGTGGTGCGGGGGCGTGAGCGGACACGGCAGGTGTGGTTTGGGGTGTGTCGGCGGTGGGGGTGGGGGCGACAGGTGTTCGGGTGTCTGATTGTGCGGGGGCGCAAGGGGGGGGGGCGGGCGAAGGAGCAGGCGCCGATGGCGTTTTTGGTAGCGTCGGGGGACGGGGATGTCTCGGAGTTGCCGTGGGGGGTGGCGCAGGTGGCGGAGTGGGTGTGGCAGCGATGGGAGTGTGAGGTGAGTTTTCGGGAGATGAAAAGTGGGTTTGGGTTGGGGGAGAAGCCGTGTTGGGGGCGGCGTTCGGGGGTGGTGA
>JANWXU010000230.1 GCA_025057395.1 Bacteroidia bacterium | reverse complement strand
ATAGAGGGCTTTCGTATGGAGGGACAGATACTGATTGACGGGGAAGATATTTATAGCCCCAAGATAGACCCCGTAGCGCTGCGCAGGAGGGTAGGTATGGTGTTTCAGAAGCCTACGCCTTTTCCTTTTTCTATTTACGAGAATGTAGCCTATGGGCTGCGCCTGCAAAATCGTATGAAAGAATCCCAAATCCGTGAGCGCGTGGAACAAGCCCTACGCCAAGCAGCTATTTGGGACGAGGTCAAGGATAATCTCAAAAAGTCTGCCTTAGCCCTCTCGGGCGGCCAACAACAGCGCTTGTGCATTGCTCGCGCTTTGGCGGTGTCGCCTGCGCTCCTCCTGATGGACGAGCCTACTTCAGCTTTAGACCCCATCTCCACTGCCAAAATAGAAGAGCTTATCCACGAACTGCGCCAAAACTACACTATCGTTATCGTAACGCACAATATGCAGCAGGCTGCACGTGTCAGTGATTGGACGGCTTTCTTCTACATGGGTAGGCTCATAGAGTATGGCAGAACGAAGGACTTCTTCACGAATCCACAGCATCCCGAGACAGTTAGGTATATAACGGGTAGATTTGGATAAACATGAGTCTGATAGAGACAGAGATGGCGAAACTACGCGCGCGTGCGCACCAAGTCGTGCAGGCCC
>JANWXU010000022.1 GCA_025057395.1 Bacteroidia bacterium | reverse complement strand
TCCTCTGCGATTATAAAAGATATTTTGAAGCTCTACATTACAGGAAATTTGAAGGGCTATGATGTAAAGTCTCGTAAGACAATTTTACGCTACCCTACTATTAAGAAGTTTCTTTCTAACTACAATCACTCGGTAGTACCTTTACTGGATAATGAAGAATGGTTTACAGAAGTGACAGAGGAAGAAATGGAAGAAGAATCGGCTTATGCGATTGATACTAATAAGATATTTCAGCCTCTTATGCACTATTTAGAAATTGTTTCGGAGAGAATTACTGATACTAAGTATTCAGATAATGGTTTTTATAGCGTAAAATGGGTCAATCTTGTAGCTTCTGACCCTACTGGTTTACTACCCTCGATTCCTGTGGTTGCTTTTGCTTACGAGGACGTTAAGGAAATTTTTGAGCGAAGTTTATGGAGTAGGATTAGCTATGGTTCTGAAAAGAATGTAGTTAATGATGTATTAGACTATTGCTTTCGAATTAATTTAAAACAAAAAAATCAGCGTAGCATTCGAATAAATATTCTAGGAATCGAATTTGAACTGGAGGAAGAAAGCATGGCTAAAATAAAAAAGATATTAAATGTAGAGGAGCAGATGTGGCGAGAATAGATGGTGTGTATCTTTATTGGACTAACCAGCGCTCGATGCTTTTTTGAATAATTTGGTAAAGTTCCCAGGGTTTTAATTTACGCCAATGAATAGAGTCTAGTGATTTAGACCAATAAAAATATTGTCCTAGGTTATAGTTCTCGAATTCTGCTAGAACGTTTTCTCGTGCTCTAAGTAAAAACATCCATCCTCCCTCTTCTATGCTTTCCCAAAAATCTTGATAATAGTCGTCGATATCTAAATAAGCATGAAAAACATTTTCTAAAATTAGAATAAACTTATTAATCCCCTCTCTTTGTAGAAGTTCCAAGCAATTTTGGCAAAGGAGCTTAAAATCATTATCGAACAAATCGTTCCATTCGCCTAAAAATTCTATAATAGTATATCCTTTTTCATAGTCGGTAAACAATATTTTTATGAGTAAACTTTCCGACTCTATAGAGTCCCATAAAGGATGAGCATTAAATGTATAGATTTTTCTATCGTATTCGAATAAATTATGTTCCACATCGTGAAACGGTGAATTTGCGTCCATTTTATGATTATAAAGGTGCAGCCATCCATAAAAAGGTTCTATGTGTTCAAACATGTTTTAAGTATCATTTTGCTCTCTTTAAATATAATTCAAAGCAAAAATACTTAAAAGGGTTTTTAGAATTCTATTAGGTATTTTTATTGCCTTACCAATTATTTTTCTCACAATAAGTAATAGACTTTGTTAAATATAAATTTTAGGTTGATATAAGAGGGGTGGTATGCTTGAAACAAAAAATTTAGAGAGGCTATGGTTCAATTAATTTAACAAGGTAGGATTGTGAAAATTAAGAAGCTTGTAAGAATGAGTATGATCTCTAGCTTTAGGAGATGGGCTGTATTATTTTACTTATTTATTCTATGGTTGGAGGCTAAGCCTTAGTAGAGCAGTTGTTAATTTTGCGTATAAAAGCGTTAACATAATATGAAAAAAGCTTTTATTACTGGAATCACGGGGCAGGATGGCTCTTATTTAGCAGAGCTTTTATTAGAAAAGGGGTATGAGGTGCATGGGTTGATCAGAAGAGCTAGTATTTTTAATACAGAACGTATTGATCATATTTTTAATCATCCCCGCCTTAAACTCTACCATGGTGATGTTACCGATAGTGCTAATTTAAATAAGCTTTTAGCTAAGATTCGACCCCAAGAAATTTACCACTTGGCAGCACAAAGTCATGTACAAGTTTCGTTTGAAGTGCCTGAATATACGGCTCAAGTAGATGCAATTGGTACTTTGCGTATTTTAGATGCTATGCAAAATCATTGTCCTGAGGCGCGCTTTTATCAAGCATCATCTTCTGAGCTATATGGTAAAGTACAAGCTATACCCCAAAACGAAGATACGCCTTTTTATCCCGTAAGTCCCTATGCCGTGGCTAAGCAGTACAGTTATTGGATGGTAAAGAATTATAGGGAGGCTTATGGTTTATTTGCAAGTAATGGAATTTTATTTAACCATGAGTCTGAGCGTCGTGGAAAAACTTTTGTAACTCGAAAGATTACAATAGGACTATCCGAAATTGCGGCTGGAAAACGAGAGGTACTTAAATTAGGGAATTTGAATGCTAAACGCGACTGGGGATATGCACCCGAATATGTAGAAGCTATGTGGCGAATTTTACAACATCCCTATCCGGATGATTTTGTTATTGCTACAGGCAAAACGTATTCAGTTCGTGAATTCTGTGAATTAGCGGCTCTTTATGCAGGCTTCTCACTAGTTTGGGAGGGAGAAGGTGAAAATGAGGTAGGAAGAGATACTAAAACAGGTAAAATTATTATTGCAGTAGATAAGCGTTATTTTCGCCCTACTGAAGTAGATATATTAATAGGCGATGCAACTAAAGCCAAAAAGTTATTAGGTTGGGAGCCTAAAACGGATATTCATCAATTGGTAAGGATTATGATGTATCATGACCTTGCAAAATATAATTTAGTGCCTGCTATGTAATATTCTCAATTTTTTTACTAGCTTAGCACTGTAATAAATAAAGTTTGGCGTAACTCACACTATTTTTAACTAAAACTTACTAAAGTTAATAAATAAGAAAAATAGTAAGAATTTGTGAAAATGAACTCATGAAAAAAATACTCTTTCCTACTGATTTTTCTGAAGGCGCATCTAACGCTATGCAGTTTTTATTGCAACAATTTCGGTATGAGCCTATTGAAATTACTTTATTTCATGCTTATCATTTACAGATTGTGGACCCCTTTACTCATCAGGAAATGATCAGCATGATGGAAAAAGAGTTACGATGCTCTGCCGAAGAAAAATTAGAAGAAATGAAGCATAAAGTCTTAAAGGAACTTCCTGCTGCCCATGTGACTTGTGTTACGCGTTTGGGGCTTGCAGTAGACGAAATTATTGAATATAGTCGGCAAAATTCAATTGAACTTATTATTATGGGTACAGTTGGTGCTACAGGCTTGAGCGAACTTTTGATTGGCTCCAATACTGCAAAGGTGATTGAACATGCTCATTGCCCTGTTTTAGCAATTCCTTTACATTATCGTTCTTCTCGTTTGCCCACTGAAAAATTGAGAGTTGTCTATGCTTGTGATTTTTTAGACCTTGACCTTTACTCTTTTTTGCAACTAAATAAATTCTTGATACTTTGCAATGGCGAGCTTCATCTAATTCATATTACTGATTCCCGGGAGCAACTTGACTCCAATTTTGTGAAAGAACTCACCGATTTTTTGAGGAATACATTCAATAAACTTGAAATTGAACTAATTGCAGCTCCAGATGTACTACAGGGCATTAAGGAATATGCGGAAAAAAATCCTCAGCAGGTCTTAGCTATGACCACCCATAAACGCACTTTCTTAGATAAACTATATAGTAGAAGCATAACTACTAAAATGGCTTTTCATACTCAAACCCCCTTATTAGCCTTACATAAATATAGATATAGAGCATAGATATTGTTATACTGTCAAGTTTTTTAGTAATTTTTTTATAAAATAGTTATTTTTTTATGCATCCTTTACTTGGTCCAGGTGATTCTAATACAAATACAGAAGAGCAAATTCAGGGAACGGAAGAGGCTAATTCTGTTAAAGTAACTAAGATTATTCAGGATGCTGTAATTTGGTCCATGGGCGCTGGGCTGATTCCTTTGCCGCTGATGGACGTTGCAGCCGTAACTGCCATTCAGATGGATATGATACGAAAGATTTGTAGTTTATATGGTCAAGATTTTTCAGAAATGCAAGCCAAAGCGTGGGTTAGTACGCTAGGAGGAAGTATAAGTTCAAGGTTGGTAGCTGAAAGTGCTAAGTTGCTACCTGGAGTAGGCACAGTTATGGGGGGCGTCACTATGTCTATTCTTTCTGGGGCAGTTACTTATGGGGTAGGTAGGGTTTTTGTTAAGCACTTTGAAAGTGGTGGTACTTTGATGAACTTCGACCCAGAGAAATTTAAATCTTACTTTAAGGAGCAATTGGAAGTGGGTAAAGAGTTTGTCCTTAGGCTACGAAGAAAGCAAAGTTCTCCAAAAGAAGAAGATAAAAAAGAAATTAATAAGGAAGAAGAACTTATATCAAAACTTCGCCAGCTTGGAGAATTAAGATCTGCAGGAATTATTTCTGAGGAAGAATTTCAGAATATTAAACAAAAACTTTTCTCTCAATTTAGTTGAATGAAAGAATATTTTCAAATTGTAGGAAAAATTACTTACATCCCGTTGGAAACTGGATTTTGGGGTATTATAACTGAGGATAATAAAAAATACTTGCCCTTGCAAGGTTTGCCTGCTAATTTTCAAAAAGAAGGGCTGCAAATAAAAGCTATTGTAAGCCCTTCCACCGACCTAAGTTACTTTATGTGGGGTAGGCCCGTGGAAATAAAACAGATTGAGTTACTAAAGGGCTAGTTTTTTCATTTACATGCGAAACCCAATTATTAAGATATCGTCGGTTTGCGGAGTATTACCTTTCCATTCGTCTATGGCCCGTTTAATAATTTCTCCCTGAGAAACCATGTCATATTCTTGAATTCCTTCTAATAGTTCTTGCCACTGTCGGTTACCGAAGCGGCGGTAGTTATTTTTGTCGAATTGGTCGGTAATACCATCGCTAAATAAGTATACCGTATCGTCAGGGCGAAGTCTTATATCATGGTAAGCAAAATTGACACGATTTAGCAAGGAAGTGCCACCAATAGACTTAGGTGTTCCTTTAATTTTATGAAATTGTTTTTGAGAGAAAAAATAAAGTGGACGGTGGGCGCCCGAAAATCTTATGAAGTGTTGGTCGATATTTACATGGCAGAGGGCAATATCCATGCCATCTAGGGGAGGCACTCCCTTATATTCGCCGTAAGTCTGTTTTAACATAACACAAACTTTTTCATTAAGCTCCTCCAGCATTACGTCGGTACCTAGTATTCCATAATCCTTAAAGATTTGGTTCAAAAAATTAATACCTAAAATACTCATAAAGGCACCTGGTACGCCATGACCCGTACAGTCTCCTACTGCGATTATAAAATCACTACGCTTATACTCAAACCAAAAGAAATCTCCACTTAGAATATCTTTGGGCTCATATATGATGAAGTAGTCAGAAAAAAAACGGTCCATTACTTCTTGGTTGGGCAAGAGCGCATTTTGTAGTCGGCTAGCGTAAATAATGCTGGAGCTTAAATCATTAAGGGTGGTTTTTATATTTTGAATATAGTTGCTAATCTGTAAGCATTTATTAATCCTTATAGCAAGTTCAGTGGGGTCTATTGGATTATGTAAGACTTCAAAGGCTCCATTTTCGAATGCTAGTTCTAGATAGTTAGTAAAAGAATCAAATTTAGTGGTTAAAATAATAACAGGAATTTCTCCAAAACGCGGATTAGATTTGATTTTTTGTAAGAGCCTTAAACTCTCTTCATTATTTAATTCTCTGCCTAGTAGTATCAAACCCAGTGGTTGGGTTTCTAATATGGAAAAAACTTCTTCAGTATTACTAGTAGCGGACCATATGCGGCAATTGTTAATATACTTTTGAACTGATAATTGTGATTCAAGCGGCTTGTCTTCTATAATTAAGATATTACTAGGGGTACTTATGTTCATTTTAATTCTTAAGATTACGATTAATATCTTTTGTTTTTGAAACTACAAACCAAGAAGCATATTAAAACAATAGCGTTAATTTTAGAAAAGTTCTTAGCTTTTTACATTTTACCTTTTGTTCCTTTTGGGGTTAGAAGGCAAAATGGAGCATAAAAATGTGCTCCACGAATTTATACATATACTTTATACTTTTTAATTACAAAAAGCATGCTTTTTTATGGTAAAAGTCTATGCAGGAAGCCAAGCGATAATATATAATAATATTAAATGATACCTCGAAAAAATTTAATTTGTAGGCGCAGAGTCTATTCACTTTTGTAAATAGATTATTAAATAGATATATTAAAAAAATCTATTTTCACTTTGCGCATCTACAGCAGTGATTGCAGCAAGATCCACAATTTCTCGAACAGAAGCTCCCATTTGCAAAACATGCACTGGTTTATTGAGTCCTAGTAAAATGGGGCCAATAGGCTCAAGTTCACCTAATTCTTGTAATAGTTTGTATGCAATATTAGCAGCAGCAAGGTTAGGAAATATAAAAGTATTAGCTCCTGTTTTAGCGAGTTCACTAAAAGGGAAGAATTCTTCCATTAAATCTGGACGCATAGCAATATTGGCTTGTAATTCGCCGTCTGCTACCACTTCTGGCATTATTTTTTTGAATTTTGCGGTAGCATTTGCCATTTTTTGAGCTTCCGCATCTCGGGTACTTCCGAAATTTGAAAAAGATAGGAATGCTATTCGTGGTTCAATATTAAAAAAATGAGCTGCTCTTGCAGTGAGCTTAGCAATATTTACCAGGCGGTCTTCATCAGGATTTTTATTGATTGTACAATCCGCTAATAAATAAACTCCTCGGCGAGTATTCATAATATACAAGCCAACCGCTGTATCTGTACCCGGCTCTAGGTCTATGACCTCTAAGATAGGGCGAATAGCATTATTATAGCTTACTGTTAACCCTGTAATTAGACCATCTGCATAGCCTAAATGTACCATCATAACTCCGAAGTAATTACGAGAACGCATTAATTGCTGAGATTCAGAGAGCGTACGTCCTTTACGCTGCCTTTTTTTAAAGAATTCTTGGGCGAACATTTCGCGCATCTGGTGCTCTGTTTCGGGGTCGATTACATTTAAGTCGGTGATTTCTATTTCGTAGTCTTTGAGAAGCTGCTCTATTCTTTGTCGATTTCCTAGAAGGAGGGGGCGCGCAATTTTTTCATCGGTTAAAATTTGTGCAGCTTTGAGTGTTTTGTAGTGATAACTTTGGGGCAGTACAATTGTTTTAAGGCTATTTTTGGCTCTTTGAATAACGCGGTGCATTAGACCTTTATTAAAGCCCATGCGCGTCATCAATTCTAATTTATATTTTTCAATATCCTTAATTGTTTTTTGGGCAACGCCCGATTCCATAGCGGCTATTGCCACGGCAGTTGAAACAGTGGTGATAAGACGTTTATCAAGTGGTTTAGGAATTAAATAATCTTTTCCGAAGGAAAGGCGAGTACCATAGATTTGACAAATTTCTTCAGGAACCGGTTCCTTTGCTAAAGCGGCAATTGCTTTTACAGCGCTCAGTTTCATTGCTTCGTTAATTTCCGTAGCTCGGACATCCAAAGCACCGCGAAAAACATAAGGATAACCTAGAACATTGTTTACCTGATTAGGGTAGTCAGAACGGCCGGTAGCAATTATGCAATCAGGTCGCGCTGCAATGGCTTCTTCATAACTGATTTCTGGAATAGGATTAGCGAGCGCAAAAATGATAGGATTAGGATTCATAGCTTTGATCATTTCTGGAGTAACAATTTTGCCAACAGAGAGTCCAATAAAAACATCCGCTCCTACTAGAGCGCTCTTAAGGTCAGTAATATCGGTACGAGTAGTGGCAAAGCTAGCCCTATTGGCATCTAGGTCTGTACGTTGAGTATTTATTACTCCATGGACATCTACCATTACTAAATTTTCTTTTTTCAGGCCTAATTGACAATACAATCGAACACATGAGATAGCTGCTGCACCCGCTCCGCTTACTACCATTTTTATATCGCTAATAGACTTGCCAGTAATTTCTAGGGCATTAAGGAGGGCAGCCGAGGAAATAATGGCGGTACCATGTTGGTCATCGTGCATCACAGGAATTTTGAGCTCGGCTCTTAGTCGGCTTTCAATTTCAAAACATTCCGGAGCCTTGATGTCTTCCAAATTGATGCCGCCAAAAGAAGGTTCTAGTGCTTTGACTACGCGAACAAATTCCTCTACACTTTCTGCTCTTAGTTCGATGTCTACGCCATCAATATCTGCCATTTTTTTTAGTAGAACTGCCTTCCCCTCCATCACTGGTTTGGCTGCTTCAGGACCAATATTACCTAAACCTAACACAGCAGTGCCATTAGTTATAACGGCAACAATATTTCCACGTGCGGTATACTCGTATACTTTATTGACGTCTTCAGCTATTTCCATGCAAGGAAAAGCCACGCCTGGGGAATAAGCTAGCGAGAGGTCTCGAAGCGTGCTCACTGGTTTAGTTGGAACCACTTCGATTTTTCCTTTTTTGCCAGACCTATGATAATCTAAGGCGTCTTCTTTGCGAATATTCATTGCTTTGGATATCGAGTTTCAAAAAGGAAAAACTTTTAACTACTTAACTTTTATATTTTATTTTATATTGATTTGAGTAATCAAAGATATAAATTTTTGTAATTTTTCTTTACGGGTCCTGATTGAAAGTAGGTAACTGCCAAGACCTCTTGTACAAGGCTAAATTGATTTTCGCTAGTAAGAAATGGCTATTTATTTTATAAATTTTATCATAAAGCGAAATTATTTTTACTTTTGTAAGTAGTATACGTGTGTTCTAAAATACTGCTTTATATTATTAAAATGCCACAGAACATTGTTTTATTTGGGCCGCCAGGTTCGGGTAAAGGAACGCAAGCTACTAGAATAGCTCAAAGATACTCGCTAGTACATTTATCGACGGGTGATATTCTTAGAAAAGAAGTTGCAAACCAAACGGAATTGGGAAAAGTTGCTTTTGCTCTTATGCAAGAAGGAAAACTCGTTCCAGACGAAATTGTGATTGGAATGGTAGGAAACAAGATTGCTGAATATGATGCCCGTCAAGGTTTTGTTTTTGATGGTTTTCCTAGAACCGTTTTGCAAGCCAAAGCGCTAGACGAATTGTTATCTCAAGCAGGAAAAAGCATTACTTGTGTAATTAGTTTAGAGGTAGCGAAAGAGGAATTAATTCATCGGCTGTTGCTAAGGAAGGGAATAGAAGGAAGGGAAGATGATAATCAACAAACGATTGAAAATCGATTAGAAGAATATCATCAAAAGACTTTACCCGTTTCAGAATACTATAAGTCTCAAAATAAGTTATACACTATCGATGGTAACGGGGAGATAGAAACTATTAGTGAGCGCATTAGTAATTTAATAGATAAAATTATTTCTAATTAATGCTGTTTAATTTTAATAATCCAAGAAAATGGAGCTTAAGGGCAAGGTATACGTGGCAGGGCACAGGGGAATGGTAGGGTCAGCTATTGTACGGCAGCTTACTAGAAAAGGAATTACGGAAATAATTGGTAAAACTTCTGCAGAATTAGACTTACGAAATCAAGCACTGGTAGAGGCTTTTTTTGAAGCTTATAGGCCAGATTATGTATTTTTAGCAGCTGCTAAAGTAGGGGGCATATATGCAAATAATGTCTATCGTGCAGAGTTTCTTTACGATAACATCATGATAGCAACAAATGTTATCCACGCTGCCTGGAAGTATAAAGTAAAAAAATTACTATTTTTGGGAAGTTCTTGTATTTATCCTAAATTTGCACCACAACCTATACGAGAAGAATTTCTACTTACAGGTCCTTTAGAGCCCACCAATGAGCCTTATGCCATTGCCAAAATAGCGGGCCTTAAGTTATGTGAGAATTACAGAAGGCAATACGGATGTAATTTTTTTGCAGTAATGCCCACAAATCTATATGGCCCTAATGATAATTATGAACTTGAAAGTGCCCACGTTTTGCCAGCTTTGATTCGTAAATTTCATGAAGCTCGCACCAAGGGATTAAAACAGGTGGTAGTATGGGGAGATGGTAGTCCCTTACGGGAATTTATGCACGTTGACGATCTTGCAAAAGCCTGTGTTTTTTTAATGGAAAACTACGAAGAAGCAGAAATTATCAATGTAGGAACAGGCCAAGAAATATCTATTAAGGACTTAGCTCTTTTGATAAAAAAAATTGTTGGCTTTGAAGGGGAGATTGTTTTTGATACTGAAAAGCCTAATGGTACGCCGCGCAAACTATTGGATTGCAGTCGCCTACAGGCAATGGGTTTTTTTCCAGAAATACCCTTGGAAAGGGGTATTAGGGAAGTATATCACGAGTACGTGTCTAATCTATCGCATAAATAAGTGATAAGTTTGGAATAAAAAAGCTGAGAAATAATCTAATTTATTTATAAATTCGCAGTTCTGAATAGTACTAAGAGTTACAAAAATGGTTAATCTTCGTAACTATGAAACCACCTATATTATTACTCCCGAATTGAGTCAGGAGGAATGTAATGCAGTAATTGATAAATTTAAGAACTTACTTCTAGATAGTGGGGGTGAAATTATCAATCAAGAAATTTGGGGGTTTCGAAAGTTGGCATATCCTATTAATAAAAAGCAATCGGGCTTTTATGTATACACTGAATTTAGGGCAGAGCCTAATTTTATTGCCCGGTTGGAGCGTGAATATGAATATGATGATAGAATTATACGCTATTTAACCGTTGCGTTAGATAAATATGCAGTAGCATATAATCAAAAACGAAAAGAAAAAGGTAAGATACCCGTTGCTTTGGAAGAAATTCAGTCCAAGTCTAAGGCTTCTCAAATAGAAATAGACACACTTGAGGAAGTAGCTGAGATAGACGAGGAAATTATGGATGTAGAGTAAACTAATCACATATAGCTATGAAAGACCCTAAAAACAAAATTGGAGACGCTCCTATCAATCCTAATTTAACACCTAGGCCTGAAACGCGAAAAAAATACTGTCGATTTAAAAAATTTGGTATCAAGTATATAGACTATAAAGACCCAGACTTTTTATTACGTTTTGTTAATGAACAGGGTAAGATTTTACCACGTAGAATTACAGGTACTAGCTTAAAGTATCAGAGGCGGCTGGCACGTGCAATTAAAAGAGCACGCCATCTAGCTCTTCTTCCTTTTGTTACCGATTCATTAAAGTAAAAAGTTTTAAAAAATTACTATTACTATGGAAGTAATCCTTTTAGCGGATGTGTTTAACCTAGGCTATAAAGACGATATTGTTAACGTAAAGCCAGGGTATGCCAATAACTACCTTATTCCTAAAGGGTTGGCTATTCTTGCTACCGAGGCTAACAAAAAAATTCTTGAGGAGAACAAAAAGCAAGCTTTATTTAAGCAAAACAAGATTAGGGCAGCGGCAGAATATTTAGCTGAAAAGTTGCGTGGGGTTGAATTGACCATACCTATGTTGGTGAGTAAAGAGGGTAAAATTTATGGCTCTGTAACCCCGCTCCAGATCTCAAATTTGCTTAAAGAGCAGGGGTTCGATATAGACCGAAAAAAGATTGAAATAAAAGAAGATATTAAGATTTTGGGAGAATATGTGGCAATAATTCATTTACATAAGGAGGTGCAGGTAGAGCTTAAGTTTAAAGTTGTAGAAAAATCTAACGACTAATTAATTATATTTTGGCAAGTAGCTTTTTTAAACGAAAAGGGGTGAAGGAAGAATAAAGTTTTATGGAATTTTGGCAACTACTTTATCCCTTCCCCCATCATACTATTCAATTAAAAAAGGGCCCTAGAATAGCGATTGTAAAAGCGGGCTCATTGGTGGCATCTCCTATCATATTTATTCATGGTTTAGGGGGGTACCTTCCTCACTGGTATTTTCAAATTAAAGACTTAAGTAAAGAATTTCTTTGTATTGCCCTAGATTTGCCGGGGTATGGAAAGTCTGAAAAAGATCCGGCTAGGGTTTCCATGTCTTATTATGCCGATATTATCCATGCGCTTTGTATTCACCTTCAGTTGAAAAAAGTCAATTTATGTGGGCATTCCATGGGGGGGCAAATAGCACTACACTTTGCCCTAAGGCATCCTTCTATGCTTGAGAAGCTTATTTTGATAGCTCCTGCCGGGTTTGAGCCATTTACTATAGAAGAAGCAAAAATTTTGAAAAATCTTTCATCTCCTGCTTTTTTTCAATCGTTTAATTTTGAGCAGATACAGGCTAATGTTCTTTTGAATGTATATCGTCCTGAAAACTTGGAGCTTGAGGGACTTAAACTAATTCGAAAGCTAATAGAAGATCGCTCTCATTACAAAAGCGCAAAAGATTTTTCTTTGTATTGTCAAACAGTTTCTGCAGCTGTTGCAGCAATGTTGGATGCTCCAGTTCTTGATAAGTTGCATTCTATTTCTAATGAAACGCTCATTATTTTCGGTAAGCAGGATGCTCTTATCCCTAACCGCTATTTACATAAAGATATGGATTTAGAAAAATTAGTTACTGAAGGCGCTAGGCGCCTTCAACGAAGTAGGGTCATTTGGATTGATGAATGTGGGCATATGCCTAATATAGAAAAACCACAAATTGTTAATCAAGCGATTAAAGCATTTTTAGCTCCCTCTTAGTTATATAATAATTAATGTTATATATGTAGGGCACGATTTTCTGTTGCAGCAAGAGCTGCTTCTTTAAGAGCTTCTGTGAAAGTGGGATGGGGATGAGAAAAAATACCAATATCTTCCGCTGAAGCACGGAATTCAATTGCAACTACTGCTTCAGCGATAATATCTGCACATCGAGCACCTATCATATGTATCCCTAGAATCTCATCAGTAACTTGGTGGGCTAGCACTTTCACAAAACCATCAGTATCGTGGGCAGCTCTAGCCCTCCCCAGGGCACGAAAAGGAAATTTCCCTACTTTGTAAGGAGTCTGTTGTGCTTTTAATTCTTCTTCTGTATAGCCCACACCTGCTACTTCTGGCCAAGTATAGACTACTGACGGTATTGCTAAATAATTAATGTGACCATGTTTACCAGCTAAATATTCTGCTACTAGAATGCCTTCGTCGGATGCTTTATGAGCTAGCATTGGTCCTCGAATTACATCTCCAATTGCATAGATCCCCTTTACTTTTGTTTCCAGGTGCTCATTGACAGGGATTCTTCCTTTTTCGTCTAAAGTGATTCCTATATTTTCGAGACCTAATTTTTCGGTATAGGGTCTACGGCCCACTGCTACTAGGCAGTAATCTGCGAGCCATTCTACTACTTCATTTTTTTCATTTAAAGCTTTTATTACTACTTTTTCTCCCTGGCGAAATGCTTGCTGCACTTTATGGCTCATAAAAAACTCTATGTGGAGCTGGGTACGCAAAATTTTATGTATTTCCTTACCCAGCTCCCTATCCATTGAAGGAATTAAAGAATCTGAATATTCTACTATTCTTACTTTGCTTCCTAGCCTAGCATAAACAGCCCCTAGTTCTAAGCCAATTACGCCCCCTCCAATTACAAGTAATTCGTTAGGAATTTCTTTTAGAGAAAGGGCTTCTGTAGAAGTAATAATTCTTTCTTTATCAATAAAGACATTGGGTAAAGAAGCTGGTTTAGAACCAGTAGCAATGATGATATTTCTAGCACTAATAGTACCTATTTGCTTTTGAGGGTCTTTTTTGTCAGTAATTAAGAGGGTTTGGGGGGTCAAAAAACTTGCATGCCCGTGGAATGTTTCAATTTTGTTTTTTTTCATTAAAAAACGAATACCTGCTACTGTATCGTTGACTACTTTGTCCTTTCGGGCAATCATTTGCCTGAAATTGACATTTAGACCACTAATTTCTATTCCATGAGCATCAAAATGCTGTTTAGCGTTATGGTAGTGCTCTGAAGAGTCTAGGAGTGCTTTAGAAGGAATACACCCTACATTAAGGCAGGTACCCCCTAGGCTATCATATCTTTCTATCAGGGCTGTTTTCATTCCTAGCTGCGCGCAACGTAAGGCTGCAACATAGCCACCCGGCCCCGAACCAATAATAGCTACATCAAATTGTTGATTTTCCATTTAAGTCTTAAGGAATAAAAAATATCACTAATTGCTAGTAGCTAAAGCTTCTGCGCCTCCTACTATTTCTAAAATTTCTTTTGTAATAGAAGCTTGTCTTGCTTTGTTATACTGAAGTCTCAGTTCTTTAATAAGAGCGTCTGCATTTTCTGTGGCTTTATCCATAGCCACCATTCTAGCTCCATGTTCTGCAGCGTTGGAATCAAGGATTATTCTATAAAAGTTAGTTTTCAAGATAACAGGAACAAGTTGACTTATAATTATTTCCTGTTCTGGTTCAAAAAGGTAATTTTTTACAGCAAAATTAGAATGGCTTATTTCTATTTTATTCAAAGTTATAGGTAAGAATGTTTCGACCATTCTTAGTTGAACTACTATATTCTTAAAGCTATTATATACTAGTGTAACTTTATCCCATTTTTGGTTTAAGTAACCTTCTAAAATCAAATTAGCAAGTTGGCTTACATAATCGAAGCTTAAATGATGAAATACGTCATATTCTTCTCCTATTATTTGATAAGGAGATTTGCGAAAGAAATCATGTGCCTTTTTACCAATGGCCAGTATGATAATATTAGTAGATGATATATTCTGATACTCAGTTTGAATAGTATGCAGCGCTAATTTACAAATAGCATTGTTAAACGCTCCACATAGGCCCTTATTAGAAGTAACAACCACTAAGAGCACCTTTTGTATGGGCCTTGATTCTAAAAATGGGCTCTGAATATCTGTGGCTGCTAAATGATGAAGGATATCAGATAATCGTTTCGAGTAGGGCCTAAGGTTGAAAATTAATTCTTGAGCTTTTCGCAGCTTAGAGGCAGCCACTAGCTTCATTGCTTTGGTTGTCTGCTGCGTACTTTGTACACTTTTAATTCGATTACGAATATCTTTTAGGCTGGGCATGCCAATAAAGCAAAATTAGATATTTTTATACTTAGGTATAAGTTCTTCAGCTGCTTTCTTTAAAGCTTCAGTGATAGAATCGTTGAACTGTCCTTCTCTAATTTGGTCGAGTTCAGCTCTGTACTTATAATCAAGATGTTGATAATATTCTAACTCAAATTCTTTGAGTTTTTCTACGGGCACTGCGTCCAGGAAACCCGAAATTCCGGCATAAATAATAGCTACCTGCTTTTCCACAGGGATGGGCTTATAGGGGGGCTGCTTTAGAATTTCTACATTTCTTTTACCCCTCTCTAATTGTTGCCGTGTAACGGGGTCTAGGTCTGAGCCAAATTTAGCGAAGGCTTCAAGTTCACGGTATTGGGCTAATTCTAGTTTTAGAGTTCCTGCTACTTTTTTCATGGACTTAATTTGTGCATTTCCACCCACACGAGAAACTGAAATTCCCACATTGATAGCGGGCTTTACCCCAGAGTTAAATAATGAGGATTCTAGAAATATTTGTCCGTCGGTAATGGAGATAACATTAGTAGGAATGTAGGCGGATACGTCTCCTGCTTGAGTTTCAATTACAGGAAGTGCTGTTAGGGAGCCTCCCCCCTTAACAATGGGTTTAAAAGATTCCGGTAGGTCATTCATTTGTTTTGCTATTTCGTCTTTATCAATAATTTTAGCTGCTCTTTCTAATAAACGAGAGTGAAGGTAAAAAATATCTCCAGGATAGGCCTCTCTACCGGGGGGGCGGCGTAGTAATAAGGATACTTCTCGATAAGCTACAGCTTGCTTAGATAGATCATCATAGATTACCAGAGCATGTCTACCTGTGTCTCTAAAATATTCTCCAATAGCGGCGCCAGCAAAAGGCGCAAAAAATTGGAGGGGGGCTGGTGCTGAAGCCGGTGCTGCAACTACGACAGAATAGTCCATTGCTCCATAGTCTTGCAGTATCTTTACAATGTTAGCAATAGTAGATGCCTTTTGTCCGCAAGCTACATATATACAATACACTGGCTTTAATCCTCGTGCTTGCCCCTCGGGGGTATGTCCTTCTTTCTGGTTAATGATTGTATCTAGCAAGATAGTAGTTTTTCCCGTAGCACGATCGCCTATTATCAATTCTCGTTGCCCTCGACCAATTGGGATCATTGCGTCTATAGCTTTTATTCCGGTTTGTAATGGTTCATTTACGGGTTGTCGGTAAATAACGCCGGGGGCTTTCCTTTCGAAGGGAGAATCATATAAAGTACCTTGGATGGGCCCTTTTTCGTCTAGAGGTTCCCCCAACGGATTGATAATTCTCCCTAATAATCCTTCTCCTACTTTAATGGAGGCTATTTTCCCTGTTCTTCGAACTTGGCTTCCTTCTTTAATATCTTTGCCATCGCCCATAAGAACGGCTCCAATATTATCCTCCTCTAAATTTAATACCATCCCTTTAAGCCCTGTTTCAAATTCAATTAGCTCCCCTGCTCCTACTGACGTGAGCCCATAAATTCGAGCAATTCCATCTCCTACCTGTAGTACCGTACCGCGTTCTTCTAGTTCCGCAGCGGTACTTACTTTGCCCAATTGCTCTCTTAAAATGGCAGAAATTTCATCCGGTCTTATTTCAAACATTTATTACCAGTTTTTAATTGAGTAGATTGATAAATACGTGGATAAATATAAATAGTGAATAAATTCTTTAGGCAGTTGTTACAGCTTTTTTTAACTTTCGCAATGCAGAGTTTACTGTAAGGTCATAGATATAATTTCCGATTAGTAATTTAAAACCTCCAATAATACTAGGATCAGCTTTAGAAATAAGCTGCACTTTGGTATTATATGTTGCTTCGATTTTATTTTGTATTGCTTGTCGAATTTCCTTAGGTAAATGCTCGGAACTTACTACTTCTACTATAGTTATGTTTTTGTATGCATGGTACATGTCAATGAAGTCTTGGGCGATTAGAGGTAGCAATTCTTCGCGTTTCCTTCTTGTCATTAGGATAAGAAAATTGACTATTACATCTGAGGCTTTTCCGCGAAATAATTTTTCCAAAATATCTATTTTTTTTTCGCTACTGATAACGGGGCTATGGAGAAAGTAATAGAAGTCTCTATTTTGTTGGATGATAGTATCTAGCTCCCGAAATTCGCGATATAAAGACTCTAATATATTTTTTTCTATTGCTAAATCGAAGATAGACTTAGCATAGCGCCTAGAAATTCTATCCTGTAACACGTTTAGGGTTTAATTGAAGGTCTGAGATCAATGCTTCAACGTAGCTATCGTGTGTTTTTTTATTGCGAAGTTCACGACTCAATATTTTTTCCGCTACATAGAAAGACATCTCCACTACTTCTTTTTTGATTTCGTCTTTCAAAGACTTTTTTATTTGCTCTACCTCTTGCAAAGTTTCTTTGCGCATTTTTTCTGCCAGTAGGCGTGCTTCTTGCCGTGCCTGATTCTCTATTTGAGCTTTTAGCTCTTGGGCTTCTTTAAGAATCTTTTCCTTTGCAAGTAGTGCTTCTTGGAGCATTTTTTCATTTTGTTGAGTAATTTGCTCCATTTTTTTCTGAGCTTCCGCTGCGGCTTGTAGTCGCGCCTCTATTTCTTGTTCCCTTTCCTGCAAAGCCCTTAGAATGGGCTTCCATGCTACTTTTCTTAAAATCAGAAAAAAAGTTAAAAAAATTACGACTGTCCAAAAAAATAGGCCAAACTTAGGTAATATGATTTCCATACGAAACTAACATAGTTTGTTTTAGTTAGGAGGGAGGAATAGCCAATCGCTAATCCTCTTCCTCCAAAAAGAAAATTAAAGTAAAGCGATAAGTAAACAAATTACTTCACCGAACAGAGCAACACCTTCAACAAACGCTGCCATTAAAATCATTGCACCACGTACATCTGCCGAAGCTTCGGGTTGCCTTGCAATAGATTCTACTGATGCGGCAGCCAAACGACCGATTCCAATACCCGCTGCTAAAGCTGCTAAGCCAGCTCCTATTGCAGCTCCCATTTTGTCGATTGCCATTTCACCTAGTACAACTGTTTCTGGTAACATAATGTAAAAAAATGTAGATTAAAATGAATTAAACTTAATAGAACGCTAACTTTAGGTTAATGATGCTCTTCATGGGAAGCCATGGCTTGCCCAATAAATACACAAGTCAATAAAGTAAAGATATAAGCTTGTAATATTGCAACTAAAAATTCTAAACAATAAATAAACAAAGTGAATGGGATAGCTAATAAAATTCCTCCTATCGTCCCCCCTGCACTAGTTCCATTCTTGCCGATTAAGAAAATTAGCGAGATAAGAGATAATACCATGAAATGTCCTGCCGAGATGTTTGCGAAAAGACGTATCATTAAGGAAAAGGGCTTGGTGATAATCCCAATTAGCTCTACTGGTAACATCAAGAACTTCATAGGAAGGGACACTCCCGGAAACCAAAAAATATGCTTCCAGTAGTCTTTGGAACCATTTATGTTAGTGAGGATGAGGCTTAGCGTTGCAAGTGCAGCGGTTACGCTAATGTTACCCATAATATTTGAGCTCAGAGGCAATAGGCCCAATAAATTACTAAACCAGATGAAGAAGAAAAGAGTTAAAAGATAGGGCAAAAATGCTTCGTACCTGTTCCCCAGGTTGGGTTTTGCTACCTCATCCCTAATAAAAATAATAACAGGCTCAAACATGGACTGCAATCCCTTAGGAGGCTTATCTTTATTAATTTGGTATTCTTTTGCTATTTTGCTAAAAATTATAAGTAAAAGAATGCCCACAAGTAGCATGTGAAGAACTGTTTTGGAGGGAGAAAGATCAATGAGTTCGTCAGAAAGGGCAATTAAAGTCCCATCTTGTTCTATCACTCTGTGGCTTCCTTTTTTAGGTTTCCATACTGCGCCTATTTTTTCTACCTCCTTTTCAAATTCGGGTAACGGCTTACCATCCGGGCTCAATACGTTTTCATTTCTAATATATAATTTTTCATGGTGTAAAACATATCCCTTTTGCTGAGCTATTTGATTCTTTTCTTTTTCTGAGTGCCCTAGCAGGAAAAAGAAATCGATAGTTTTTTTCTGCGGGTTATATACTAGCCATGGCAAGGGAATTGTTATAGATAGATATTCTCCTCCCCCTAAGGGAATATCGGCAACATGCCAATCATGTGTTTCTAAGACATGGTGAAATAAGGTGGCTGAAATATCAAATTTTTCTGAGTTTGTATCATCAGAAGCTTTCAGTGGAAATGAGGTAATTACGAGTAAAAGGAAAATATAAAGGCGTTGAATCCAGCTATACATACTGTTCAATTATGCGCGCAATTTATTCAATAGCACCCAAACTTCAAAAAATGTGAAACAAAAATAAGCAAAAAAGTAAGAGGCTATCAGCAAACTCTTTTCGATAGAAAAGAGCTTTAGGCTTAATACAAAAAAAACTAAACTAACACATAATTTCAAAAACATTCCTAATATTACTTTCTGTAAAAAAGCAATTGTTTTTTGCTTTGCAGCCTTATATGCTAATATTAAGGCACTTAGGGTGGTAATAGCTATAACAAAAGTACCCGGCAAAACTTCCATCCACAAGATTTTGCTATACCAAATCCAGCTTATTAAAAAATTGATTATTATAACCAGACCCAACAGTCCTAAAAAAGATACTGCTAAATTAGGTTTGTTTTGTTCATTTGTAATTTTCATTTTCATTCTTATGCAGCTTTTCAGGCGGCTTGGTTATTCCTCCTAGGGTATAAACTAAGTAGACTACTACTAAGACACAGGCTAATAGGGAAAAAATTAAAGTAGCCCATAGGCGCTTATTTTGTAGCACCTGGTCTATCCAGTATCCTATACCTATAACCACAGCTAAAGTGGATACTATTTGAAAACCTATAGTAGAATACTTTAGGTATTGTTTTAGATAACTTTTGTAGTTCCTGTTATTCAGAGTTGGTACTTCTTTTTAAGAATGATTTGCAATTTTAATTTTAGTAGTAATTCATTTTTTCTTATAATCGATCTTAGAGGGCGCAAGGTTTTCTGTTTCAAGCCCTGCTATCATTAGTCCTCCTAGTTGAGAACTATTATTCTCAATAAGAAGTTGCTCCTCAAATTTTGCTTTTGCAGAGGATAGCAAGTCTGGTATAGGAGTACGTTTTAGAAGTTCTTGGGCGTCACTTCCCATTTTGCAATTGCCTGAAAGTATAGCACCCTCCTGTACAACAAGTTTTTGAGTGATGATTTCTCCTACTACTTTGCCGCTTTCTTGAATTTGTAAAGTATTTCTAACTAAAATATTTCCTGAGATTTCCCCTGCTATTACTGCATTTTCGGTATCTACTGTTCCTTTTATTCTACCTCCATTGCCTACTACTAACTTAGACTTACATACTAAGCGCCCTAAAATTTGTCCTTCCACTCGTATGTCACCCTCGCTTACTATGTCGCCTACAATAGTAGTTCCCACAGCAATAATGCTTAGAGCTGGTTCTGCTGACTTTTTATCTTCTGCTTGTTTTTTATTACCCTTACTAAACATACTTATCTCTTAATAAATCCCTCTAAAGCTAACTTCTTTTTTTGGATTTGCCAAATTTTACTAAGCGATATTTGATAGGATAGTATTAATCTTAATAAATCGGACATGTCTGTAAGCAATATTAGGTTATGTGAAAGTTTGCCCAAGTACTTAAATAAAGCCTTAGGAAAAGTATGCGAGGCTAAGAATTTGAAAACCAGATAATTAAGAATTATCTTAAAATTGTTATTTGTGTTAGTTTTTTGTTGTATCCATGCTAAATAAGTATAGTACTGATTAGATATGAGATGTAGTCCAAAAAAACAGAAGGGTGTCCTAAGTGTACTTCTAAGCAAACTGTAAAAGCAGGAATAGTCCGAAAACGTCAATGATGATATTGTTGTAAAGAATGTAGTTTCTATTTTAGTGTATTAAGTTAGGTAAAAGTATTGATGAATATTACGTGGCAAAAGCTTTGCAGTTATATCTAAGGGGCTTAGCTATTGAGAAATTGAACGTATTTTAGGAATTAGTCATGCTATTAAATTGGGTTTGTAAGTATCAAGTTCAACGACTCCAAAATATTAACTCCCCCTACCCATAAAATATTGAATCACAAAGAGTTAGAAGAATATTTTTAGCCATTCGAGAAAGTTTAAGAAGGACATGGCTTACTAGTTACTGAAGTAGGAGATAAGTTTATGGTAATAAAATGAGAAATATTTAGAGAACAAATGTTCACAAATATGCATCTATCGAAAAATACTTCAATTTTTATTAAAATATAAAGTTTATTATAAATTTATCTTATGCCTAATCATAAAACATTTTTTCTAATTAAAATTTTTTTATAATGAAAAAGTTATTTACGCTATTATTTATGGTTATATGGATAATTCATAGTAAATACTTACTAGCACAAGGTTCTGAAGAATATGGCTCTGGATTAAGAATTAAGTTTAATGATGCAGGAAGTAAGTACTTGCGTTTTATCATTTGGAATCAGATATGGACCCGCGCTATCGAAATGAACCCGGGGTCACAAGTAAACTTGGAACCAGTAGGCTGGTATTTTGACGTAGCTATTCGTCGCGCAAGAATGTTAGCACTTGCACAGATTAATCTGCGGTTTTTGATACTAGCCCATTGGGGAATTAATAATCAAACTTTTATCAATGGAGGTGTCCCTAATGGTGGAATGACAGGTAACGGCGGAAATTTTACTTCAGGTAAAAAGCCTGGAATTTTCTTTCATGATTTGTGGAATGAGTATGCAGTAATACCCGCTAAAAATTCTGAAACCGGCAAAAATAACCCGCACTCTTTTTACTTAGGTTTTGGCTTGCACTATTGGCATGGAGTTTCGCGTATGACAAGTGCTAGTACTCTTAACTTTATGGCAGTAGATGCTCCTATTTTCAATTGGTTTACTATTGAATTTAGTGACCAATTTGCTAGGTATATGGGTATATATGCTAAAGGTTTTCTTTTCGATAGACTTGAATATCGAATGCACCTATCAAAGCCCTTTGTTACTAATCAAAGCTTACCAAGGGGCGCTAGAGGACTTCCGATTTTAGAAAAAGCTGTTGAAAATAATACGGGAAGCAATTCCTGGATACAGTCGGGCTATTTTGCTTATCACTTCTGGGAAAAAGAATCTAATCTTTTGCCTTATACTGTGGGCACCTATGTAGGAACTAAAAGGGTATTTAATATTGGCGCAGGCTTTCAGCGCATGCCTAACGCTACTAAGCACTGGAGTCTTAGAGAGCAAGATACTATTGTGATAAATAATGATGCACTTATACTAGGCTTAGATGTGTTTATGGATTGTCCCTTTGGGGGGAATCAGAATATGGCTTTAACTCTATATTCTGTCTTTTATAATCATAATTGGGGACCCAATTACTACCGCACGGTAGGCATTATGAATGTGGCTTCAACAGAAAAAGCTGTTGGCTACAAAGGAGAAACCAATATTAATGGGTTCGGTAATACCCGCCCCCTCCTAGGCACAGGACAAATTTGGTATACCCAAGTAGGATACTTGTTGCCTAAGGAATTATTGATTACGCGTAAGAAAGCTGTTGAAAGTGATATTGAAAGTAAAAGTGAGTTAGCACAAGGACTGAAAAAACAACCACAGGATCGCATCCAAATTTTTGGTACTTATACCCTACACAATCTTGAATATCTTAAAAGAACAGTGCATTCAATAGATATAGGGTTGAATTATTTTATTGCTGGTCATCATGCTAAGATTACATTACAATATTCCGCCCGCCCTAATATTCTCGATAGTGGGGTTAATCGTCAAGATGGTTTCTTAAGTGAATTTATTTTGCAAACCCAAGTATACCTATAAACCCAGATACTCTACAGGAAGTAAAAAAATAAGAACGACTTATTACTCACTTATTACTAGCTTTCAGTATTTAAAACAACTATTACAGTAAAATTATGAGGGCGTACTACTATGAATTTATTTCATTCAAAGTTATTGGAGGGGGAGCATAAAAACCACCTATCTCATTATTGCCCGGTGCTTGGTTTATGGTAAAGATGCTATTGAAGTAGCTACAAGCGTAGCACTCGATATTGTTGTTTAGATATTTTGATGCGCGAGATAGACGGATTAGAAGTTTGCCGTCAAATTAAAAACAACGCGACAATATTAGATATGAAAATTATCTTTAATTGCTAAAAACAAGTAAGAAGATATTCAAAAGGGGGATGCATTAGTTGCTGATGATTACCTTGTTAAATCTTTTTCAACTAAGTTATTGATGCAAAAAATAAAAAATTTAGCTGATAAGCTAATTGCAAAGTGAGAAGAATAACATTTCTTAACGTCATTTCTTAACATAATGCCATGAAACTTAATTTTTTGTGCTATGATGAGCCTTAAAATTCAATCAATAAGGGAGTATGCAGCATTATACAGAAAGAGTGTAAAGTATATCTGAGGCCTTGCCGGGAAAAAGTCGTTAAAGAGCATTACTGATATTGGCTTCAGCAAAAAACTTTAGAATGGGAATTGGGTACTCTCAACGTGAAGTGGGTTATAGGCTTATGGACGGAAAAACTAATATTACTTACAATTGTTTGTATCGCTACTCAAAGCAACAAGCAAGGCGGCAACAAAATGGCTTTACTTTGGGAGTCTAATGATCCTAAAGAAAAATTTGTGCTTTGGGTCTATTGAAAACTTTATGAAAAAGTGTGTACTATGACTAAAGTGTTTAAGCGTAATTCAGAATGGATGCGTAATAGTAGCAGAAATTGGTAGAATTGCAAAGCCTGATAAAATTCAGTTTGTTTCTGGTCTTCCTAAAACACGTTCCGGGAAATTATGCGTAGAATTTTATGAAAAATTGCTGAAGGTGATACTTTCAATTTAGGAGATACTACTACTCTTCTAGAGCCGAGTATAGTTGAAGAAATTAAACAAGGCGCAGAGTTAGTGAGGAAGGCGATATAATAAAATTATGTGCGATTTTGAAGACCCTCAAAAGCCGCTCCCTAAAGAATTTTAGGAGCGGCTAATTTTTTATCTGATTTTTGTAGTTTTTTATTAGTTGATTCAGCTCATAATTAAAAATAAAAAGGCTTCTTTAAGAAGCCTTTTCGCATAGATGATTTTGTAAAAAAGTTATTCCTGCTTTATTATAGAAGCAATCTTATGTATTTTTACCCCCTGCTCAAGAAATAGCCTATATGTTCCATTAGGTAAAGTAGTGATGTTTAGAGTATAATTTATAGCTTCTGGAGATATTTCTTCAGCGCCCACTTTTTGCCCTAAGGTGTTATATATTATAAGCTTGCCTTTTTCTTGCAAGGCTTTTACAAAAGAAAGGGTAACCAAGCCGGTGGTAGGGTTAGGGTAGCACTTTGCCCATGAGCTATTTTCTTGCTTAAGGTCCTTTATGCTTGTTAATTGCACGAATAGAGAATCAGACCGCCCTTTACAATTAGCAGGTCCTGCTGTTACTTCAACGGAATACCATCCCGTTTCTGTTACTTGGTACTGAGGTTGAGTTGCACCAGGAATAGGAATACTGTTGCGTAGCCATTGAATTCCTTGCTGATAGTTACGGACAAAAAGAAAATCCTGCTGCTGGTAAATTTCAGGTTGAGGGACAGGTGTTACTGTAATAGGAATAATTTTTTGTGTACTACAGTTATTTTCCAGCTTTTGGGCAGTAACGGTGTAATCAATTGAACTGCTAGGCGAGGCAATTACTACTTTTCCTTCCGAACTACTCAAGTCTATTGTAGGGCTCCAATGGTAGGCATCAGCATCTCCGTCAGCCTTTAATGTTATGGACTGTCCTTTACATATAGTAGCTGCATCAGGAGTAACCGTAAGCTTAGGGCTTGGAGTAACAACAACATCGAAGGTAGCTCTTTGGATAAGATTACAAAACTTATCTGGCTCTGCAAAAAAACGGGTGTGGGTAGTTAAGCCATTTACTTGGTAACTATTCCCAATAAAAGAAGGTATAGTGGTAGTACTGCTTTCGTACCATCGAATTTTTCCATCATACCCTTCTACGTTTAAAGTGAAGGGAGTGCCCGAGCATACTGCCCTATCAGGTCCCTTTACTCGAATGGTAGGACAAGGACATTTGATTTTTAGAGCATATGCTCCCTCAATAATATTTTGCCCATTAACACTCCCATCGACTACCAAGTAATAGGTATTATTTGCTTCTACGTAAATTTTTTCATTAATAGGACCTACTCCTGACCAGAAACCCATGCAAGTGGCTGCATTACACCCTGAAAGTAGCATTAAATCTAGGGCCCCCGCATTGGCTTGACTACGGAATTGCAACTCTACATAGCCACTAAATTCGGGTCGGAATACCAAAATTTCTTCACCTCCAAAAGAAAATGAGGAGGGTTTACAGGGATAAAAAGTAGTATTTCTTGCTTTACCACTTGTAGTACCTCTATATTCAATATCTTGACCACAGGAAAGAGCGATAGGATTGCTACAATTCATGTTTTCACAAGTTACAAGTAGAGTATAGTCTCCCTGTGTGCCAGTTTGAGCATCTATTACTAAGAAATATTCACCAGGATTTACATTCATTAGTTGTAATTGTCCTAAGCCGAAATTGATACAACTATTAGGGTCACAGCTGGTTTGCCAGAACATAACAAACTGTGCATTTGCATTGGAAGGCTGCAAACGAGCTATTAGATTTGTACGCTGCGTTACTCTTATCCGGTGTATTACTTCTGGGGCGCCAAAGTTAATGCCAGGTAGGCATGGATAGGTGGTTCGATTATTGCGAGAAGTAGCTGTACTTCCCTGATATCGTGCTCCACACTGAATATCTACTGCCGTATTGCCACAATTAATAGGCACGCAGTTTACTTGTAGGCGGTAAGTACCTGCTGTGTTGCCATCTACCACAACGTAGTAGGTTCCTGGTCTTTCGAGAGTGGCGGTTGCGGTATTATCTCCAAAGGCAATGCATTGATTAGGATTACAGGCGGAGAGAATAAATACATCTTGGTCGGTATTTAAATTGCTTAACGTAGCAGTTATAATACTGGGGGCGTTAATTTGAATAGCATGAAAAACTTCCGGACCTGCAACTAGCCTATTAACACAATTATAGCGCGAGATAGTTCTTGTTCCATTAGCTGTATTACCATTATAGGTTTGTCCGCAGTTTAGGTTAATAGGAGTAGGGCAGCGATAAGGTAAACAATCGACGGTTAGTTGGTAGGCGCCAGCACTTACTAGTGTGGTAGCATCTACTACAATTGTATAGGTACCACCGTTGGGTACAAAAACTTGTAGAGCTGTATCACTAATAGCAAGGCAACGCTGCGAGTTACAATTATCTAATAAGATTACGCGCATATTTGGATTGGCATTCCTTAATTGGGCCCTAAGGATTCCAGCTTCTGTTACCGTAATTTGATGAACATTTTCGCTACCACTTAAATTTTGAGTACTACAGTTGTATGTATTAATTCTATTTACTCCTCCCGCTGTAGTGCCCGAATAGGGCACACCGCATTGTAAGGGTATTGGATTGCTACAACTTATACAATTTACTAACAGTGTATAATTCCCATTTGCTGTTCCGTCCACTACAATAAAATATTCTCCGGGTTGAAGGCTTGGTAAAGTTAGAATCTGGTTACTTCCTATGGCTGTACCCAGAGCAGATCCCAAGCAGGTAGCAGGGTCACAATTACTTAATACAAGTGCTCTGATGGTAGCGTTTGTGGTGTTTGTACTTACTTGTACCGAAAGAGTAGTAGGCTCGTTAATTATAATTCTATGAATTCTTTCTGCTGCATTTTGCCCCGTGGCTCCACAGTTATAGTTATTGAGTATATTTTGATTTCCAGTAAGCTGCCCTTGTACGGGTGTACCGCAAGAAATTGTAGCTGTAGAACTAGTATTACATGCTAAAGGCTGACAGCTAGTTGATAGAGTATAGTTTGTACCTTGGGCATTAGGACTTTCTACTACGATATAGTAAGTTCCTGGTTCTACAAAAGTACTAAAAGTTGCTGTTCCAAAATTAACACATCGATTGGGGAAGCAGGCGGAAAGCAAATAAACATGAGTATTGGTGGTTGCGCCGCTAAGGGTGATAGTTAGAATTCCTTTTTCAGAAATAACAATTCTGTGATATACTTCTGGGCCCGTTTCATTGCGGTTAGCATTGCAATTATAGCGGCTATTTATCTGTGGTGCATTAGTCGTAGTACCTGTAAAGCGACTTCCACAGGTAAGGTTTTCGATTTTGGGGATACGTAAAAAGGCTAGCAACGTATTGTTCTGTATATTTTGGTCAGCACTTCCATTTACTGAAAGAATTTCAGCACGTATTTCGTAATTTCCTGCTGAGGGTAGTGGTCTTGGCAAAGGCATAACGAAAATATATTCTTCTCCCGCTTCAATATTGGCACTAACGTTTTGGGTTTGCCAATTATTTGCGCCAACCGAATATCGAATAGTAAAGTGGTTTATACGCTCGCTCCCGCTATTAAGTAGGGTAATCTGTATATTTTCTTGGTTTTCGCATAGAAGTGCTACGCCATTTTGAATGCGTTGTATAAATCCTAAGTCTAGCTTGGGGGGAGCCGCACATTGTATGGCCGCGCTAGCATTAATTCTTCCCGCTCCTAGGAGTCCCCTAAAATTAGGATTAATGTTATCGATATTATCTGCTGTAGACTTAAGGCAGCTTTCAATTTGAGCAGGCGTGAGAGAAGGGTTATAAGACTTCATTAGTGCACAAAGTCCCGCAACTAGAGGAGTAGCCATGGAAGTGCCATCGTAATAAAAATAGGCACTATCATGAGTTGCTACCGTACTATATATGTATTCTCCGGGGGCAGAAACATCTACCCAAGTGCCGTAATTGGAGAAATCACTTTTTCTATCGGAAAAATCTGTAGAAGCAACACATATTACGTGGTTATAAGCACAAGGGAAAATTCGTTGATTCTGGTTATTATTTCCTGCTGCTGCTACTAGTACAATCCCGATGCTATTTGCGTAATTAAACAGGTCTTGTATAGCTTGGGAAGATGCAGCCCCGCCCCAAGACATGCTAATTACATCAGCTCCAGCAATAATTGCATATTGTACACCCAGGTAGCCATCAGAAATACCAGTTCCGCTGCTATTATCATCAGCAGCCTTAACGGGTAGAATAGAAATATTGTGACCAATCGAAGCGATTCCTTTCCCGTTATTAGTAGTTGCGCCGGCAATTCCCGCACAATGAGTACCATGCGAAAAAATCATATCTCTAGCTCTTATTGGTGGGTTAGGATTATTATCGTTATCGCCTGCATCCCAGCCGTTAATATCGTCGATGTAGCCATTTTGGTCGTCATCGATACCATTGTTGGGTATTTCGTTGGGGTTGCGATAAATTACATCTCTTAAATCTTGATGGGTTATTTTAACTGCGTCATCTACAATAGCTACTACTACTTTTGAGCGTCCTGTAGTTTGGGTCCATGCGCCTAGAGCATTAATACGTGAAAGCCCCCACTGTGTAGGGTGGATGTCATTAGGCTGTGAAAATAAACGATAAATAGGTATGCCTTCTACATGTTCTATACCTGGTAAGTTTTTGAGTTGTTTTTCAAGCTCTTCTTGTAAGTGATGTTCTGTAAAAGTGATTTTGAAATATCTTTGTAGTCTTTCGGTTTTTATTTTAAATGCCTTTTCTACGGCCTGTACTCCAAATTCTTTATAGACTCTTTGCCAATACTCAGGTACTCCATTGTTTTTTACTAAATTATCTAATTCATGAATGTTATTAAAAATAGGAATATTTTCTTCTATCCCTGCTACTACTCGAAAAAATAGTTCTCCCTTTTTAACTTCTGGTGCAAGTGGGCTATTATCAAATTTACGAGCCTGGTTAATTTCTAAAATGGGTCTTTCTTGCAGAATTTGTGACTTTAAAAAATTTAAAGCAAGAAGTGCAAAAAAGAGCAAAGTAAAAGAGAATGTTTTGAAAATAGTATATTTCATGTTATACATAGATGCCAAGCCAATAAATTTTTTAGTAAGTAATTCAATTAAATTAATGAATAAAATTTTGATTTAACAATACTAAAGTTCTAAAAAGTAATAGATTCCTTCTTAAATTGTTGTTATTTAGGAGTAGTTGTTTTATTAAATATTAATAATTAAATAATTTGATCTCAACTTATAAAAGCAATTATGTAAATATATGAATATATGGAGGAACTTAGAAGGTATCGTCTTATTATCTTTTTAGTATTAATTATATTAGGCCCCTTTCTCGCCAAGTTCTTCTCGGCAAGCGACATAAACCTTTTTAAAATAGAAGATGATTTAAAGTTAGGGCAAAAATTAAGTGTTGAAATTGCTAATAATCCTTCCCATTATAAAATATTAGATCCCGTAGAATATAAAGAGGCATATAATCATATATATCGAATTGTAAAAACTATTCTTAATTCTGGCAAGCTTAAGCATAGAGATGATTTTAGGTGGGAAGTAAAAATTATTCATGATGATAAAGTTCTGAATGCTTTTTGTGCACCAGGAGGTTTTATATATGTTTATACAGGACTTATCAAGTTTCTAGATAATGAAAGCCAATTAGCGGGTGTGTTAGGTCATGAGATGGCTCATGCAGATTTACGGCATTCTACTCGTCAGATGACAGCAAAATATGGAACTGACTTACTTATTACTATTTTAATGGGAGGGGAGCATGACCAGCTTACTCAAATTGCTACGAATATTACTAGTTTAGCTTATAGTCGAGAGCACGAAACAGAAGCCGACTTAGCTTCTGTAGCTTATTTATGTGGTACAGAGTATGATGCACGAGGAACCGCAGGCTTTTTTGAAAAATTACTTCAAGGGGGGCAGGCCGGTGCTATTCCTGAATTTCTAAGTACTCACCCTAATCCTGAAAATCGAATAGAAAATATCTATAAAGAAGCTCAAAAATTAGGATGTAAAAATTTGAAATCTACGCAAGACAGATATGCAGAGCTCAAAAGTCTACTTCCTTAGTATAAGCTGTGAAAATTAAAGTTTATGATCACATTTAAAGATAAAACCTCCTTTGAACAGGAGCTACAAGAATGGATAAAGGAAAATATCATAACTGAGGCGCAAGCACAAAAAATACTTGATAGGTATAGCCGCTATTTTGGTGATGAGCTTCCTTTCTATAAGCGTTCCAGTTTTATAATCAGCACCCTAGGGGTGATAATTGTAGCTATGGGTGTTATTTTGTTTATTTCGTATAATTGGGATAGCTTTCCTATTGGATTACGTTTTGCTATTGGGTTGCTCCCTTTACTTTTTGCTCAGGGACTAACAATTCTTCTCTATAAGAGGAAGCAAAAAGTTCAAGCAGAAATAGCTGCTTTTTTTGCCAGCTTGATGTTAGGGGTTAACATATTTTTGCAAGCTCAGATTTTTCATATTTCTGCTTATTTCCCTGATGGTTTTCTATGGTGGCTAATTGGTTCATTGCCACTAGTTTATATTTTTAGAAGCACATTAATCGGTTTATTTTGCGATCTTCTATTTTCCAGCTGGATACTCATGCAAAATACTTTTGAGAAACCTGCTATTTTAATAGGTATGATAATATGGGGGTATTTATTTCTGCAATATTTGAGTAAGATTACGTTTTACCGTTTACCCTTTATAAGCTTTAATTTTTTGGCACTTTTACTAAATGTTTTTTATTGGTTTGTGCCAGCGCAAACAGAGCAAGCTTTACCCTTTTTTATTTTTATTACCTTCCCCTGGGCAGCTTTGGTTACTTTATTTTTGCCAAAATTAAAGAAACAAAACATTTTGATTCGTTATAAGTCTATTCTTATTGTGCCCTCCTTATTTATACTTTACAGCTATACTTTTTTATCTAGCCAAGATATTTATAGTGCTTTTAGTACTTTTTCATGGGCTACTGTAATTCTTTCTTCTATGGCCCTATTAGCCTATGCTCTTCAGTGGAAAGCGAATTCTTTATTAGAACATTTACACTTTAGCTTTATACTTATCTTTTGGAGTTTATGGATTATTGCCAATGCAATGAAAAATAATTTTTTGATTGTTGGTTACATTTGTAATCTAGTATTTTTAAGTATTAGTGTATTATTTATTTACTGGGGACTCAGAAAAATACAGAAAAATTTATTTATTGGTGGAATTGTTGGTATAATGGTTTTAGCAATAGGTCGATTTATAGACTACTTTGACAACTACTTATTAGCTTCTTTTTTATTTATTCTTTGCGGCTTATTTATCTTAGGGATTAACCGCTATTGGGAACGCCGCTTTTCTCAAGCTCCTTTTCCCTCTTCAAAAAATGATTTTTAAAAATAGCTATCCTACTGCCTTATTATTATGGGGCGCCTGTACTTTTCAGTTAGTAATTGTGCTAGGAATGATAGTGTATGCACTAGTTCCGTTGATTAATGGCAAATCTATTGTATTGCCTATTCAGGCAACAGACCCTCGTGATTTGATGCGTGGCAACTATGTAGCCCTGCAGTACTCCTTTTCTACTATTTCTTCAAAAGATATTCCTAATGATTTGGATTCTAAAAAAGAGTATAAATATGGAGATATTTTGTGGTTAACAGTAAAGCGGGAAGGCGAGGTTTTTAAGCCTTCGGGTATTTATACTCATAAGCCAGATTCTGGAATATATGTTAAGGTAATAGTAAATAATTCCTATTTACTTCAGGATAGTACGGGGAATAAAACACTATTTTTAGATTTAAAGGCAGGGATAGAAGAATATTATACTACCCAAGTTAGGGCAAAGTTGCTAGAAACTCAAATTCAGAAAGGGGATAGCTTTCAAGCACTAGCCTTTGTTAAGGTTGCTCCTAGCGGTAATGCACGTCTAGAAAAGATAGAAATTCGCAAAATCAAAAAGTAAACCAATTAATTTTAATAATTTTAATACCTAATAATTGGCAAGATATTTATGTGGTAAAGGTGCCTTTAAAATTTCCCGGATAAGAGAGGGACCCCTATAAATAAGCCCTGTATAAATTTGTATAAGGGCTGCTCCCGCCTGTATTTTTTCTACAGCATCTTGTCCACTAAAAATGCCTCCCACACCAATCACAGGAATATTTGCTTTATCGATCTCAGAGATAATGGAGTTGCTTTTTGCAAAGAGAGGAGCACCACTTAACCCTCCCTCTCCAATTTTTTCTAAGATGGTAGTAGGGGTCTTTAAATTTTCTCTAGAAGTAGTAGTATTAGTGGCTACGATGCCCGCAATTTGGGCTTGTTTTGCTACAGCAATAATTTCGTGTAATTTTGGCATGGAAATGTCGGGAGAAATTTTTATAAAGATAGGCTTCCAGCGTTTTTGCTTGGAAACTGCATTTTGCAGAGCTTCTAAAAGTTGTTTTAGCGGAAAGGGATGTTCTAGCAAGCGCAAGTCGGGGGTGTTGGGGGAGCTCACATTAATAGTAAAATAATCGGCAAGATCATAAAAGCGCATTAAACAGGCGAGATAGTCATTAACGGCCTTATCGAGGGGTGTATCTTTATTTTTACCAATATTAACTCCAACTACTAAACCATCGGGCTTATACTCTAGCCGATGTGCAATTTGTGCAGCTCCATCATTGTTAAAACCTAGCCGGTTAATTAGTGCTTTGTCTAGTGGCAGGCGAAAAAGCCTAGGTTTGGGGTTACCTTCCTGGGGACGAGGCGTTACTGTTCCAATTTCTACAAATCCAAATCCTAGCATATCCCAAAGTGGTAACAAATAAGCATTTTTATCCATTCCTGCTGCTAAGCCTAAGGGATTACGGAAATGAATTCCCCAATAAAGCCGATGTAGGCGAGAGTGGCGTGGGACCTTATGGAGTTTAGCAAAAGAACGACCCCATACTGAATTCAGAACTTGAAGAGTCCACTCATGAGCCTTTTCAGGGTCCATCCTAAATAAAATAGGACGAATAATGAAGTACATGTTTAGTGTTTTTATAGTGCAAAAATAGGTATTGTTACTTTTCGATCTGTTTTTGTCAGCTTGAGTTTCTTTTGCTAAAGAAATTCCAATAGATTATATCTTTGGTGGCCTCGGTTGTTAAAATTCGCATAAAAAAATATTCTACTCACTAATTTGTTGCTATTATTCCAATTTTATATAATTTTGCACCCTTGAAGAACTACTATTCTGCAGGTCTTATTGCTGCTTATAGTGGTTACTTTCAACTTTGTAACATTATTAAACAAAATTTAAAAAGTCGTATGTCTAAAACAGTACGAAGCTTTATTCAAGGAAAGGTAAAGTTGAGCGCGTTGGCGGTGGTGTTGGGGTTGTTGGTGGGGGGTCAGCTGATGGCGCAAACGAACCAAATTATTCGCTATGTACGGGTAGGGGGTAATGACTTGCGTACGGGTATTACTCCTTCGACAGATCCGACGAATTCTGCTGGGGCTTTTGCCACGATTCAGCGGGCGATAGACCAGTTTCGTACGGATATTCCGTTATTGGATCCGAACACGGGTCAGGCGATAACGCCATTGCCGCCGGGCACGACGTATATTATTGATGTAGGGCCGGGGATTTATAATGATCCGAGCACGATATTTATACCCAATAATTATGCGCAGGCGGGTTTGCAGCAGCATTTGATTATTCGGGGTCCTAGGGTGGGGGAGAGTCCGAATGTTCAGGCATTTCCTGGGGGTCCTACGATACGGGAGTATAATCCGACGCGGGAGGCGATAATACGCACGCCGTATGGGGCGGCGGCCAATGGATCGAATTTACGGGGTGGGCATAGGCCGTTAGCGGTAGCGCCGCCGAATAATAGTTTTATTCCGCCGGTGGGGGTGAATCGTCCGATATTTTCGATTGGGTGTAACAATCGGGTGACGTTTGAGGGTTTGATGTTTGAGTCACGTACTGAGGGGAATGTGTTAGGGGGTAGGATATTTGAGGTGGTTAATCGGAATTGTAATCCAAACAATGTAAGTACGACGCAGCTGACGTTTCGGCAGAATATCTTTTTAGGGGAGAATAATTTAGTAGCTGGTGGGGATAATCGGGGGATTAATTTGTTTGAGTCGATAGTGGAGTTGCGCATGGTGGATAATCGGTTTTATAATATTACGTGGGCGCCGTTTAATTTGAACAGTAGTAATGCGAATAATCGGGGTGGGATAGCGGTGTATGTGGAGCGGGTGTATCGGGTGATTATGGAGGGGAATCATTTTATAGGGAATTTGAATAATGATATAAACGGGTTTCCGATACGGACGATGGATAATGCGATATATGTGGAGCATACGAATTTTGGTGGGGGGGCGCCGTTACCGCCGCCGTTGTATAGTACGAATATTAGGATAGAGGGGAATCAGATATCGAACATAAGGGGGAGTGGGATATATGTGAATACGAGTGGGGTGACGCAGGACACGTTGGTGATACGGGAGAATAACATGTATAATTTGGAGCAGCGGGTTTCTGCGTATCGGTTGTTGGATCCGTTGATGGTGAATGGGATACATGTGATAGGGAGCAAGAGTGTGGAGGTATTGGGGAATCGGTTTGGGGCGGATTATTTTTCGAATACGTCGGTGAATGGGGTGAATGGTCATGGGATTAATGTGGAGGATTTGCGGCCGCATACGTTGTTGCCGGGTTTTATGCATCGGATAGGTGGGAATATTGTGGCGCGTGGTACGGGTGGGGATGGGATAGTGGTACAGCGGAGTGTGAATGTTCGGGTGGAGTTGAATACGGTGAGTGATGCGTTTAATTCTGGGATACACATTACGGATGCTGGGGGTCGGATGGAGAATATTATGGTGCATTCGAACACGATAGAGCGTGCGAATCGTAGGAGTAATTTGGTAGGGAGTTCGTTGGTGGATTATTTGCAGTCTGGGGGGATAGCGATATTTTCGGATCATAATAATACTGGTAAGTTTAATACGAGTTCGAAGGTATATGTGACGAATAACATTATTCGTGGGTGTGGGAATGCGGGTTTGGTGTTGCGCAATAATAGTTCGAATGTTTCGGATGTGAACAGTTCGCAGAGTAATTTTTACAAGAAGGATATACGGGTGAATTACAATTTGTTTATTGGTAATGATGATCCTTCGGATGGGGGCTATAATCCTGGGGTGGTAAGGCAGCGGGATGGTATTAAGGCGTTGGCGCAGCGGTTGGTGTTTGTGGATGGGGATAATCGGTATGGTCAGATAGATGCGACGGGGAATTGGTGGGATTATCAGAGTTTGAGTGCTGCCAAGTATGGTCCTGTGGATGTGGATAATCCGTTGAATAATAGTACATTTCCGTTGGGTGGGGTGAATAATTTGGGTGCGGGTCGTGGACAGCGGATAAATGAGGTGTTGGAGTCGAGTCAGGGGGATGTGGTGGTATACAGTCCGTGGTTAGGGGGTCGTACGGCGGATATAGAGGGGATAGATACGGGGGTGGCGTTGTCGATTCCGGATGATGATCCTGCTACGCCGGGGTATCAGAATAAGGAGGCTGTGTCGTACTATTTGGTGTATATGAATGGTCGGTATCCGGTTCCTGGGTTTCAGAGCATAGGGGTGGGATTTGATCCGAGTTATCCGTTGTCGATTAATAGTCCGGTGTTGGGGAATCGACCGCAGCGGTTGACGCCTACGGTGGATGTTGGTGGGGTGAATGGGATGATAAATAAGGCGATATCGTTGGCCAAGGATGGGGATAAGATAGAGGTATGGCGGGGTTTGTATGTGGAGAATGTGGTGATACCTAATAAGTTTGGTACGGTGAGTGGGAGCGAGGGGCGGATAGTGATAAGGAGTGTGGAGAATGGGGAGGAGGTTGCGCCGAAGGCGGATGCAAGGAGTACGGTGGCGAACAATTTGTATCGTACGTATAGTGCGGTGATAAGTCCGGGTCGGTTGGACATAGCGAATGTTCGTTTTGTTCGTGGGGAGGGTTCGAATCCGTCGCAGGAGGCTACGATACGGCAGATAACGAGTGTTACGATGGGTGCGGCGTTGAACATATTGGACAATAATCGGGTGGATTTTAGTGGATTTAGGATAGAGACGAATACGAATCAGGCGGTGAACAGCAGTGGGAGTAATGTTGGGGTTCGGTTTAGGAACAATTTGGTGGAGGTATTTCCTTTGCAGCGGAACGGGAATGGTTTAGGGATGGCGTCGTTTGTGGGTCATAGTCATGGGATAGAGTTTGTGGGGAATACGTTTCGTCGGATATCGGGTACGAGTGATGGGGCGGCGGTAGCGTTGCATGTGAATAATGTAGATGCTGGGGTGGTGAATATAAGTGACAATAGTTTTGAGGGGAATGGGACGATGAGCAGTGCGATATTGATAGATGGGTGTTCGAGTGTAGAGGGGGTAAAGATAGAGCGGAACTTGGTGAAGAATACGTATCAGAGTGGGGTGATATTGCGGGAGAGTGGGAGTAGTGGAGTAAATGGGAATATACAGATTCGGTTTAATGATATATGGGGGAATAATTTGCAGAACACAGTAGGACATGCTGGGGTGTTGGTGACGTCGAGTTCGGTGGAGGTGGGGAGTGTGTTATTGGAGAACAATCACGTGTTGAGCAATCGTCGTGGTGGGGTGTTGGTGAGTGGGGGGAATGGGAGTGCGGTACGGGTTCGGTACAATACGTTTCACAATAATGATGCTTTAGGGAATGGGAGTGCGTTGATAAATAATTCGGCGAGTGGGGTGTTAGATGCGACGGGGAACTGGTGGGGGAGTGCAGCAGGTCCTGTGATTGGGTTGGATGTGAATAATGTGAGTGTGAATAGGAATGTGAATAATGGTGGGAGTCCGAATGTAGGGGTTCCGCAGGCGGTAGATTTTACGGATCCGAGCGTTCGACCTTCTTCTACGTTTCAGCAGCGGATAGTGGGGGGGAATGTAGCGTTTAATCCTTGGTTGGGGGGATTTTCGGAGGATCAGGATGCGAGTTTAGGGAATCGTCGTGGGGCGCAGTTGCCGGATAGGGATAATACTCGACCTGGGGTTCAGTTCAATTCGAGTGCGAATTTAGCGGTGTTGGAGGCGAATGCTTGGTATGTTGGGGTTTGGAATGCGGGTCCATTGCCGTTGGGGGGAGTGAGTTTTACGCAGCGGGCGAATGATTTGGCGGATGAGGCGGGAGGGGATATAGTGTATTTTCATGATGATGATTATGTGACGAGTGTATTGAATCCTGGGGTGTTGGAGAATGTGAATGTGAATAGGAATTTGAAGTTTCAGTCGTTGGTGGGGGATAGTCGGTTGCATAATATTACGGTGAGTGGGGGTAAGCGGTTGGAGCTGTTGACGGATTTTCGTGCGAACAATGTGACGTTAAGTGGTGTGGGGAACGGGAATATATATACGTATCCGTATCGTACGATATTGCCTACGCCGTCGGGACAGCAGCCGTTGTATCAGTTGTATGATGTTCGGGAGTTGCGGACGTTGCGGTATAGTGGGGTGTTGACGGAGGGGGCTGGTAATTTTGTGCATGGTAGGGTGGAGACGAGTCGGATTCCTAGTGGTGTGGGGAATGAGACGTTTGGGAACATAGGGTATACGTTGATACCTGGGGTAGGGGCGAATGTGTTGGGTGTTTGGACGGTGAGTCGGACGGCGGATACGAAGAATCAACAGCCGTTGGTATCGAGTCCTGCGAATCCGAATCGGGCGTCGCAGCCGAATTTACCGCCGCAGTCGTTGGATAGGGAGGTGTCGCCGTTTTTTGCATTCAATAGTTCGAGTATAGATCAGGGCTGGGTGGTGAGCTATCAGGGAGCGGATCCGGTGAATTGGAGTGTGCGGTTAAGTTGGTTGCGGGATAATGATGCGTTGAATCCGGAGGATGATTTTCGTCCGTATTTGCCGGAGCGGATGTTTGTGGCGAATGCGGCTGGAGTGGGTTCGAGTTTAGTAGTTCCGCTATGGCGTCCATTGCAGCCTTCGGATGTGGTGGTGAATACGGATATTCGGAGTGTACCTAGTAGTGCGGGGGTGATAATTCGGATAGGACGTGAGAATTTTGTGAATGCGACGAGTCCTGGGGTAACGCGAGGGATATTTACGGTGTTTGGGGATGATAATTCGTTGCGGGCGTATGCGGGTCCGAACCGAGAGCGTTGTGAGAATGGGGATGGTGTGGTGTTGGGAGGTATTAATCCGGATGATGAGACGGATACTCGGGTGGTAGCGCGTACGGCGAGTGGAGGGGTTCCGCCGTATACGTATCGGTGGACATGTAGTGTGGAGCCTAACTGTGGGTTGAATTCACGGACGGTAGCGAATCCGATAGCGAGTCCGAGTGTGGATTCTGTGGTGTATACGGTGACGGTGACGGATGCGGTGGGGAATCAGCGGAGTGATCAGGTGACGGTGTTTACGAATCGGTTACCTCGGATTAATTTTAACTTACCGGCGGAATTGTGTCAGAATGGGGAGGTGGTGAGTTTGATAGGGGAGGCAAGTGGTGGCAGTCCGTTTGTGGGTCCGAGGCGTCCGTTGGGAGAGGGGTATTTGTACTATTGGAGGATAAATCCGGGGGTAGGGGCATTGCGTAATGATCAGATGCGGGTAGCGAGTTTAGATCCACGGGAGTTACCGAGTGGTCGGTACAGTGTGACGTTGGAGGTGGAAGATTCGAAGGGGTGTGTGGTTCGGTTAACGAGGGAGACATTTTCGAATCCTGCGCCGGTTGCGGAGGCGGGTCCGAGTGTAGTGAATGTTTGTCAGGATGGGAGTGTAGTGTTAGGGGGGAATCCGAGTGGTCGAGGGGGTACGGGAGCGTTGAGTTACAGTTGGCGGGTAGTGGGGGCAAGGAATGTGACGCGCGGGGTGAACATAGCGGTTCCGTCGATAGGTTCGATATTGTCGAGTGGGGTGGTACCGAATCCGACGTTTCGTCCGGATAGGATAGGGGGTCAGGATGTGTTGCAGTACATGTTGGAGTTGGTGGTGACGGATAGCAAGGGTTGTCAGGCGCGGGATATGATTACGGTACAGGTGAATCCATTGCCGATGGCGGATGCTGGGGCGAGTCGGGAGTATTGCTATAATGGTTTGCCGCAGGTGTTGGGAGGGGAAGGGGGTACTGGGTTGATGGGTACGGCGCCATACAGTTTTGAGTGGAGTTCGAATTCGCCGTTGAGTTTGTTGAGTTATTTGAGTGATAGTAGGGCGGAGTCGCCGCTGTTTAATGCGCCAGACGTGGCACAGGTGAGTGATTTTAGTTACGTGGTACGGGTGACGGATGCTGCGGGGTGTGTAGCGGTGGGTTCTGTGAATTTGCGAGTACATCCTCGTTTGGTAGCGAATGCTGGTGGGGAGGTGGTGACGTGTGTGAATAGTGTGTTTACCTTGGGGGGGAATCCGAGTGCGAGTGGGGGTAATGGGAATTTTAGTTACTTTTGGACGCCACGTCAGGGTTTGATAGATGGGGAGGTGGATCCGCAGCGGGTATCGAATCCACGGGGTCGGTTGCCGTTTGTGGGTACGTATACATATACCTTGCGGGTGAGTAATGATATTGGATGTGAGGCGATTTCGAGCGTTCGGGTGATAGTGGGGAATCAGTTACGGGTAGATGGGGGTGTATATCGACCGGTGTGTGCTGGGAGCGAGTTGCAGTTGCAGGCGAGTGTTCCGGGTGTGAGTTTAGGTACGCCTGGGTATCGGTACACATGGACTCCTGGGGAGCGATTAAGTGCTCGGGATATTGCTAATCCTGTATTCAGGACGTTAGAGCCGGGGACGTATACGTATAGGGTGGATGTGGTGGATCCGAATGGATGTCAGGGTCAGGCGATGGTGTCGGTGGTGGTGAATCCTGTTCCGGTGGTGAATGCTGGGGAGGATGTGGTGAAGTGTGCGGAGAGTGTGGTTCGGATAAGTGGGATAGCCAGTGGTGGGGTAGCGTTTTTCCCACAGGGGTATAGTTATCAATGGAGTCCGGATGAGGGGTTGGAGGATTCACGGAGTGCGAGCACTCGTTTGTCGTTACGTTTTGCTGGGAACTATCGGTATCGGTTGACGGTGACAGATGGGAATGGGTGTAGTGCGAGTGATGAGATTTTGGTTCGGGTGAATGCGAAGCCGGTGGTGGAAGTGAACGGGATGCGGGAGGTATGCCCGGGTAGGGATTTGGAATTGGGGGTACGAGTAAGTGGAGGAGCTCCTGGGTACAGTTATAGTTGGAGTCCTGCTCAGATGTTGAGCAATTCGGGGATTTCGAATCCGGTGTTCAACAGTGGGATGAGTGGGGTATATAGTTATACGGTGACGGTGACGGATGCGAATGGATGTAGTAATAGTGGAGTGGTTGGGCTGATGGTGTTGCCTTCGATGGTGGTAAATGTGGAGGGTGTAAGGAGTACATGTCCTGGTGATGAGGTGGTGTTGCGGGGGAGTGTAGTGGGGGGTACGCCGGGTTTTGGAGGGGGGTATGAGTATAGGTGGAGTGGCGAGGGCATAGGTAGTCGTAATACATTGAGTACGGTATTTAGCAGAGGGGTAGCGGGAGTTTATCCTGTGACATTGACGGTGACGGATGCTCGGGGGTGTGAGCGGAGTGCTACGGTAGAGATAAGGGTAAATGAGCGTCCTGTGGTGAGTGCGGGGAGTGATTTGCGTTTGTGCAGTGGGGATGTTGTTCAGTTGGAGGGTTTTGCAGTAGGGGGGGATAGGAACTATCGTTATAGTTGGACGCCGGGGCTGAATTTAAGTTCGAGTGATGTGGCGAATCCGTTATTCAGCACGCAAGTTGCTGGGAGTTATCGGTACACGTTGACGGTGACGGATGGGAATGGATGTAGTGGGAGTTCGAGTGTGAATATTGTGGTGAATAATCGTCCGGTGGTGGAGGTTGCTAGTCAGCGGTTTGCGTGTGTAGGTTCTGGGATTAGCTTGAGTGCTCGAGCAAGTGGAGGACTACCGGGACCTACGGGGTATAGTTATAGTTGGACGCCGATAGTGAACTTGTCGAATGCGAGTGTATCGAACCCTGTATTTTTGAGTGAGTTACCGGGGGTATATAATTATACGGTGACGGCGACGGATGCGAACGGGTGTAGTGCGGAGGGTGTAGTTCGGGTGGAAGTGAGCACGTTGCCGGTAGTGACGGCGGGGGGTAATCGTACGGCGTGTACGGGGAGTGGGATAGTGTTGGAGGGGAATGCGGTAGGGGGAGTAGGTCCGTATAGTTTTAGTTGGAGTCCGGCGGCGAATTTGAGCAATGCGAGTGCACAGGCGCCGGTGTTTAATGCGAATATTGCGGGTACGTATAATTATACGTTGACGGTGACGGATAGTAGGGGTTGTGTAGGCAGGAGCAGTGCGAGCATATTGGTGAATCCTTCGCCGGTGGCTAGTGCTGGGAGCAACAAGGTGTTGTGTGCTGGGGGGAGTGTGACGTTAGAGGGGAGTGCGGTAGGGGGAGTTCCTGGTGCTGGGTATGTATACCGTTGGACGCCGAGTACGGGTTTGAATAATGCGAGTTTAGCGGTGCCGACGTTGTCGTTAAATGTACCGGGGAATTATGTGTATACGTTGGAGGTGACGGATGCGAACAATTGTCGTGCTACTAGTAGTGTAAATGTTCGGGTTGCGGAGGCGTTGGTAGCGAATGCTGGGGGTGTGGTGAATGCGTGTACGGGTAGTAGTATTACGTTGAATGGGACGGCAAGTGGGGGAGATGCGCCATATAGCTATCGGTGGACGCCGGAGACGAACTTATCGAATCGTAATATTCGGAATCCACAGTTTTTGAGCAATGTGACGGGAGATTTTGTGTACACATTAGAGGTAACGGATGCGAATGGGTGTGTAAGTAGCAGTCGTGTAGTGGTGCAGGTTCGTACTTCGCCGGTTGCCAATGCGGGGAATGATGCGCAGGTGTGTGTAGGAAGTCCGTTACAGTTGATGGGGATGGCAAGTGGTGGTACTGGGAGTTATCGGTATACGTGGAGTCCGAGCGAGAATTTGAGCGATGCGAATGTAGCCAATCCTGTATTTCGTAGCAATGTAGCTGGGACGTACAATTTGGCGTTGACGGTGACGGATGCGAATGGGTGCAGTAGTGTGGATTTTGTGCAGGTGGTGGTGAACTTTAGTTTGAATGTGAGTGCGGGTCGGGATCGGGGTACGTGCCGGGGTCAGAATGTAGTGTTGGAGGGGAGTATAGGAGGGGATCAGAGCGGGGCTACGTTTAGTTGGAGTCCGGTGAGTGGGTTGTTGAATGCCAATAGTTTGCGTCCGACATTTATAGCACAGAATGTGGGTACGTATACATATACGTTGACGGCGACGGATGTGAATGGGTGTAGTGGGAGTGCACGGGTGACGATAACGGTGTTGAACCCGCCGGTGGCGAGCGCTGGAGCTCGGAATGTGTATGTTTGTACGCAGGGGAGTGTTCGGCTGAATGGGAGTGCGAGCAACGGGAGTGGGGATTATAGTTACAGTTGGAGTCCTGCGGCGCGCTTGAGTAGTTCGAATGTAGCGAATCCTGTATTTTCGACGACGGCACCTGGGATATATAATTACACGTTGCGGGTGACGGATAATGTGAGTGGATGTACGAGTGAGGATGTGGTACAGGTGGAGGTGGCGACGTTGCCGGCGATAGAGTTGGTGGCGACGAAGGTGGATGTGAGCTGTGATGGGGAGAGCGATGGGATGATTACGGCGACGGCTCGTGTAGATGCGAACTTTCCGGATCAGCAGTTTGTGTACTCGTTGGATGGGGTGAACTATCAGAGCAGCAATTTCTTTATGAATTTGCGGGCGGGTAGTTATACGGTATATGCACGGAATGTGAAGTGGAATTGTGAGGTATCTACGGTGGTGGCGGTGAATAATCCTGGGGTTACGCAGATAACGAGTATCAGTCAGATTAGTGAGAGCAGTGCGGTAGTGAGTTGGACGCCGTACAATGGGAGGGGGAATGTTCGGTACATATTGCAATACCGGGTGGTGGGTTCACAGAGCTGGACGGAGGTGGAGAATATACCTGGGAGTACGTCGAGTTATGTGCTGACGAACTTGCAGAACTTTACGAATTATGAGGTTCGAGTAAGGAGTCGGTGCAATGGGGTATTGTCGCCGAGTTGGAGTGAAGTGGCTACGTTTAGGACGTTGCAGACGCAAGTGGGCACGTGTCGTCGTGTGGGTGGGGTATACGTGAATCAGGTGAACAATTCGAACAGTGTGGATGTGCACTGGAATTCGGATGCGACGGCGGTGTGTTATGATTTGCAGTATGGTTTATCGAGTGCGAATCCTGCGACGTGGGCGGTGGTGAGTGGGATAAGCACGAACAGTTATCGGATAGGGGGATTGACGCCGGGATTTAGTTATGGGGTTCGTGTTCGGGCGCATTGTTTGAGCTGTCCTGCGAGTGAAGCGAATCGTTCGCAGTATTCGGAGATAGTGAATTTTGTGGTGGATAATTTGCGGGTAGATTCGGGTGTTGAGGAGGGTGTTAGTAGGTACGTAGTGTATCCGAATCCGACGACGGGACGTTTGCAAGTAGAGTTGAGGGGTGGGGTATTTGGGGAGTTGGGGATTCGTGTGGTGGATGTATCGGGTCGTGTGGTGGTGGATAGGCGAGTGGAAGTGGTAGAGGGGATGAATAGTGTGGAGTTGGATTTGACGGGCTATGCGTCGGGGATATACTTGTTGCAATTGCAGCAGGGTGCTGATGTGGAGACGGTGAAGGTGGTTTTGAAATAAGAGTGCGGCATGAAGGAAGAAA
>JANWXU010000229.1 GCA_025057395.1 Bacteroidia bacterium | reverse complement strand
AAACCCGTTTGAATCGTTTATATCGTTTTAATCGGACCGTAGCGGAATTGAAACAACTCAGCGACAGCGGCTAGGATATTCAGCACGAACGTTTTAATCGGACCGTAGCGGAATTGAAACAAAGAGGGAAGGATAGGAAGGTAATAAAGCTGCGTCGTTTTAATCGGACCGTAGCGGAATTGAAACAACAGTAACGCAAACTGGAACCCGTTCTGCGGGTTGGTTTTAATCGGACCGTAGCGGAATTGAAACACATGCGAATTACAAAAGATTTGCTATTGAATGTGAGTTTTAATCGGACCGTAGCGGAATTGAAACTGTTGAGCGTCAAGTATAGCTTCTACCAATTGATCTGTTTTAATCGGACCGTAGCGGAATTGAAACAGTGGAAAAATGGCTAAAAATAAGCATTTTTGGGAAGTTTTAATCGGACCGTAGCGGAATTGAAACATCTCTAACTCGAATTGGAGTGGATCGGGTTGTGTAGTTTTAATCGGACCGTAGCGGAATTGAAACTCGCCTGACGTGGTGGCGGTGATAGGTGCTTTGGCAGTTTTAATCGGACCGTAGCGGAATTGAAACCCCACACCAGATGCACTAGCTGGTTAGGGCTTACCGGTTTTAATCGGACCGTAGCGGAATTGAAACATGCTCATACGTTTCAAGTAAAGATATAAGCCATGGTGTTTTAATCGGACC
>JANWXU010000228.1 GCA_025057395.1 Bacteroidia bacterium | reverse complement strand
ATCAAACGGAATGGAAGCTCAACAGGAAAGGGTGCAGGGTGACCGATTTTTTTTGCACTTTCCGGAGCAAAATTCCAAATGGACTTTGTCCAATCCATGAATTGGTCTCTACTTATAGTACTTATTTTACCTTTGGAACTACGTTTAAGATCTCCTTTGGAAAAAACTAAAATATATTCGTGAACATCTCTAAGAATAGGATTAGAAGCACTTTTCCAACTTCCCCAAGCCATGGATACCCCGGCGCCAGAACTCTTATTCCATATAATTTCACCCCGCATGTTAAATCCAATACTTATCATCATCGTTGAAATAAAATCTGAGAGTGGAATATACGGTTTTCTACCCAGGTTTGCTACATTAATGCAAGCTCTACCTCCATTTACCAAAACACGATAAGTCTCTTTAAAAACATTTTTTAACATTTCCAAATAGTCATCAAGGCTAAGGTCTTTATCATATTCCTTAGTCACATTATAGGGAGGAGAGGTAATCATTAAATGAATTGAATTATCTGGTATTTCCTTCATATTTTCGGATGAGCCATGAATTATTGTGTTTAGTAGTTTAGAATCGATGAAATTTTCTGTTCCATTTTCAGCTTTCACAATTTTTAGCGTAGAATACAAATTAGATTCGTAAAATCTGGAACTATCATGATTAATTCTTTTTACAGTTCCAAAAGGGCTAGTACTGCTTCCCATTTTTTTACAAG
>JANWXU010000227.1 GCA_025057395.1 Bacteroidia bacterium | reverse complement strand
CAAGTTACTAAATTATTTTGAGGTATTTAGAACGCTTAAATTTGGAGTCTTAATTTTTTTCCTATTATTATCAAGTTATCAAATTTTACATATGATATGTAGTGTATGAACCTTAGTGGTCGCATGCTTAAGTTTTTTTATAATACTTCTTCTAAAGCTAAAGTACTAAAATCCGACGGCTGCGTATGGCATTATTGCAATTAGGAGAAACTACTTTCTATATTTGTGAAATAGCAAAATTTGTGAAATAGCAAAGGAGGAGAATTTTGACTTAAGAAATCAAAATTTTTCTTGTTTGCTTTGGCAGTATACAAACTTTGGGTTTATAGCCATATGCAATATCCATCTGATAGTATTCAAAGTGTGGTGGAGGCTTTTTGTAAGCTACCTGGTATAGGTAAACGATCTGCCCTAAGACTAGCTTTGCATCTTCTTAAGTGCCCGGAGCAAGAAGCATACGAATTAGCAAATGCCATTCTCCAACTTCGCCAAAGGGTAAAACGCTGCAAGATATGTTATAATCTTACTGAACAGGAAATTTGTGGTATTTGTAGCAATTCGAATCGAAATCATAAGCTCATTTGCGTGGTGGGCGAAGTAGAAGACGTTTTAGCTATAGAAAAAACGCAGCAATTTAATGGGGTGTATCATGTATTAGGCGGGTTAATTAGTCCACTTTCAGGTATTGGACCCGCCCAACTGAATATTACTTCTTTAGTAGAACGTGCTATGAGCGCTGAAGAAATTATTCTTGCCCTTAGTGCTAGTATTGAAGGCGAAACTACTGCTTTTTACATTGCAAGGCAGGTGCAAGCCTTACCTATCCGCATTACTTCTTTAGCAAGGGGCATTCCAGTGGGTAGTGAATTGCAATATGCTGATGAAATAACACTTGTTCGTTCCTTACAAAATCGAATTGAATATAGCAGTCCCCGAAGTTAAGAAATTGTATGCTGCAACTAAGTATTATTATTGTTAATTATAATGTTCGTCATTTTTTAGAGCAGGCTCTATATTCAGTACAGAGAGCACTTAAGAATATAGAGGGAGAAGTTTTTGTAATAGATAATAACTCGGTGGATGGAAGCGTTTCGATGATAAGAGAAAAGCATCCTTGGGTTAAACTTATTGTCAATAAAGAAA
>JANWXU010000226.1 GCA_025057395.1 Bacteroidia bacterium | reverse complement strand
AAATAAAGGAGGGAAAATAGAACAAATGCAAGTTTTACGTTCACCCCATCCTCTTTTTACAGCTTCTGTAGAAGCAGTAGCCAAGGAATTGCTATTTCACCCTGCTACAGATTCAAGTGGCAAAGCCATAACAGCAGAAGTTATACTGCCTTTTGATTTTTTTATCAGTAACCCAGCAGAAAAACGAAATTTAGTACGAGGTACGCGATATACTATGCCTACTATTTTTAATAAATTCCAACATGACTCTATAACCTCGGTAATCCAGCGCTTCGATAGACGCCGAACCTTACACTGGGAAGGTGAATTATTAACAGATAAAAATGGAAAAGCCAGCTTTAGTTTTTATCTTAATGACAATATCGGCAAATTCCGCATTTATGCCCAAGGTATCTCCTCAACAGGACTTACGGGCGAAAGCGAAACTTTTTTGCAAACCAGACTACCTTTCGAGGTAAATCTCCAATTACCTAATTCTGCAACTGTGGGAGATACCCTTAAGGTACCTATTGAATTTATCAACCGAAGTAATTTTTCAATAGCAGGATTATTCCAAATACAAACTTCCAAGTACTGGAAAATTCTTACCTTACCCGCAGATACCATTCGATTACTTGCCAATACCCGACTAAAGCAATATCTTAAGCTACTGCCCACTACGGCACGCTTTTTACAAGATACTCTTACCTATAGCTTTGGTGCTCTAGGCTATCATTGGCAAAAAAAGCATCCTATTGAACTTCAATTGCCTGGTATTACACTACAAAAATCTTACTGTACTGCGCAAAAGCAACTCCAAGTTTTTTCTTTATCCTCAACTACTCCTTCATATGCTCGCGCAATTTGGAAATTATACCCCAGCCCATTAGCCCAAGCAATTGCCACCGCCCAAGCTATTCAAAAACAACCCAAAAATAGCTTAGAAGAATGGCTTTCTGCCCACACCATTTTCAATTTATTATATCTATGGCTAGAAAAAGACTCCATTCCTTTGCTGGAATTTCAACAACAATTAGAACATAATTGTCAAGAATCTGCTTTAGCTATACAAAACTTTATTACACCAGAAAAGCTACTATCGCGATATGCAGGTGCTCCTCCAGATGAGTTAGTAACAGCTTATTTTTTAGCTTGTTTAGTACAATCACGCTGGCTCCAAAATATTTACTCTCCTACTTTGAAA
>JANWXU010000225.1 GCA_025057395.1 Bacteroidia bacterium | reverse complement strand
GAAGACCAGTTAGAAATATTGCCGCTATCTGGAATACATGTTGTGCAGTTAGCACGAATCCTTACTAAGTAATTTTGACCTGGTAGCAGATTGGTAAGTAAAAAGCTAGAACGGTTAGCGGGGACGGTAAAGCTTTGCCATTCAGAAGGGTCTTGGCTTGCTAAACCATAAGAAACAATATAACAAACTGCTGCAGGGCCACTAGTAGGCGCACTCCAGAAAACGACAGCATTTTGAGGATTTACAGGAACTAGATTGGTGATTCTTGGGGGTTGACAGCTAGTAGGTCCTCCCCCGCTACTAGCAAGAGTGCGAAAAGTAGCGATTTCTGACCACGGCGAAGTGATTCCACCAGGACAAACTGCTTGTACCCTTACTTCATAATTGGTAAGAGGTACTAATCCACCTAGCGACTGAGCATTACTGGTAATATTTTCTATTTGCTGCCATTCAAAATCTCCTACAGAGCGGTATTGTAAATTATAAGTAATGCCCGCAGAACTGGTATTACCTAGCCAAGCAACAAGGGCACTATTTTCTGTAATATTTGTAACTGTAAATATTTCAGGTGCAGTACCATTGCGAAGCTCTATGTTCCGGGCTGTTCGACAACCATTTCGGTAACGAACAACAATATTATAACTTCCCGCATTAAGACCTGCAAAAATATTTGAGCTTTTAAAGCTAGTACCTCCATCAATAGAATATTCTAAGTTAGCGTCGCGTGGCGAAATAATTAAAGCACCATCATTACCGCCCGTACAAGTTACATGAGTAGGAGTTATGGTAATCGAAGGTTCTGGTGTGGAAGCTACTTCAATTGTGATAGAGTCACTTGCTATACACCCTAACTCATCCCGTACACTGAGTTCATATGTATAAGTGCCGGGTACTGAGCCTGTAAAAGTAGGACGAGCCACAGAGGGATTGGAAAGATTAGTAGCTGGTATCCAATTATATACCTGCCCCCGCCTGGCTCCACCACTAATAATAGGACGTAATTCAATACGTTGGTTAAGGCAAGAACGAATATTAGGAGCCAACTCTATCCTTAGAGGTTCTACACTAATTACATCTACAGTTACGCTATCAATGGCGGAGCAACCTGTTCTTTTGTTTCTAGCTTCTAAAAAATAATAGAAAGTGCCTGGTTCAAATCGTGTAACTACCGGTACTGCGTTGCGAGCAGCATTAAGACCTGCTTGAGGGTACCATAGAAAATCAAAATTTCGAGCATCTCCTAATACACTACCATTAAG
>JANWXU010000224.1 GCA_025057395.1 Bacteroidia bacterium | reverse complement strand
CGACTCACCGAAGAAACTATCGCCGTATCAGGCGCCGGATGTACCACCGCCACCACCGGCACCCGTACACTACTCGGACAACTCGCCCCCACCAAATAACTCTCCACATAAAACGTCGTCGTCGTCGCCACCCCAGGACTCATCAACTCATACGGCGGATTATCATCCATCGCCACAACACTCCCCCCCACCGGCAAATTATACAACCGAGCCTGCACTAAACCCGGCGTAGAATACCCCGTCTGCACCGTAAACACCACACTCCCAGGACCACACCTACTCACATTCCCACTCACCGGTGGCATCAGCGGCGATATCACCTCCGCCACAAACGGTATCCGCGCACTCGGGCACCGCGTACTATCTATCATACTCTCAGCATAAAACGTCGTCGTACTCGTCAGCACTGGCGTCGTAAACACATACGGCGGCGATTGTATCGTCGTTATCGCTACCCCACCCTGTGCACTACTATATATCCTTATCGAATTCCCCGCCACCGCATCCGCAGGCACTATCTGCGTCAACGTAAACGTCAACGCCCCACCCCCACACCGCTTCATATCCGATACCGTCGGCGGATGCGGAACCACATTCACCGTCGCTATGTACATCCCACGACCCGCACTCCGACAACCCGTCACATTATTCCTCGCCTCTATGTAAAACGTATCCCGCCGTGAATATGGATAATAAGGCGGCGCCGCCGGCAACAACGGCGTAGTCAACTGATAATTCGGCGGATTACTATTACTACTGGTCACATCCAACGGAACACCCCCCACCGGAACATCATACAAATACGCCTCGTTCCCCGCTGGATGCCCCATATTCAACAAAAATGTCACTGGACCTGGACCGCAGCGGCGCTCATTTGAAGAAGTTGGAACAGCCGGAAGTGGATGCATTGTCGCTACCACCGGTACCCGCTGACTCTCACAAGTAATACTAGGCAATACATTCGAATACGTCTTAAAACTCGAAATGTAATACGTCGTAGTCGTACTAATCGAATCACTCAACTGAAACGGCACGTTCATACTCGTAGCAATCGCCTGCGTACTAAAAGGCGATGAAAATAACTTCACCTGGTCCCCACTCGGCTGACCCGTAAGTACACTAAAGGTCACCCACCCAGGACCACACCGCGAAACATTCGCCGCCAGCGATATGCCCGGTATCGGCATAATATTCACCACCACCGGCTCCTTGCCAGATTCGCAACCCGTATTAGTGTTATAACTCGAAACATAATAAGTAGTAAT
>JANWXU010000223.1 GCA_025057395.1 Bacteroidia bacterium | reverse complement strand
GGCCTCAACTTCAAACAAGGAGAAGATGTTACGCTTAGCATTTGGAACTTGGATGGTCGTATTTTACAAAAGCGTTCGCTTGGCTGGATTCAAAATCAAATTATTCCAATAAACCTTAGCAACTTTGCTCCGGGCATGTACCTACTTAAAATAGAAACCCCTAAAGGCGTGACTGGTAGAAAAATTATTAAGCAATAAGCAGTATTTATAACAAACAAAAAAGAGGCTTATCTAATATAGATAGCCTCTTTTTTGTTTATATAAGTCGACTAATTAGTGATTCAAAAACAGTAGTAAAAATAGATATTCTACCAAGGATACAACATTTGCAATAGGGTTACTAATTTTGATTTAAGCTGTTTCCTTTCCACAATAAAATCAATGAAGCCGTGCTCCAGTAGAAATTCTGCACTTTGAAAACCCGCAGGTAAATCTTTACCAATCGTTTCACGAATTACTCTAGGACCCGCAAAACCAATTAAGGACTTAGGCTCAGCAATATTAAAATCACCTAGCATAGCAAAGCTTGCCGTTACTCCTCCCGTAGTGGGATCCGTGAGTACAGAAATATATGGAATTTTGGCTTGATGCAGCAAGGCTAAATGAGCGCTAGTTTTAGCCATCTGCATTAGGCTAATAGCACCTTCCATCATTCTTGCCCCTCCACTTTTAGAAATAATAATTAAGGGCCAACGCCTTTCGATAGCTAAGTTAGAAGCTCTTACAATTTTTTCTCCTACTACACTCCCCATAGACCCACCAATAAAAGAAAAATCCATACATGCAATAATTACTTCAATATTTCCCATTTTGCCATGTGCACTACGCAACGCATCCTTTAAATTAGTTTTTTTCTGCGCCTCCTCTATACGCTGGCGGTAGGAAATAGAATCGACAAATTCAAGCGGGTCTGCGGGTGCTAGGTTTGCATCCAATTCTGTGTAGGTATTATTATCAAATAGAAGGGAGAAATAATTTTCGCTTCCTATCTTGTAGTGATAACCGCAGTAAGGACAGACGTGGGAATTATTAATCAGCTCCTTAATATGAGTAGGCTTTTTACATGCTGGGCACTTTACCCACAAACCATCAGGCGCCTCGATCTTTTCTGTGGTTTGAGTTCGAATTCCTGCCTTTTCTCTTCTAAACCAGGGCATTGCAAAGCAAAGATTAATTACTTAAGTAGGAACAAAAAACTGTACCGTTCTTTATAAGAACAAAAAAAACGCCTAATGGCGTTTGGGGAGGGAAACGGGGCTCGAACCCGCGACCTTCGGATCCACAATCCGATGCTCTAACCAGCTGAGCTAATCCCTCCTTCTATTCTAGTAGTTACGCAAAGATAATATAAAAATTTATTACCTGCAAATAATAAATGATAAAAGCAAAATTAATCTAGGGTAATTATCCTAATTT
>JANWXU010000222.1 GCA_025057395.1 Bacteroidia bacterium | reverse complement strand
AAAAGTCTTTTTGTTTCTTTGCTTGAGTACTACTACGATATCCATCACAAAGACAAATTTCAACAACTCTTTGCAAAATATTACATCGGACAAAATCCTACCCCCCTTGCTAATACCTACCGAATCTTATTTTTTAATTTCAGCGGAATTGATACCACTACCGCTCAAAAAAGCTATCAAGGATTCTATAAAACCGTACAACTCTCCATCGAAAGCTTCTTAGCTCGCTATAACCCCTTTAACGAAAATCAAAAAATCTCCCTATTACAAGAAACTACCCCCGAATTAATCCTCAAAACTTTTTTCGAACGTTACGCCGAATTATCTAATCCTATCCCTATCTACCTCCTTATCGACGAATACGACCATTTTACCAACGAAATTTTGATTCGAAATCTGCAAGAATTCAAAGCCACCGTCTCCCAAAATGGTTACGTGCGAAAATTCTACGAAGTCATCAAAAACGCTACCCAACAAGGCATCGTCGATAGAGTCTTCATCACCGGCGTCTCGCCCTTAACTCTCGATAGCCTCACCAGCGGATTCAACATCCTCAAACACCTTACCCATAACCCCCACTTCGAAACTATGATAGGTTTCTCTGAAAATGAAGTTCAATCCCTTGTACAGCTCATTGTTCCCCATCCCGCCCAACAACAAAAGCTCTTGCAAGACTTGCGCCACTATTACAACGGATACAAATTCTGCCCCCCCTCTTCACAAACGCTCTACAACCCCGACATGGTCCTTTACTTTTTAGACCACTTCCAAAAAAATCAAACCTACCCCCGACAAATGCTCGACCCCAACATCATGCCCGACTACGGAAAACTTAAACAAATTTTTGAAGTGGTAGATTGGCGCAAAAATCAAGAGGTGTTGGAAGAGGTGTTGGAGCAGGGCAAGGTCAGTGCCAAGTTGGTTTATCAATTTCAATTTGAGAAGCCGTGGGGCAAAATGGAGTTCATCAGTTTACTTTATTATTTGGGCAATCTTACGATTGAAGGGGAGGACGTGGGGGGGTGGTTAGTATTTAGGATTCCGAACAAAGTGATAGCGGAGTTGTATTGGGAGTATTATGCGTATTTGTTGGAGCGGGAGGCGCAGTGGGAAGATGCTGTGAACACGGTTCCGATGGCAATTCGGCAGATGGCGCTCAGTGGCAATGCACAAGCTTTTTTTGAGGAGTTGGAGGCTTTGTTGCAGCGACTTTCGAACCGGGATTTTCGCAGGATGGGTGAAAAGCATGTTAAGATGGTGATGATGGCGTTATTGATGCAAGGGGGAATTTTTGATATTTACAGTGAGCGGGAGTTGGAGGGGGGCGGGTATGTGGATATGGAGTTATATGTTCGAGCGAATAGTTTGAAGGAGCATCATCAATTTGCGTTGGAGGTTAAGTATTTGAGGAAAGAGCAGGAGGGTTTTTTAGCGGAAGTAATGG
>JANWXU010000221.1 GCA_025057395.1 Bacteroidia bacterium | reverse complement strand
AAACATAAGTACTTTCCAGGTAGTAAGTAAAACTTTTTTACCTTTGCATGTAAAAATAATTAGAAATAAAAAAGGTCGGTTTTCAATACACCGACCTTTTTACATTTTGTTTTTTGTTTGAATTAATGAATGATAATTTTCTGAATAAATGACTGTTCCCTGCTTTGAACTTCTAAAAAGTAAACCCCTTTAGGGTAAGCTTGCAAATCAAAAATAGCTTCATTGTAGCCTAAATTGCTATTTAGAAAACGCCTATACACTTCTTTTCCCTGCAAGTCTTTTATAGAAACAATTACGTTCCCTGCATAATTGGCTTCCCAGCTGAGAGAAAAATTCCCACTAGTAGGGTTGGGATATACTTTCCAATTACAATTATGCTCTGAAGCTGTGGCAGATACTAGGCGTGCACTGCTCGTAAAGCTTACTAAAGTACTTGGTGCAGAAAGATTACCGCTACTCGGAGAGCAATTGCTACAATTAGCTCTTACCCTAAAACCATATTCCTTACCAGGTTGCAAAGTAGAAAGCTGCACAGAAGTGGAAGGTGCAGGTAGTAATACTGAAGTCCAATTAGCAGGGTCCTCTGAGAGCAATCCCCAATTGACAATATAGCAAACAGCACCCGAAGCAATAGGCTGCCAGCTCAAAATGGCGGAAGTGCGAGTAATATTACTGACTCTTGCACCCTGGGGCGTAGCACAAAGGGGGCTTCCTCCTAAAGCTGTAGAAACTAAACGTGTTTCCGAGCACTCAGAAAAACTCCCCCCTCTACAGACTGCTTGTACACAAATTTCATAAGTTGTATTTGCCTCTAAGCCCGTAAGCTGAGCACTCGTTTGAGTAATACCACTCACTACCTGAGCACTAGCAGTACTTCCAGCAATTTTATAGCGTATGTTGTAGCTAACTGCCCCTGGCACACCCTGCCAATTCAAAGTGATGGTATTCGACGAAAATTGAGTCGTAGTGATACTTGGCAAGGGAGCAGGTTCTAAGCGAACGCTAATTGTAGATTGACAAAAACCATCGCGAACGGTAATTGAATAATCACCGCCTGTAAGTCCTTCAAAAATACCAGTAGTGTTATTAAAATTCCTTCCGTCTAAAGAAAATGTATAATTCCCGCTGCCACCACTAGCTCCTACAATTACACGAGCATTATTACCACAAGTCGCATCATTACGACTTATTATATTCAAAACAGGATTAGGATTCACTGTAATAGTAGCCCTACCAGCTACGCTACCTCCAGGGCAAACAAAATTATCTTTCACATCCACAAGCTCTAAAGTATAAGTGCCTGCACTAGGTAAATTCAAAGCGATAGTATAGGGAGAACTTAAAATATTAGGTACCTCTGTTACAGGACCATTATTAACACGGTAAGCGATTCGCCAGGGAGCACTTCCAGAAAGATTCACTGGCACAGAAACTGGCTGCCCCTCACAAACAGTGAACTGTGTATTTCCAAGGTTAGCCGTAGCCCCACTTCTAACATTTA
>JANWXU010000220.1 GCA_025057395.1 Bacteroidia bacterium | reverse complement strand
ATCGGAAGTTAAGGTTAATTGTCCTCCTGGTTGGTTGCCTGTGAAAAGAACTGGCTGCAAATTTGCGCGTGCAGCATAAATAGCGGCAGTATAACCGGCAGGTCCTGAGCCAATAATTAGACATTTAATATTTTCCATTTCTATAGTTTGCTAGAATTTTACACCTATTCCTCACTTAAAAGCTTACCAAATTTAGTAAACTTTTTAGTTTTGGAAGGCCTTTGGGTTGTGGCTTTTATATAGGTGTATATAGGGTTACAACAAAAGTATTAGTCTCAAATTCAAAGCATGCTAAATTTACTTGTTAGAAAGTAAACTAACTTTAAAAAAGCTAATTTAATTGCTTAGTAGTTAGTTTTAGTTAGGGTATTTACAAACTTTCAGACAATCCAGAGGAGAAATATGCAATTTACTTCTGTGAAATTATACAAAGCCTATTAGTAACCATCTTTTACAATAATGGGAGGATATCTAAGTTGCACTTTTTTTTGGGGATCATAAGTATAGTACAGGCTTATAGTCTGAGGAATACATCTACCCGTGGCCTGAGCACGGATAGGAAGTTGAATTCTTTTTACTTCCGAAGGACCTATACTCTCAAAATAAAGAATAAGTTTAGCTTCTTGGTACCAATAACCTAAAATTTCTTTTTTACGCAACATTTCTTGTAGGGTATTTTCGTGAATTTTTAAAGGACGAGGAAGTTGCCATTGTAGCTGAAGAGTAGGTAAGGGCTTGATACTTTTATTAGCAACTTGAATTGCTAGATTTATATTAGAACCTAGTTTAATTTCTGAGGGCAATGGCGTAATAGTAAGTTTTAGTTCGGTGGTATCTATATCTTGTAAGGTGTCGGTAGGTAGGGTATATTCTAAAATGAATTGGGCAGTAGCTAGAGAGTAAGGGCTAGTGTTTGAGAGTGCTTGTTCAAAAGTGATAGCTTTGTATAAAAAGGGGGTAGCTTGCAATTCTATTTTCTTGATTAAATAGGGTTCCGGAGTAGCGAGTTGATAGTGTAGCTTTGGCTCCTTTAGCGAAAGTGTAAAAGTAGGCTGGTTACTTTGTTTATACTTAAGAGTATGACAGAATTCATAAAGAGTTTTCATCACCCACATGGTGGTGTGGAGTGTACCCCAAAATCCATTTGCATCTCTTTGCTCTAGAAGCCATCTTAATGATTGTAGTAGAGAAGGTTCAAATTGAGAAGATTGGGGTAAGAGTGCTAGAATAGCAAGAGCTGTTACTTCAAGGGTTAACTGTTTACGAGTAGCCCCTAAAGCACTTTTACCTTCTGATGCTTGAGCTGGGTTTTTAAGCAGTTGAGAAACTTTTGCTATAATTTCTTCTTTAGAATTACTTTGTAGCATTGCAAGCAGAGGTAGCTGATAGGGTATATCAAAGGCAGCTACTTTGTTTAAAGCTTGAGTAATTTCTTTTTCATATTCCTTTTCACCTGCTTGTTGTAGCCAATAGAGAGTAAGGATTGTTAGGGCGTCTCTTTCGTCCTGATTGTAGTATCCTATAAAGCTGCCTCTATTATCTATTCTACTTTTTAGCCATCTTGAAACATTATTTTTCAAAGTAGGA
>JANWXU010000021.1 GCA_025057395.1 Bacteroidia bacterium | reverse complement strand
ATCCATCAACTTTTGATTAATTAAATTATCCTCAGCTAACAAAACAGAAATCGAATTCACTAAGGAACTAAATGCAATTACAAATTCCTTATTTGTAACTACCTCCTTAGAAGCTTCTGCGGGCACTTTTGCTACTTCTTGCAGTATATTTTGTAAATTACTTTGTTTCAAGGGTAAATTCAGCGTATACTTGAACTGAAAGGGTAAGAAGGATAAAAGTGTAGAACTAAGCCCAGGATAAGTAATAAGGACAAAAGGAATTTCGTACTTTTGTATACAGGAACTTAACTGAACACCATAAGTAGCAATGAATACATAGTCCACTATAATCAAATCTAAAGAAGCAGAATTCAAAGAGGAGACTAACTCGTCAATATCCATAAAGTAATAACTTTTCACCATGCCAAATAGAATGGCTTCCAAAGACTCCTTGAGTATAGATGTTCCTATGCCTGAGCCAACCCGTAGGGGTAAAAATAATGACTGGGAATCTTTCTTTTTTACCACAAAAGTAAAGTAAAAAGTAGAACCCATACTAGGTTCACTTTCCACCCAATATTTTCCCTGCATAAGTTCTATCAGTTTGGCACAAATAGCTAAACCTAGGCCTGTGCCCCCATATTTTCGAGTAGTAGAAGTATCGCCCTGGCTAAAGGGCTGAAACAATAGCGGGATGCGTTCCTTGCTAATTCCAATCCCCGTGTCCTTTACAGAGCACTCTATCTCTACCTCCTGAGAACCAATCTCTCTACTTAATCTAAATCTTAACTCAATATATCCTGCATGAGTAAATTTCACAGCGTTCCCCACTAAATTAATTAAGATCTGGCGTAAACGAGCATAGTCGCCAATCATAGCCCTGGGAACAGCAGGCTCTAGGATGTAGTAAAAAGCAAGATTTTTTTCATAAAAGCGGGGAGTGAAAATATCAATAACACTTTCTACACAGTCATTAAGCCAAAAGGGGAGCATTTCAATCTCCACTTTACCAGACTCAACTTTAGAAAAATCTAAAATATCATTGATTATCAATAACAAGCTTTCGGCACTACTCCGAATAGCTTCCACGTATTCTTTTTGCTCCTCAGTAAGGTTAGTATTACTCAAAAGACCAACCATTCCAATTACCCCATTCATAGGCGTCCGAATCTCGTGGCTCATAATAGCCAAAAATTCAGATTTAGCCCGTGTGGCTCTTTCTGCTGACTCTTTAGCTATCAATAATGCCTGTTGCGTTTGCTTTAATTGCGTAATATCCCTTCCTACTGCCTGAAACTCATCAAGCTTAGGACTGGCAGTGCCCCCAATTCTGCGTAGAGTCCATTGCAACCATTGCTCTGTATTGTCCTTTGCCTTTACCTTTTGCTCAAAGCTTATAAAAGAGATTGACTCCGAAGCCACTTTATGAGCGTGCTCCCCAAATTCTTCTGCGTTTTGCTGACCCAAAACTTCCTGGCAAGTTTTATGTACCACTGCTTGCGGCGTGGTTTGAAAAAAGCGACAAAAAGCATCATTTACAAAGCTAATCCTTGTATCACTATTAAATCGAAAAATCAACTCAGTTTGGTCTTGTACTACTGCACGATACTGCGCCTCGCTCTGCTTCAGCGCTTCCACCACCCGTTTATTACGAGTAATATTACGAAGTACAACAAAAACTTCAGATTTTAAGATAGGCGCCAAACGAGCCTCATATACCTGCTTACCATTTTTAGTGGGCAATTCATATTCAAAAGTAACTAACTCATTGTACTCTCGAGCTTTATGTATAGCTTCTAAATATTTCTCATAAAGAACTGGCTTAAAAATTTGAGATAAATTTTTTCCCAAAAAATGATCAGGAGACTCAAAATAAAGAGAATTGATACCCGAAAAGCACTCCGTACATACCAGCTCTGAATTCAGACGGAAGTAGAAATCAGGAAGGGCATCAAAAATTGCTTTAGTCTCCTGTTCTTTAGCCCTAAGCGCGTTACGTAGTCTTACCTTTTCACTTATGTTTTCCGAAAAACAAACCAAAAAACTTCCTTGCCCTGGCACATCATATAGCTCAGCTACTGTCCGAAACCATTCCCCCTCCCCTTCTAGAGGCATAAGTACTTCTTCCCACTCCTTTCTTTTTCTTTCTTCAAAAACCAATTTTTCCTCCCCCCCTATATTATTAAGCGGCGCCCATTCTAAACATTGCTGATAAGTATAATCCTTGGCTCCCTTTAAATATTCATAGTAAGCCTTATTGATATAATGTAATTTTCCCTTTTCATCTTTTATTCGAACTAAAGTAGGGCACAAATTCAACACCTCTTGCAGAGCTACTATACTTTTATCTCCTATACCCCAGTCTAAAGCTTGCACTGAAAAAGTATAATTGTTTAGTTTTTTATTCTCCTACAAAATACTCTCCAACCAATTCATTTTAGTAAATTAATCGATACTTACTTGGATTTACCTCGTGCATCATTTCAGTTACTACTTGCAGTATATCTTCTACATTAGGTTTAGAAAAATAATCCCCATCGGAAGCATAAGCAGGCCTATGTGGTTTTCCACTTAAAGTGCGTGGCGCCGAATCTAAATATCTATACCCATTTTGTTCCTCCAGTACTTTCTGCATCATGTATGCTGTTGCGCCCCCTGGCACATCTTCATCTAAAAACAAAATCCGGCTTGTCTTTTTGAGCGATTCTACAATCTTATGATGAATATCAAAAGGCAGAAGAGTCTGAACATCAATTACTTCCACACTAATTCCTAAATTATATAGTATCTCTGCCGCTTCTAAGGCCAAGCGGCAATTAGGTCCGTAAGTTACGATCGTTATATCTTCTCCACTTCGCAAAACTTCGGGTACTCCCAGCGGAACAGTAAATTCACCAACATTGGCAGGCATAGGTTCTTTGAGGCGGTAACCATTGAGTACTTCAATAATTAAAGCCGGTTCATCGGATTGTAACATGGTATTGTAAAAGCCTGCTGCTTGCGTCATATTACGCGGTACAAGCACATGAATACCACGAAAGGCATGGATAATAGTCCCCATGGGTGAGCCTGAGTGCCAAATTCCCTCCAGTCGATGTCCACGCGTTCGAATAATAAGCGGCGCTTTTTGCCCTCCTTTAGTCCGATATTGCAAAGTACAAAGGTCATCTGAAATGATTTCTAGCGCATAAAGCAAATAATCTAAATATTGGATTTCTGCTATAGGCCTTAAGCCTCGCATTGCAAGCCCAATACCCTGACCAATAATAGTTGCTTCTCGAATGCCCGTATCTGCTACCCGAAACTCGCCGTACTTTTGCTGTAAACCAGCAAACGCCTGATTTACATCCCCTAAACGCCCCACATCTTCACCAAAAGCAATAACACGCGGGTCTCTTGCTAAAGCTGCATCAAAACAAGCTTGCAATACTTCTCTGCCATCTACCATTCTAGGCTCTGGAGGATATACAACTGGCACTTGCTTTACCTTCAGTGCACTGTACGAAGACTCGCTATACAAATGAGAGCTAAAACGTTCGTAGTTAAGCTTATCTGCCTGTTTTTTCCATCTGCGTAGGGTTTCTTTGTATTCTGAATCTTCTCTATATGTTGCCACAAGAGCTTTACGAACTGCCACCATTACATCCCGTCGAATAGGCTCCGCTATTTTATTCAATTGATCTTTAATTTCTAATAGTTCTGTATATACTGCAGAAGAAGCAGCCATACGCTCAATAATAGCAGAAACTTCATAAATTTCTTGCCGTATAGACTGCTGATATAGTTCCCAAGCCTCCGCCTTAATATGCGCCACTTCCTTCTTATCTTGGTTCTCCATTTCATCCAGCTCCTGGGCTGTAACAATGCCTTGCGCTATCATCCATTGACGCATTTTATTTAAACAATCGTACTCCTTTTCCCACTGTAAGCGTTCTTTAGATTTATATCTTTCATGGCTCCCCGAAGTAGAATGACCCTGCGGCTGGGTTAATTCACAAACGTGGATAACAGCTGGTGTGTGGTAAGTTCGAGTTTTCTGTACTGCCCTCTGATAGGTATTAATCAAAGCAACATAGTCCCATCCCTTAACCACGTACACATCTACACCCGGCAATTCAGTGGTGGGTACAAAGCCAGATAGCAAAGTAGAAATGGACCCCTTAGTGGTTTGATATTGAATAGGTACAGAAATACCGTAGTTATCGTCCCAAACAGAAATAATTAGAGGCACCTGTAAAACTCCCGCTGCATTAACCGTCTCCCAAAAAATTCCCTCCGAGGTACTAGCATCCCCGATAGTTCCAAAAACTACTTCATTCCCATTATTAGAAAACTGCTTAAATTGCGCCAACTCTTTCAAATTACGATATAACTTTGAAGCTTGTGCTAAGCCTAACATTCGCGGCATTTGAGAAGCAGTAGGAGAAGTGTCGGCAGAAGACTGAGGTTTTTCCGTTAAGTTTAACCAGTCTCCGTTTTCATCTAACATTCGAGTAGCAAAATGCGCATTCATCTGACGCCCTGCTGAAGAGGGATCATACTGAATATCAGTATGCGCATAGAGTTGTGAAAAAAACTCTCGAATAGTTAACATTCCTGTGGCAAACATCCAGGTTTGGTCTCGGTAGTACCCTGCGCGAATATCCCCTTTTTCAAAAAACTTAGCCAATGCTAGCTGCGCCACTTCTTTCCCATCCCCAAAAATTCCAAACTTAGCTTTGCCCGTAAGTACCTCTCGCCGACCTATCATGCTAGCTTGCCTACTCTTGAAAGCCAAGCGGTAATCAGCTATAATTTGTTCTCGTGTTAAAGGATATTCTAGTACCCCGGCGACTTCTTGTTCTAATACTATATTTTTTAGCATGGTTACATTCTTTTGAGTTGGCAAAAAATAAAAAACAGACCTAGATTCTAGATTATTTTTTTCACTTCAACTTCCAAACTCCGCTATTACGAATAACCAATCTCCTTATTTATTTTTGTATTGTAAATATAACAAAAAAGTGTTTCCACCATAGAGTTTTATTTGGGTATTCGCAAAGAAAAACCCAATAATTCCCTTCCTTTAGAGCTAACGAAAGGCTACTCTCAATACAAAAGTAGTATAGGAACTATTGCTTTAATTCTTTGTAGGGGAGAAGACAAAAATAAATTAAAATTTTTCCCAATAAATAGCTGTCAAAATACAAAAGCCAAAACCCACAAAGGCTATTAAAATTTTTCCCCAAAATAATACTCACATAGTTAATCAGGTTTAAAAAACTTGAACAACAGTAATACACATACCAATAAAAAAACTGCCCCTGGGGGCAGCTTTTTTACTTATGAGACTTTTAATTATGAGATATATCACCACTAACTACTACTTTTGCACTATAATTTTCTGTGTCTTAATTATACCTTTGCTTTGCAACTGCAGTATATATATCCCACTTGAATAATTGCTTAAGTCTAACTCCACTTGCAATACATCATCCATTTTTCCTAGTATATATTGCTTTTGTAGTACTCTACCTTCTAGGTCTAATATCCTAATCTCTAATTCCGAAATGCTAAAGTTAGAAACTTCTAGTATCACTTTACCCTGAGTAGGGTTAGGGTAGAGTTTGGCATTGACTAAAATCAATTCGCTTCCTACTTGTTGCGCCTCCCTGCTAGGCAAAGTAAGGAACTCTATTATATTACTTTCTGTAGAACGAGTACCAGCACGCGATGAACATAAACTACAATTCGTTTGCATTACTACCCCATAACGAACTCCTGCCTGCAAATTATCTAGCTGGGTAGAAGTAGCATTAGCTGGAACTAATAACTGACTCCAAGTACTCGCAGGAGTACCTACAGGACCATATGTGATAATATAACAAACTGCTCCACTCACTGCTCGCCATGTTACTCTAGCACTACTACGAGTAATATTTTGAACCGTAATATTGCCAGGCGTTAAACAACCTGCAGATGGAGAAGCCGTAGTATAAGTCTGGATAGCACTATTACCCGCAACTTGACCATTAGCACAAAGGGTACGAATACTAAATTCATATCGCGTATTAGGAGATAGACCTTGTAGGGTATAACTAGTACTCCTAATACCACTCACTTCTCTCCAATTAGCTTCTCCACTCACTCTATATAGCAAAGTGTAGCTAGCAGCACCTGCAGTAGACTGCCAAGTAAGAGTAACTGAATTATGAGCCTGCTCTTCGGTAGAGGTGATAGCTGTAATTTCCGCCTGAGCCGCACTCGGCATCACTACCTGCGCCGTAGCACTACACCCTCCCGAAAAAACCGTCACAGTATATACTCCCCCTCTTAATTCGTCAAATTCTCCACTAGTATTCATGCTTTCTCTTCCTGAAATACCATACCGATAAAGAGAATCTACCCCACCTCTTCCTCGAACTTTTATTCTACCTGTAGGTCTACCACAACCCGGCTCTGTTACTTCTAATACTTCCACAAAAGGATTGGGCAAAACTCGTAAAGTAGTTTGCGCACTTAGGCCCACACAACCCGCTGAATCAATAAGCTGAGAAATTATATAACGCTTATCACCTGCGGTTTGAGGCACTACGGTTAATCGGTAGTGCATCGATTCTACACCATTCACTATTCTTGCACCCGCTTCTCCTTCTTGCCATGCAAACGAAAATGCGGGACCTCCGTTAAAGTTCAAGATTAGCTCCGCTGCTTGGCCAATACAAATTTCAGCAGGCCTAGCAATTACAGATACCGAAGGCCTTTGACGTACTTGGACTCGAGTTTCTATAGGTACATTCGTAGTACATCCTCGGGCAATTGTCACTACGGTATAAACCCCTTCATTTTCTTTTTTAACAGGAATAATTATAGGGTTAGCAGTTAACGAAGTATAGCCATTAGGTCCTTTCCAAAAGAAATCTGCACCCACCTCCCCTGAAGCATAAAGACGCAAAGTATCGCCTGTGCAAACTGGCGAATTTGAACGCACTCCACTAGCAGGTCGCGGTAAACGATTCACGAAAATTGTAAAGGTATCTTGGGCACCCGCAAAGCAACCATCTGCTCCTCGTACGTTCAATATTTCGTATGTAACTGTTTGCCGCGGAAAATAAGAAAAGGTAAATCTTGCAGGCGAAGGCGTAGCAGCAGTACCCAAAACCAAAGTATCCGGCGCTCCATTTACAGCATATGCCACTTGCCACGGTCCTTTTCCTGTTAGTTCAAAGCCCCAATTAATTTCTACCCCCTCACAAATAGTCATATCTTCAGAAATAAAGCGAGCAGTAGCAGGGGGTATTACCTTGACAGGTATACTACTATTTAGCAAACGACGGCACCCTACAGTTAAATTATCAAGGGTTCTTAATCGAATAGTTGTGTTACTATAAAGTGGAGGAGTAAATAAATGAATAACTCCACTGCCCTTACCCCGAGCATTAAATTCGCGATTTTCAATTCCATAAACTAGGCTCCATTCATCTTGCTCTCGAAGACCTTGTATTAAAATTGAAAACTTACTAGAGTCTCCCGGGCAAATAGTAGTAGCATTTAATAATTGAGCAATAGGCTCTGCAACAACCTCAATTTCTGCACTGCTTTTGAGCTCCACAGCACAGTTTAAACCATCAATAAGACTCACTAATGTATAACTGATATTACCAGGGGGCAGAAGTGAAACCCGATATGGAGTCTGCGTAACAAAAAACTCGCCCAAAATACCGTTCTCTCGATATTGCAAACGCCAAGGAGCAATTCCTTGTAGATCGATTTCTATACCCGAAGAATCACCTGCACAAATAACCGGCTTAATAGCCCGAATACTAGCCCTTGGCTCACTAATTACTACCTCTGTAGTAGTAGGCAACGAAACACATTCATTCAACAGCGCAACTACAGTATAACGACCCGCCATCGAAGCATTCACACCTAGGCGAATAGGATTTTGTGCAGTGCTGCTAAAGCCTCCTGGACCGCTCCATAAATATCTAGCTCCTGGAATGGAAGTGGCGAAAAGCTCTAAGTTTTGACCCGCACATAAAGGTCCATTATTCCTTACCACTGGGCGTTCAGGCTGAGTAAATACTTCCACTAAAGTTTTAGCTGCCCGAGAGCTACAACCTGCTGCAAATACAGTTAGTGTATATTCTCCCGCATCTGCCAAGCTGATATTTGAACGAACAGGATTGGCTACAGCAGAAGAAAAACCGTTAGGTCCTACCCAACTGTAATTTGCCCCTGGTATAAGCGGCGCATAGAGTTCGAGCACTCCCCCTACACACACAGGAGAGCTGCTACGCACCTCTAGCACCTCAGGAGTAGCTCCTACTTCCACATTCACCACAGACCTTGCAGTACAATTTCCTAAAGTGGCGGTCACAGTATAAAGACCTGCCTGTGCAGTACTAATATTTGGAACAACTGGAGCAGGACCTGAAGCCGAGTAATTTGCTGGCCCTCGCCAATTATAATTAGCCCCGTTAATAAAATTTGCAGAAAGCAACAAAGTAGAACCAGCACAAATTGGAGCGTTACTTCTAGCAATTAGGTTAAGAGGGGCTGGGTTTATCTCCACTATGGTAGTTGCTAAATTTGCTGTACAAGCCCCCACTTGCACAAGCAAACTATACACTCCCGCATCATGAGTACGAAGATTAGAGCGAGTAACAATAGAGCCATTGGAAGAAAAATTACGCGGTCCACTCCAGCTATAGCTAGCTCCGGGTATAAAATCTGTACTTAACTGCAAAGTTTCTCCCTCGCACAAAGGACTGTTATTGTAAATATTGGGTCTATCTGGAATTGCTGTTATACCTACATTCACTACTGCAGTATTACTGGTACAATTCCCTAAAATGGCAATTACCGAGTACAAACCAGCAGCTTGTATACCTACATTTACAATGCTAGGATTCTGCGCAAGACTTCTAAAATTATTAGGTCCAAACCATTGATAGGTTGCCCCCTCCACAAAAGTAGCGGATAAATTCAAAGTTTGACCAGTACATAAGGGACCGTTAGAATTGGCGTCTATATTCCGAATCGGAACCACCTCTACTTTATGAGAAACCGTTGCAGAAGAACAATTACCTAAAGAAGCCACCACACTGTACATTCCTGCATTTGCTGTACCCACATTAAATAAAGTAGGACTAACCAAAGCAGAACTAAAACCTGCGGGACCTCGCCAGCTATAAGTCACACCCGCTAGCGGATTAATACTTAATTGTAAGTTACCACCTGCACAGACAGGAGTATTACTTCTCACAATTGGTGCAGGAGGAGTAGGTATTACTTCTATTAGGGTCAACGCAGGGTCAGAAACACAACGACCAATTGAGACTATCAAGCTATAAATACCTCTATCGGCAGTAGTTACACTCTGCCTTATAGGAGCAACTTCTCTTGCTAGGAAGTTATTAGGTCCACGCCATTCATATTCTGCACCTGGTTGCAACTCTGTAGAAAGCTGTAAAGTCTGCCCACTACAAATCTGCGAAGGAGCTCTTATAATCGGAGGCTGTGGATTAGGATTTACTATTACAGGTACCACTCCAGGCGCAGAAGTACAGCCCCCCACTATAGCTACCACACTATAATTGCCACTATAGGGCGGACTTACATTTGTAAAAGTAGCCACTCTATCTGTAGCATTAAGCCCTAATGGACCGCTCCAAAAGTAACGCGCTCCTGATACAGGGGTTGCTGTTAGTCTAAGAGTTTCTCCACTACATAAAGGAGAATTAGAAAGCACATTCGGCGCCTCCGGCGTAGGAATAACCTCTACAATAGTAGTAATAGGATCAGAGTTACATCCTCCTACTCTTGCTATCAAAGTATAAATTCCAGCTGCAGCAATCTGTACGTTCGAAATAGTAACATTTTGGAAACCCGCACTAAAACCATTAGGACCGCTCCATTGATAACTTGCTCCCGACAAAAAGGAAGCCGTTAGCAGTAAGTTTCTTCCTGAACACACTGGACCTGAATTAAAAGCAGCTATCCCCGATGGTTTAGGATTAACTGTAATATTAGTAGTCACCTGCGCCGAACTGCATTCCCCTAGTGTAACAATTAGAGAGTACGTACCACTATTAGCTACAGCAGGATTGGCAATTACCGGGCTCTGTTCAGAAGAAATAAAGCCATTAGGACCGCTCCAATGATAACGAGCTCCTAATATAAAAGAGGCATTAAAACGAAGTGGGGAGCCAGCACAAATAGTCGAACCGTTCGTCTCTATACCCACAGAAGTAGGAGTAGGACGCACCAAGATTTCTGCCGAAGCTACCGGCGATACGCATGCCCCAACTCGAACCGTTAAACTATAAGTACCACTATTAGCCGTGGTGGCAGAAGGAATAACTGGGTTTTGCAATAGGGAGGTAAAGCCATTGGGTCCTACCCAACTGTAAGTAGCACCAACTACTGCAGAAGTAGAAAGCTGTAAATTTTGCCCCGCACAAATAGGTGCATTACTATTGATAGCCGGAGGTTGAGTAATAGCGTTTTGGATAATTACAGTAGTAGTAGCTTGCGCAATACAATCTCCTATTCGAACAGTGAGCGAATAGGAGCCGCTTTCACGCACAGTTACCTTAGGAAGTAATGGATTTTGCTGCGAAGAAGTAAAGCCATTAGGCCCATTCCAGAGATAAGTAGCCCCTGGCACAAAAGTAGCCGAAAGTACCAAATCTTGCCCTGCGCAAAGCGGCCCATTATTACCTGCCGTGATATTAAGAGGAGCAGGCTCTACTACTACTTCTGTAGTAGCAGGAGTGGAGGCACAATTACCTATCAGAGTAATAAGAGTATATACCCCTCCTTGATTAAGAGCTACATTATTAATACTAGGAGTTTGTAAAGTCGAAGAAAAACCTTCAGGACCATTCCACCGGTAGCTAGCGCCCGGTACTATGGAAGCAGTCAATGATAACGTAGAGCCAGCACAAACAGGTGAGTTACTACTAATAATAGCGGGCGGTGGTGTAGGATTAATAACAACAGTTGTAGAAGCTGTGGCTGAAGTACAGCCATTTTGAATAGCTACTGCATTATATATACCCGCAAAAGTACGATTAACATTAGGACGAACAGGATTTAATTCGTTAGATATAAAGTTAGCCGGCCCTGTCCAACGAATAGTAGCTCCAGGCACAAGGCTTGCGTTAAGCTGTAAATTCTGCCCCTCACAAAGAGTACTATTATTAGTTATCATAGGTGGGTTGGGTCTTCTTCGAACTATCACATAAGTAGAAGAGATATCCGAAGTACAATTACCAATAATAGCCACTACGTTATAAACCCCTTCATCGGGAGTATTTACATTTAAACGTTCGGGGCTCTTTTCCCTAGAAACAAAACCACCAGGTCCATCCCAAAGATAAGTTGCCGCCGCTGAGGGTGAATTAGCACTCAACTCTAACGTAGAACCTGCACATAAGGGGCTATTACTTGTAACCGTTGGATTAAGGGGTCTTTCATTAATAACTACTTCTACTGTGGCCGGGCGTGAAGTACATCCATCCAAGCTAACAACAACCCAATAAATACCCGCTTGTGCTGTAGTAACATTTGACCTGGTAGGCTGGGGTACTCCTGCCAAAAAAGCATCTGGCCCTTGCCAACCATAAGTAGCCCCTTGAATAGCTGTTGCAGTAAGTTGCAAAAGATCTCCTACACACAAGGGCGAATTACTGCTTGCTTCAATAGGCGGTGGAACGGGCTTTACACGAACTTCTGTAGTAGTTACTGTGGAAGTACATCCCCCTGCTACTACGCTTACACTATAAGAACCTGCATCCAATAATGTACTTAAGGTACGAGATACTGTTGCGCCTGTAGAGCTAAAACCATTAGGTCCTTGCCATATATAGCTCGCTCCTGCTATCCCTGTTGCCGTTAAACGAATGTTTTGTCCGGCGCACTTAGGTCCATCGTTCTCAGCAAAAGGAGCAGGCGGTTTGGGACGTACCACAATATTTACTTCTCCAGGGTCAGACTCGCAACTGCCCGAAACAGCTACTACACTATAGGTGCCTGCTTGCAAAGTTGAAGTAAGAAAACGACTAACCACTTGCCCTGTTTCATTAAAGTTATTAGGACCGCGCCAGCGATAAGTTAGAGCAGTAGGCCCTACCGCATTAAAAGTGACCATCTCGCCCACACACTTAGGAGCATCACTTTGCGCGCCCGGGCGGCTAGGCTTAGGAATTATCGAAACAAAAGCAGAACCGGGGTCTGAATTACAGCCTGGTACCTGAATATAGACGCTATAAGCACCTGCATCATTGATACCTAGCGCTGGCCGTTCAATAGTAGGCATGTTAGTAGAGGCAGAGAAACCATTAGGTCCGCTCCAAACATATACAGCGTTAAGAGGACCTCCACTAGCACTAAGTCTTAAAGTTTGTCCTATACATAAAGGAGCATTAGAGCTTACAAAAGGAACAGGCGGAGATGGCAGTATAGTTAAGTCCGTGGTTGCGGGGTCAGAAACACATCCATCCACCGTAGCAGTTACGGAGTAAATACCTGCTTCTAGAGTACTAGTAATAGGGCGTATCACATTAGCACCACTTGCAACAAAAGCAGCAGGCCCTACCCAGTTAAAACTAGCTACTTGAGAAGATGTTGCCGTAAAGAGGACTTCCCGACCAATACAAACAGGACCACTATTACTTACAGTTGGGGTTTCCGGCTTGGGTTTTACCACTACAATCCGAGTTACGGGAGCGGAGGTACAATTGCTTTGAAAAGCAGCAACACTATAAATTCCCCCCTGCAAACTCGACTGTATAATTCGAGTAATATTAGAACCTGTGGCTGCAAAGCCCCCCGGACCCATCCAATGATAATTTACATTACCTGCTCCCGAAGCTGTCATACTTAGTATCTCACCCGGACAAAGGGGTATAGGATTAGAAACAACCGGCGAAGCCGGAGTAAAATTGACTACTACAGCTAAAGTAGCAGGCATAGAAGTACATCCATTAGCAATAGCCGTCACACTATAGTTTCCACTAAAATTAGGTTGTGCATTGAGCCTAGCAACTTGTGGAGTATTTACCAATACATCATACCCTGCTGGTCCTGTCCATTTATAGAGGGTTGCTCCCTGGCTAATAGCCGTTAGTAATAAAGTTCGACCTTGGCAAACAGGCCCATTACTACTTACCGATGGCATAGCAGGCGTAGCTCTCGGTGCTACTTCCACTCGAGATATTGCGGATGAACAACCATCTATAACAGCTACAAAACTATAAACACCTGCATCTGCAAAAGTTATATTAGAGCGAGTAAATTCTGGACCTAAGCCTACAGCACTGTAATTATTAGGACCCCGTACTCGAAACTCAGTACCTAGCAAGCCCGCTACTGTGAAGCGTAGTTCACTGCCAACACAGATAGGATTTGAAACTTGAACCACCGGTTGCTGCGGATTTTGTTTAATGACCACTACCGTTGAATCCAAGCCTGAGCGACAACCATTTTTATCAATAGCCTGTACATAATAGGTTCCTGCATTAGCAGGAATGGGCAAACGTGCTGCTGTCCGAGTAGTGGCTGTAAAGTTATTAGGACCTTCCCACACATATCGAATATCACCAGGCACTTCTGAAGCATAAAGCTGTATAAGCCCTGTATTTGCACAAAGGGGTGAATTATTGGTAGCTACCGGTGGCGGCGGCCGCTTAAATACTTTCACTTCTACTCCTTGAGAAGTAGCAGAAGTACATCCATTTACCACCACAGCTACATAATAGAGTCCTTCCCTATCGGTAGTCATATTAGGAATTGCCGGGAAAGCAAGCTCGGAAGAGAGATAATACCCCGCCGGACCACTCCAAATGAAAGTAGCACCCGGCGGATAATCACGAATATTAATTACCCGTAAGTTCAACTCCTGCCCTTCGCATAAAGGCTGCTCTTCTTGCAAAACATTGTAGTAGGTAGCTATGGGTGTAATAGGCGTAAGAGTAATCGAAATATCTTGTGTAATAGGCGTAGACGTACAATTCCCTAATTTAGCAGTAAGAGTATATAAGCCTGCAACAGCACTAGAAGTGGCGACAAAAGAAGGATTAGAACCTTCAGCAGTAAAACCATTTGGCCCTTGCCAAAAGAAAGTGGTACCCGGAGGAGCAGAAGCTGAAAGGTTTACCACTGAACCTAAGCAAACAGGCGTATTACTACTTACACTAGGAACGGGTACAGGAAGAATTGTAACATTAACAACTGTACGTATACTTCTACATCCTAATACTTGAGAAATAGCCTCTAAGTAGTAAGCCGTAGAAGTAGTATTTAAAGGAGTTGTAAATTCATAGGGGGGATGATTATCTACACTTAAAGGAGTAGTGGCTGTGGGAGAAGTATAAATTGCAATTCGCTCACCCGGAGGATTACCCATTTCAGCAGTAAATGTCACAATACTAGCACCACATCTTTCTATATCCATAGATTTGGGAGAACCCGGTAAAGGAACAATAATTGCTGAAACGGGCACCCTTTCACTCGCACAGCCTGTTATAGAATTATAGCTATCAATATAATATATAGTGGTGGTAGTTTGGTTAGGGGTTGTTAGAGCATAAGTAGGCGCAATAGTACTGGTAGCTACTATCAAATCAGCTTGGTCGTATAGGCGCGTCATATTTCCTGCAGGTATTCCCATGGCGGGCGTAAAAGTAACCACACCCGCTCCACAACGCTGTACACTACTTACAGCAGGCTTTGCTGGCAATGGATGTATCACTGCAGAAACAGCTGTTCGCTGACTTTTACATCCTCCTGCCCCAACAGCCTCTACGTAAAATACAGTAGTATTCTCTAAACTAGGTGTTACATATCGATAGGGAGAAGTATCATCTCCAAAAAGAGGTTCACCGCCAGAAGGCACATTATAAAATCGTATCTCCTGCCCTGGAACACTACCCATGAAAGCATTAATTGTTACGCTACCCCTGCCACAGCGAGAAACAGAGGAAACCGTCGGCTGGCTAGGATTAGGTAATACATTTGCAATAACAGGTACCCTTGGGCTCGAACAAAGAATATTTGCGTTATAAAACTCTACATAAAAGGTAGTAGTAGCAAAAAGGTTCGTAGCTACCAGTTCATAAGGCGGTAAAATATCAGTGAATATAGGTGCCCCGCCTACAGGAACCGTATATAGAAGAGCACGTAACCCAGCAGTAGAGCCTGCCAACAAATCTACTGTAAAAGTTGCACTACCTGGCCCACAAATACTAACGTCACTCACCTTAGGGGCAAAAGGCAAAGTGCGAATTTCTATATCTACTGGGACTCTTTTACTTTCACATCCTGTTGAAGTGTCCACAGCTTGCACAAAATAAGAACGCGTCGCAGCCACATAGGGCACCGAAAGCAAGTAAGGAGCCACCTTATCACGTGCAATAGCATTTCCGCCACTAAAAGCCTCAAATAAACGCATTTCATTACCCATAGGCTGATTCATGGTTGTTGTAAAAGTAACTGGCCCCGGACCACAGCGCGCCATATTTATTACTGTAGGTTCTGCTGGAATAGGCTGCACGGTAAGCACAGCTGCTACGCGGTCGCTCTCACAGTTAGTAGCCGTGTTGAAGCTGGAAAAATAATAAGTAGTCGTTTGATTAACCTCAGGAGTATTCAACAAATAAGGAGAAGTATTATCAATACCCAAAAGTAATCCACTTGTCGGAGCATTATAAATTCGAATTTGTGAACCAGGGGGTGAAGTCATAGTGGCAGTAAAAGTAACAGAACCCGGTCCACAGCGAGAAACATCCAACACTGCGGGTATCCCTGGCTTAGGAAATACTTCTGCAATAGCAGCACTACGCATACTTTCACAGTTGGTAGTACTGATTACAGAGGAAAAATAAAAGGTAGAAGTCACCTGAACGTTGAGGCTAATTTCATATGGCGGCTGCAAATCAAGGGCAATTGGGGCTCCCGAAGAGGGTAGAGTATAAGCACGCACTACATTTCCAGCAGGACTAGGTAGTACTAAAGAAAAAGTAACTTGTCCTCCTCCACAAGTTTTAACAGATTCTACACTAGGGGCTGCAGGCACAATATTCACCCTCGCCACTATAGGGCTGCGATCACTTACGCAACCAGTGGAACCAATTATACTTTCTAAGTAAAAAGTAGTGGTTGTAGCAATAAATGGAGTCTCGATTTCATAAGGAGCCGCAGTCACTACAGAAATGGGTACATTTCCCTGGGGAGAATCATAGACCGCAATTTTAGAACCTGCAGGGCTACCCATTGTCGCAGTAAATGTAATGCTACCGGCTCCACATCGTGCAACTTCAGCTGCTAAAGGCGGACCTGGCCTTTGGTAAATAGTAGCGGTAACTAAGCGACGTTCACTTTCACAACCCGTAGCAGAGCTATAACTAGCTAAATAAAAAGTACGCGTAGCCTGTAAAACTTCTGTTTGAAAAGTATAGGGAGGGGAGGCGTCTGCTTGTAGTGGCAGACCACCTACAGGCAAAGAATACATTAAAATTTGATTTCCGGGTAAAAAGCCCATATCAGCTGTAAAAGTAACAACGCCCGGCCCACATCTTTCAACATCCTGTGCAAAGGGCATATCAGGAGCAACAACAATCTTGGCTCCCACAGGTACTCTTTCACTATTACAGCCTGTTTGCGTATTTTCCACTTCTATAAAAAAAGTAGTGCTCGCAATAACTGTACCTGTAGTTAATGTGTAGGGAGGTGCAAATGCAACAGCAATAGGATTAATAGCAAGAAGATTATCATAAAGTTTTACTTTATTACCTGGCGGATTGCCAATACGAACAGTAAATGTCAAAATTCCTGGTCTACACCTTACTACTTCCTCTACTATAGCGGGCGCCGGAAGCTCTTGGATAGTCACTACCACTGGCAAACGGTTAGTGCTTGGACAACCCCGACTCGCATTATAGCCCTCTATATAATAAGTAGTGTTAGTGGAAATGACAGGAGTAGGAAGTAAAAAGGGCGGTTCTGGGTCTATAACAATCGGTACTCCACCTTGTTGTACTTCAAATAGACGAACTTGATTACCGGGGGCGGAAGGCATCGTAGCCACAATAGTTGCTATTCCCGGACCACAACGCTTAACATTTTCAGCAACAGGTAAAGAAGCAAAAGGATGAATTACAGCCGTTACGGGAATCCTTGCACTTTCGCATCCTGTTTGGGCATTGTAACTAGCTACAAAGTATATCGTACTAGAAGAAATGGTAGGCGTGCTTAACTCAAAAGGACTTTCTGTATCGATATCCACTGCCGCAGCCCCTACTATATTAGAAGAATATAAGCGAATATCAGTTCCAGAGGGTACACCCATCATAGCTGAAAAAACAACCTTCCCAGCCCCACACCGAGAAGCATTACTAACAGTAGGAGTACCCGGAACCGGATGAATAGTAACCACTGCAGGAGCTCTAAAACTTTCACATCCTGTAGCCGCATCAAAGCTAGCAGCATAATACGTAGTAGTTGTTGTAAGGATAGGAGTAACAAATTCGTAAATAGAAGTGTTATCTTTCGCAAGTAAAGCTCCTGCTTGCGGCGCATCATAGAAACGAACTTCGGTACCGCCTGGCGCCGACATAATAGCTGTCAAAGTAGCAATTCCTGCACCACAGCGCCCTATACTCGTAAAATTAGGAATACCCGGCGGAATATTTACAATAGCAGTTACTGGCGTCCGTCCAATACTAACACATCCGGTTTGAGAATTTAAGCTTTCCAGATAAAAAGTAGTAGTCTGCGAAATTTCGGGAGTAGTAATGGTAAACGGATCGTAAGCGTCAGTAGCAAGGGGTTGCCCCCCACTAGGCGTATCATACAGACGGATTACATCACCTGCCGGAGAGCTCATAGTCGCAGAAAAAATTACGCGCCCTGCCCCACATCTTGCTACAGGTGCTGCCTGGGGTAAAACAACTCCCGAGTACACCGTCACCACAACAACCGTTCTTTCGCTAACACAACCTGTGAATTGATTACGATGTGCAACGTAGAACGTAGTACTGGTTAATAAATGGGGAGTTACCATCTCATAGGGCTCACTACTATCTGTGCTCAAGGGAACTCCTCCTACAGGGGTGGAATAGAGTTCTAGTTGAGTGCCAGGAGGATAAGTGGCACTCGCGGTAAAAGTTACCGCCCCCTCTCCACATCGAGTAACGTTTCCAACAAAAGGGGGAGCAGGAATAGAATTAACTTTTGCTAAAACTTGACCCCTTTGACTCAAACACCCATCACGTACTGCCTCAATGCTAAAAATAGCATCAAAATATAAAATTGGCGTAGTTAGTAAGTAAGGGGGAGTAGTGCTTACCATTACCAACTCATTTTGATCATTATATAGACGCACCTCGTCCACACTATTAGGAGCAATACTAGGCGTGAAAACAAGGCTTCCTGCGCCGCAGCGAGCAACGGGCAGAGCAGTAGGAATTCCGGGAGGTGAAGTAATAGTTACCAGTAAGGGAATTCTTAAGCTTTCGCAGCCTGATACACGATTTACACTAGATAAATAGAACGTAGTAGTAGTTTCCAAAGATGGGGTCGTGAATTCATAGGGAAAGTTAATATCTTCATAAAGTAGAGTGTTGCCTGCTGAAGTTTGATAGACACGAATAGCATCCCCATAAAAATCAGTGATTCCGGCAGTAAAGTATACACTTCCTATTCCACAGCGTGCTACATTATTGGCTATCGGAGGTTCAGGCACCTTAGAAACTAGAGCCAGCACTTGCGTTCTAAGGCTTCTGCACCCCGTTGCGGTATTCAAACTTCCTACGTAGTACGTAGTGGTAGTAGTAATAAGGGGAGTAACTAATTCAAAAGGGGGAATATTATCAGTTACAATAGGACTTCCTCCTACAGATTGAGTATAGAGTTCTAAAACGTTTCCTGATGGAATACCCATTGCAGCAGTAATGATAACATTCCCCTCACCACAACGAACTGCGTTGGAAGCTGTAGGAATTCCTACCTCAGCTCCGCGCGTCACACTAACGGGGGTACGAATACTACGGCAACCAGTATTAGCATCAAAACTTTCCAAATAGAAAATTGTACTAGTTGTGATAGGGGGAGAGGTAAGCAACAAATTAGTGCCTGCTGCAGAAGCAAGGGGTGCTCCCCCTGCCGGACTTATAAATAACCGAACTTCAGTACCCGGTGGACTGCCCATAGCTGCCGAAAAAGTAACAGACGCAGAACCACAAGTACTAATATTAGCAGCTATAGGCGGGCCTGGAAGAGGTTGTATTGTAGCTATTACTTGAGTACGCGGACTTACACAGCCAGTAATCGAATTTTCGGCTTCTAAGTAAAAAGAAGTGGTTTGTGCTAAAGTTTCGGTAGTAAGTTCAAAGGGAGAAGTAGCATCAATAGCTACGGGTATTCCTCCCGAAGGCTGTGTGTATAGCTTGAGGATATCTCCTGCGGGAGACCCCATAAATGCAGTAAAGGTAATACTGCTTACTCCACAACTTGTAACATTAGCAGCAATTGGAGGACCAGGTAAATTATTCACCACCGCCGTAACCGGGAACCTTGTAGTAGAACTACAACCTGTAAAAATATTGACCACCTCTAAATAAAACACCCGAGTCTCTTGAACAGTAGTAGTTAGGGTATAGGGAGAATTACTATCAATAATAAAACTGGCTCCTCCCACTGGCTGTGTAAATAACCGAATTTGATTACCAGGGGGAGAGCCCATCACTGCAGTGAAGGTAACTTCACCAGGTCCACAACGGGCTACATCGGCAGCAAAAGGCATAGCTGGCTCAGGATTAATAGTAGCTACAATAGGACGGCGAATACTTTCACACCCCGAAACATTATCCTTGCTTGCTAGGTAATAAGTAGTGGTAGTGGTGATAGCAGGAGTAGTGAGAGGAGAACCTACGTTGGCCTGCACAATAGGTGTACCTCCAAATTGCTGTTCATACAGCAACATCTGCTGCCCTGGAGGATTGCCATTATTAGGATAAAAAACTACGGTACCAGGTCCGCAACGAAGCTGGTCTATCGTAGAGGGAATGCCTGGTAGAGTGTTAATTGTAGCCACAACACTTGTACGTATACTACCGCAGCCCGTATTTGTATTGAAACTTTCTATAAAATACGTAGTAGTAGCATTTATAACAAATGGTGTAGTGAGCTCCAAGTCTGAAGAACTAGTTATAGCAATAGGATTTCCACCAGTAGCCTGTTCATACATACGCACTTGATTTCCTGCCGGAGAGCCAAAGAAGGCAGTAAAAGTAACTATTCCGGGGCCACAACGCTGTACGTCGGAAGCAATAGGCTGACCCGGTTTTTCCTCTACCCGGATAACAATCTCTTTTTTATCACTTCTACAATTGGTATTGGCATTAAACGAAACCAAATAGAAAGTAGTGGTGGCTGCTACATTCGCTATCTGAATCGGATAAGCAGAACCTACTCCCGTGCTAGAGCCTACTAAATTCGTAGCATTAGCATCACTATAAAGTTGCATCTCTGTGCCCATCGGAGAACCCATGAAGGCCGTTATAGTGGTAGGACCTGAACCACATAAAACCATATTTGCTGCCTGCGGCAAACCAGGCGGCTTATTGAAAACTGCTTGCACCGTAACCTTATCACTTTCACAGCCCGTAACTGCATTATAACTGGATATCAAAAAAGAAGTAGTAGTACTCAATGAGGGAGTATTTAGCGCAAAATTAGTTAGAGAAGTGCTGGTAGCTAGTAGTTGATTTTGCATATTATAAAGGCGCATTTCTGTTCCCACCGGATTGGTCATCTGAGGATTAAAGGTAAAAACACCACTATCGCAGCGTGCCACGTTAGCTACCAGCGGATTCCCCGGCTTAGGGTTGACAATTGCAGTTACGGGGATTCGGCTGCTAGTACAGCCCGTAGTAGTATTAACCGATTCAAGGTAAAAAATAGTAGTAATATTTATCTGTGGTGTTTGTAGCCGATAGGGTAATTCTGAAGTTACAGCCACCAAAGTGCCCCCACTAGGTTGATTATACAGACGCAGTTGGTTACCTGCTGGTACTCCCATAGTCGCAGAAAACGTAGCCGACCCACTTGCACACAAATTTACATCTTGGGCCTGCGGATTGCCAGGAACTGGATATATCACCGCCTCCACCGGGACCAAAGGACTAACACAACCAGTGGTCGTATTTACAGCCCTAACATAAAATGTTTTAGACTGGATAAGAAAGGAAGTCTGAAGCGTATAAGGAATAGAATTATCGCTAGAAACAAATCCTGTAGCATTGGGCGTTTCATATAATACAACTTGGTTACCCGCAGGATTGCCCATAGCTACCGTGAAAGTTACTATCCCCGGGCCACACGAAGATGCTTGCTGTACAATCGGAGCCCCTACAGGACGTTCTACTACCGCTATTGCCGGCACACGATTGCTAGCACACCCCGTAGCAGTACTAATACTTTCTACATAAAAAGTAGTAGTATTATTAATAATAGGCGAAGTTAGTTCGTAAACAGGGGGTAGTAAATCTTGAGAAATGGGAGTCCCCCCTAGCGGCGTAGTAAAAAGCGCAACTGCACTACCTGGTGGCGCCCCTAATGAAACAGTAAAAGTTACAATACCGGGTCCGCAACGTTGAACCGTTGGTACTACAGGGTCACCCGGCGGAATATTGACCAAAGCCAATACTTGATAGCGTGCACTCTTACAGCCAGTGGCCTTACTCACAGCCTCTAAATAAAAGGGCGTAGTAACCACAACATCTGGCGTCATTAGTAAAAAAGGACCATTGGCAGAGGCTATTAAATTCCCTTGCGTAGGAGAATCATACAGCCGAATTTCGTCTCCACCCGGGAAACTAAATTCCGCCGTAAAAGTTACTTTCCCTGAGCCACAACGAGCCACATCATCAGCATATGGAAGCCCAGGTACAGGATGAACGGTAGCCAATAGACTTACTCTTTGGCTTTTGCAGCCCGAGGCCCCATCTACAGCTTCTGCATAAAATTCAGTAGTCGTAGAAAGGTTTCCTGTAGATAAATTAAAAGGTAGGGAGTTATCAATTGATATAGGAACGCTTGCATTAGGAGTATCATATAGTCTCACCTCCGATCCTGCCACTATACCTGGCTGCAATGAAAAAGTAACACTTCCAACACCGCAAATTGATGCCCCACTACTGATAGGTGGGGAGGGAATAGGATTAATTTGAATTGCCACAGGCGTACGAGTAGTGCTTTCACAATTAGTATTATTCAGAACGGAAGCTAAATAAAAGGTCGTAGATTCCGAAAGATTCGGTGTCTGAATAAAAAAGGGTGGCAATGCTTCAAGAATCGGAACCCCTCCTTGACTCTGGGTATATAAACGAATTCTATCTCCGCTTCCAAGTGTAGCAGTTATCTCTACACTTCCAGGTCCGCAACGACTCAAATTAGAAGCAATAGGAGGCGGCGGTACAGGAAGAACCGTAGCTACTACTTCAAATCTACCACTTGTACACCCTGCACTATTTTTCCTTTCGATATAGAAAGATGTTGTAGCAAAAATATCAGGAGTAGTGAGGCTATAAGGCACTCCTACAGCTGAAGCTATAGCCGCTCCTCCTACCGGAACAGGATATAAATAAGCCTCCGTAATATCAGCTCCCCCTATTAAAAAAGTAACGGGTCCAGAACCACAACGTAAAACATTAGTGGAGGAGGGAGGGGGCGGCAAAGGATTAATAATTCCTAAAACTTGTATTTGGGTACTTTTACAGCCTGTAGAAACATTTTCTACTTCTAAATAAAACGCCGTTGTAGTAGCAAGTCCTGGAGTAGTAAATTGAAACTGATTATTAGTAACCCCCGTTGCTACAAGTCCTAAGGAGGCATCCAGCAAATTAATTTGAGTGCCCAGTGGAGTAGTCATATTTGCCGTAAAAATGACCGAACCAGGCCCACAGCGCGCCACGTTTTGTGCCTGCGGTGGCCCGGGTATAGGATGCACCGTTGCAATTACTGGTACGCGGTTACTTTCACAGCTAAATAGCCCTCCTGCTGAAATATAAAATACCGCAGATTGAAATAGTTCTGGCGTAGTTATATGATAGGGAGCCTGAGCAACAGTTGCAATAGGGAACTGCGCCGTAGCAGTAGTATATAGCCGTATTTCATTGCCTGGAACTGTACCCATTTGCACACTAAAAGTTACGGGGCCGCTTCCACAGCGTGTAACATCTAGAGCTGAAGGTTCGCTAGGTAATGGTGCATTATGTATTACTGCCGTAGACTGAATCGGAGGACTTTCGCACCCCGTCTGACTATTATAGACTGTAAAGAAAAAAGGAGTATTGATAGTTAGTAAGGGTGTAGTTAAAAAATAAGGAGCAGCCCCATCAATGGCTAAGGGAGTAGTAAGAGGATTGGTAGTAGTGTAAATCCTAACCTGGTCACCCGCTGGTATATTCATAGTTGCTGTAAACACAACAGAACCTACCCCACATCTTTCTGCACTCGGTACACTAGGGGGAGCAGGCAAAGGATGAACGGTTGCTACCACCAAGGTTCTAGTAGTACTAGAGCAATTTGTAACACTATTAAATGCTTCCAAATAAAAAGAAGTGGTTACAGAAACAGTAGGAGAAGGTATAAGGAAAGGAGAATAAAAGGTATTTATAGGTAGCCCCCCTGTAGGAACAGAATAAATTTTAATTTGGTCCCCGGGAGCTGCGCCCATGAAGGCTGTGAAAGTGACCTGCCCCATTCCACAGCGAGCCACCCCCGTAGCAATTGGAGGATTAGGCTCCGTTAAAAACTGAGCTACTACCTGGGTTCTTGGACTTGCGCATCCTGTCTGAGTTTGCACAGCTTCTAAGTAGTAAGTAACGTTAGTATAAACTGTAACAGCGGGAGTCGTTAATAGAAAAGGAAATCCAGCAGTTTGAACTGGAGTTCCTCCTGCAATAGTAGTGTAGAGCCGCATTTCATCTCCTGTTGGAGTGCCCATTATACCTGTAAAAGTTAGCTGCCCTACCCCACACTTAAAAACATTTGCGGCTGTAGGAGCACCTGGAACGGGGTGTACTGTAATTACTACCGGTACTCTAGAACTAGCACATGTATTATTACTAAAACCACTTTCCACGTAAAAAGTAGTAGTAGTAGTAAGATAAGGAATTGCAAAAGTATAAGGGGGTACTTGGTCTATAGCAAAGGGTGGATAGCCAGGCAAAGGAGTTGTATAAATACGCATTTCATTACCTGCTGGTGTGTTCATAGTAGCAGTGATAAGAGCGGGCCCTGGACCACATTGCGAAAAGGAAGGTGCCGTAGGTGGCGCCAAAGGAGGTAGAACGGTAACTCCTACCTGTACCCGATTACTCTCACAGCCAGCAGCAGACCGACTAGAAATAAAATATATAGTGCTAGTAAATATGGGATTAGGATCCGAAAGTAAAAAGGGGGGTGTATCGTCTGTAGCAATAGGCAAGCCGCCTGTAGATTGCGTATAAAGCCGCATAACACTCCCTGGCGGCGACCCGTTAGTAACAGTAAAAGTAGAAATACCTGGCCCACAACGAACAATATCTGGAACCGTAGGCACTCCCGGAATTGGATGAATTGTAACCGTTACTTGGGTACGGCTGGCACTTGCACAGCCTGTAACTGTATTCTTAGCTTCTAAGTACAAGTTAGTAGTAGTAAATAAAAAGGGCGAAGTAAGCACATAGGGAGGACCCACCGAGGCATCTACCGCACTACCGCCGCTAGGTAAAGTGTATAATAGCACTTGGTTGGCAAAAGGCGTACCTGTGCTTGCTGTAATGCTAACATTGCCCTCTCCACAACGACTAAAGTTTGTACTAGCAGGCGGCGCAGGCACAGGATAAACATTAACAACGACAGGCACACGAGCACTTTCACAGCCTGAAGCAAATATAAAACTAGCAACATAATAAGTAGTGGTAACGGTGGTAAAGGGAGTATTGAGCAAATAAGGAGGAATAATACTAGTACTAAAGGGTGTGCCTCCTGTACCTTGCGTATATAGGCGCACCCCATCTCCCATAGGGCTTACTAGACTCGGCGTAAGAGTAACCACTCCTGCTCCACAAATAGAAACGGAAGCGGGTAATAAAGGCTCTGCCGGACATTGAGCTTTTAGAGCCTGAGTAGGAGCAAAAGCAAAGAGCCCTATTAGAGCACTTAACTCAATAAGTGAAATTAATATGTTATTGTAAATCCTTTTCATAATAACTTTTTCACAAATAAAAACATGTATTTTAACTGCAGAGCAGTATTTACCCAAATTAGGTATGCTATACAAATTTAATTAAATCCTAAAATTTACCAAGTCTCTTGAATTAGGGCTCGAGCTCAATTGTGTAGAAACCTAATTAGAAGCTATTAAGTGATAATTTTACTTTACAAAGTAGCTAAGATTTGTTTCCTTAAAGAAAAACAATTGATTTTTGCTCTAAGTTATCCGTCTAAACTTCATAATGTTTGGTATGCAGTGCCGTATTTTAGCCATAATACCCGCAAGATATCATTCTCAACGCTTTCCTGGTAAGCCATTAGTGGAACTGGCAGGAAAAACCATGCTACAAAGAGTATATGAGCAAGTTCAGAAAGCTGAAAAAATTACTGATATCTACATAGCTACTGAAGATGAACGCATTGTTAAACATGCAGAAAGCTTTGGAGCACAAGCTATTCTAACCAGCAGTAGCCATCAATCAGGGACAGAACGGTTGCTAGAAGTTTTTAAAAGAGTAAGAGTTTACAATTATTACCTTAACGTACAGGGGGATGAACCACTTCTTGTACCTGAGCAACTTGAACAATTACTTGAATTGCTATTTGCAATTCCTGAGGAACTAGCTATTGCCACTTTATGCCAAAAAATCGATTCTTGGGAAGAAATTAATAACCCTAATGTTGTTAAAGTAGTAAAAGATAATAATAGCAAAGCTTTATATTTTAGCAGGGGTCCAATTCCCTACCTTAGGGAAGAAAAACGATTCAATACTAAGGGCGTGCCTTATTTCAAGCATATTGGTCTTTATGGTTTTTCATATGCCGCCTTAAAACATATTGCACAACTTGGACCTCACCCTCTCGAAATAGCAGAAAAACTAGAGCAACTGCGCTGGCTAGCTCACGGTGTTCCTATCTATATACAAGAAACCAATTATCCTACAATCGCTGTTGATACGCCAGAAGATGCACTAAAAGTAATTTCCCTCCTGAAAAAAAGTACAGATTAGCTTTCTTCTTACAATTGAGCCCCCTACTTGGTATACAACCCTAATACAGCTCTACAGCTCTCTCATTAAAAAAACTAAAAAGTTTTTTGATGAAAAATTTATTATTAACTTATTATTTTTAATAATACCACTTATTTAAATAATTCTATTGAATTTTTAGGTAAACTAAATAAGGATTATAACTTTTTTGGCTATATTGTAAAATTTAATATAAAAAAACCTATGAATTCGTTATATAAAATGAAAAAATTTTGGAATTTCACCATTTTGATACTCATACCCTATCTTTTAGGTGCCCATTCCTTGCCCGAGCCCTCAATTAACTACAGGTTCACAGAAAATAAGGGTCAATGGCCAGCAGTAGTAAAGTTTAGAGCAGACTTACCGCAGGGTAAATTATTTCTAGAAGCTAATCGTCTAACCTATCTTTTTCTAGATATAGAAAATTCCAACTTTCCTAAACACCATGGCACCTCAGAAACGCATGGCAATATTTTGTCTCTTCCTACCAACTTAAACATGCCCAGTGGTCAAATTAAAGCACATGCCTATCGCGTACACTTTTTGGAATCTAATCCTAACTCTTACTTAAACAAGACGCTAGCTTCACCCGATTATAGTAATTACTTCTATGGAGATGGTTATACTGCCAGCGAAGTATATTCTTACCATAAAATTACCTACCAAAATCTTTATAGCGGCGTAGATTTAGCTTTTTATAACCAGGGCTCTCAAATCAAATACGACTTTATACTGCAACGAGCAAAAGATATTCATCAAATACAGTTATACTATGAGGGTGCAGAGCGTATTTTTGTACGAGAGGGTAAATTAATAATTCAAACATCGATTAATGAAGTAATTGAAGAAATTCCTAAAGCCTATCAAAAAACTCCGCAAGGCAATCAATCTGTAGAATGTGTTTTTCAAATGATAGGCCCTGCTACTGTAGGATTTAAATTGCAAGGAAACTATAACCCCGAATTTCCTCTAGTAATAGACCCTGTTCTAGTATTTTCTACTTATACGGGCTCCTTTGCGGATAATTGGGGCTATACGGCCACCTATGATGAAGCAGGCGCTTTATATTCTGGTGGAATAGTACATGACGTAGGTTATCCCGTTTCACCAGGAGCTTTACAAATAAACTTTGGGGGCAAAATGCAAGGGAACTACCCTCAAAGTCTATGGTATGGTAGTGATATTGCCCTAATCAAATATAACTCCACGGGTACTAATCGCATTTGGGCAACTTATTTGGGTGGAAGTTTTAACGAGCAACCCCATAGCCTAATAGTTAATTCCAATAACGAACTTTTTGTACTTGGGGCCACTCGATCCTTTAATTTCCCAGTCACCCAGGGTTGCTTTGATGCCACCTACAACGGCAATATAGATATGATCGTGGCTAGAATTAGTGCTAACGGCACCGCACTTCTTGCCTCCACCTATATTGGTGGTAGTATGGATGATGGTATCAACCAACACCCATCCTCAGGAAACCCACTTTATAAATTTTATGCCGATGATGCAAGGGGAGAAATTATTCTAACTCCGCAAGGCGAACCAGTAATTATTTCTAGCACTGCTTCTAGCAATTTTCCTGTAACGCCGGGTGTAATCCAAAATTTTTTAAAAGGACAGCAAGATGCTGTATTCTTGAGGCTTACACCTAACTTATCCAATCTATTATTTTCCACTTATTTAGGTGGTAATCTTTTTGACGCAGGCTACTCTGTAAGGCAATTAAGTAACGGAGACTACTACATAGTAGGGGGTACTAATAGTTCTACTGGTTTTCTTGCTACACCTGGCACGTGGCAACCCTTTTATCAAGGAGGAGTGGCAGACGGATTTATCCTTCGCGTTAATAGTGCAGGTACAGCAGTGATACAGGGCACTTATGTAGGTACCAATAGTTACGACCAAGTTTTTATGATAGACTTCGATGATAATAATAATTTGTATATAGTAGGGCAAACAGAAGGACCCTACCCTATAATAAATGCCCCCTATTTTGTTCCTAATGCTGGCCAATTTATTACCAAAATCTCGCCTAATTTGAATAACATTATCTATTCTACTCGTTTTGGTACAGGGAATGGTAAACCTGATATCACGATTTCAGCTTTTATGGTAGATAAATGCCAAAACGTTTACGTATCTGGATGGGGTGGTTTACATGATAGTGGAAATACTACAGGCTTACCCGTCACACCTAATGCCTTTAAACCCATAACTGATGGCTCTGATTTCTACCTCTGTGTTTTTAATAAGGATATGGTATCTTTACAATATGCTACTTTCTTTGGGGGGAATATTTCTGAGGAACACGTAGATGGTGGTACTAGCCGATTTGATAAAAATGGTATCGTCTATCAATCTGTATGCGCAGGCTGTGGTGGAAATAACGATTTTCCTACTACCCCCGGTGCATGGTCTGCCACCAACAATGCGTCCAATTGCAATAATGGTACTTTCAAATTTCAATTTGACTCTCCTAATGCAGTATACGCTAATTTTGCATCAGTACCACCAGGCTGCGCACCCTATACTGTTACTTTTAACAATACAAGTACAGGCGCCATAAGCTATCAATGGAACTTTGGGGCTGGAATTCCTTCTTCTAATCAAGCCAATCCTACAGTTACCTTTTCAGCCCCAGGCACCTATACTGTTACCCTCAAAGCCATTAACCCCGGTAAGTGCAACCAAGAAGACAGCATAAAAAGAGTTATTACCGTAACCGCAGCCCCCACTTTTTCTGTGCAACCTTCTTCGGGTAGCGTATGTGTAGGTCAAACTATCAACCTAAGCTTCAATGGAACTCCCCTTGCTAATGGCACTTATCAATGGAATTTTAATGGCGCAACCCCCGCAACGGCTTCTACCATAGGCCCCCATACAGTAAGTTGGAATAGCGCAGGAGTTAAAACAATTGTGTTAAATGTTGCTGCTAATGGATGTTCATCTACTCAAACGGTACTTGTCACCGTACTTCCTAATCCTGCTCCTCCGACAGCTCCTACGGTATCTCGATGTGGGGCAGGGCAAATTACTCTCACTGCTTCAGCCCAGCCACCTTTACCTGAGCAAATTTTATTTTTTGAAACCCCTAATGCTACAACACCCCTTGCTACTATCAACCAGCCTCCCTATACCTATACTACTCCTAATCTTACCACTACTACCTCATATTATGTAGAAGCCCGTAATGGAAATTGTAGAAGTACCAGAGTAGCTGTAAGTGCCACTATTCATCCTATTACTTCCCCACCCCTTACTCAAGACGTAGCGCGCTGCGGCGCAGGTAACGTAACCATCACCTCTTCTGTGACTAATGCACAGGCAGTACGCTTATATACAGAAGCCAACAGTACTAATCCTATACAAACCTCCACTACTTCTCCCTATGCCTTTACTCCATTTATTACCACTACTACTACTTACTTCTTGGATGCTAATAATTCTTTTAATTGCCCTTCCCCTAAAGTACCTGTAGTCGTAACTATCCACCCTTTACCTGCTACCCCTATTTTACAAAATCTTAGCCAGTGTGGAGCAACCCTATTCACTTTTACAGTAAGCAACTCCTATCCTACTAATACTCAACTAGAAGTCTTTAGCAACAATTGCACAGCCAATCCGGTAACTACTATCTCTGTACAGCCTTTTACTTTCACCACCGGCTTAATTACCACCACTACCACATTTTTCTTTCAAATAATAGATTCCCAAACAGGCTGTAGAAGTAATTGCACAAATGCAACTGCTACTATTTTTCCAATTCCTGCTCAACCCAGCGCAGCCCCCATAAGCGCATGTGCCGGATTAACTGTTTCTTTTACAGCACAATTTGGTACACCCCCAGGGGCTGTTATTCGCCTATTTACGCAACCTAACGCTACTACGCCTATTAGTACAGTCACAAGCTCAAATACTCCTTTTGTTGTGGGTCCCTTACAACAAACAACTACCTTTTATTTAGAAGCAGCTACTCAAAATTGCAGCTCTGCACGTAGTAGTGTGGTAGTCGAAGTATTAGCTAACCCAACGCCTCCGGTTGTTGAAAATATAAGTCGATGTGGCACAGGCAGTGTTACCCTAACCGCTACACAAGTGGCTCCCAATACCGAACGAATCGAATTATATTGGCAGCCTACAGGGGGTACAGCAATAGCTAGTGCCAGTGCCCCCCCTTTTGAACTCAATACCCCTAATATTAACAATACCACTACTTTTTTTGTGGAAGCCATTAATACGGCAGGCTGTAGGAGCAGCCGCACTGCCGTTACCGTTACCATCTCTCCAGTTCCTAATTTAATTACTCTTCCTTCTAGGCAATCATGTGGTCCAAGTCCTATCGATATAACTCTTCCTTTCAACTTTCCGGGCGCCACACAAATAGAATTCTTCGGCGGTTCTTGTAGTAGTATGCCCCTAGCTACAGCTAATACCCCAGGAGAAAGTGTATCTCTTGGAAATGTTACTACTTCTACTACTTTTTATTACCAACTTACTCACCTACCTACAAATTGTAAAAGTGGATGTGGTAATTTCAGTGTTACTATCCATCCAATTCCTTCTGCTCCCACGGCAGAAGCTGCTACAGTATGCCAGGGTCAAATCAGCCGCATTACTGCGCAAATGGGCCCTATTCCTGGAAATGCTATATCGTTATATACTCAAGAATTGGCTACGCAGCCTATTGCTAGTGATAACACGCCTCCTTATGAGTTTTCTTTTCAATTAGCTCCTGGTACGTACACTTACTATTTGGAAGTAAACTTAAATAGTTGCCCTAGCTCTAGAACTAGCGTAGTTCATGTTGTTCATCCTAAGCCTACCCCCCCACAAGTACCTAATCACTCCCGCTGTGGTGCCGGAATAATTACCCTTACAGCTACACTTGCAAACTTAGGCGGTAATACTTGGATACAACTTTTTGAGAGTGCCAATGCTGCCCAACCTACTCTATCAGCAAACACCTCACCCCATGAATTTACAGTAAATATTTCCGCTACTACTACTTTTTGGTTTGCTGCCTTCCAGGAAGCAAGCGGCTGTGTTAGCGATAGAGTTCCTGTGGTAGCTTCAGTTTTACCACTTCCTGCCCTTCCAGGTCCATTTTCAGTTTCTCGCTGCGGCGCAGGAAATATTACTTTGACCGTAAATAACGGAACCCCTCCTTTTACACAAATAAGAATCTTTTCACAAACAACAGGTGGAAATCCTATTTTTACTGCCCAAAGCCCTAATTTTCAATTGCAATTAACTTCACAATTCACTACCTATTGGCTAGAAACATTTAATGCTCAAACAGGTTGTACCAATGGTAGAACCCCAATTACCATTAATGAACTCCCTATTCCTCCTGCCCCTGTAGTAGCTAATATTGAGCGCTGCTTAGCTGGGCAAGTTACTTTTAGTATTTCTTTCTTTACTGCAAATACTAAAATTTACTTATACACCAATAGCGCAGCTACCCAACCCATCGATTCTACTCAAAATACCCTTCTGAGCCGTACTGTAACTACTACTACTACCTTCTACTGGCAAGCACTTGATCCTATTACGGGTTGTAGAAGTGAAGTAAGTTCTAGTAGCGTCACTATTCACAGCAGGCCATCAACTCCAATTACTGCTCCTGTTACTACTTGTCAAGGAGTGCCCTATACAATCGAAATTACTAATTCCTACCCCTTTAATACTAAGCTTAATTTGTATGACGCATCACAGAATCTCCTAGGCAGCTCAGAACAAGCTCCCTATCGCTTTGAAAGGGCAGGCATAAATACTAATACCACCTTTTATTTAGAAGCCATTAATCTAGCAACCGGCTGTACTAGCCTGCTGGGCTCTAGTGTGGTTACTGTTATTAGTAGTCCTTTGCCACCTTCTGCGCCTAATGTTTCTCGCTGTGGAAGTGGACAAATTACCTTAACCCTTCAAAGCCCTACTCCTAATACAATCGTACATATTTATTCTGCTGAAATACCCACCCAAACTCCTATTCAAACACTAAATCAAAGTCCCTATACTTTTTCTGCTTCTATTACTACCACTGTTACTTACAGCGCTATTACTGAACTACAGCCCTGGGGTTGTAAAAGCACTCCAACAACCTTTTCGTTAGTAGTACTTCCAAATCCTGCAGCTCCTACAGTTCCTAATGTAGCGCGATGTAATGCCGGCCCTGTAACATTTACCGTAACCGCAAACGAAGCAGAAGCACAAGAAATTCATTTATACGTGAGCCCTACTGCTCCTTCAAGTATCCAAATCCAAACCCTTCCTAATAACACCCTTACTACTCCCTTCCTAAATACTCACACTACCTTCTATATAGGAGTCAGAAACACACAAACAGGTTGCTCTAGTCCTAGAACTGCGGCTGTAGCGGTAATTTACTCTACAGGAATACCTAATGCCCCCAATTTAGTGCGCTGTGGACCCGGAATAATAACTTTTACAGCAGTACAGGGCGACCCTGCAGGAGATAGAATTTTACTTTGGAATGGCCCAGAGCTAATAGTCTCCTCTGGGGCTCCTTATGTCTTTACTCTTGCTCACGTTCAAACTACTACTACATTTTTCTTACAAAGTTACAATACTGCAACAGGTTGCAGCAGCAGTTTAAGGTCTCTACCCGTAACAATCTTACCTTTACCAGCCCCCCCTACAGCTAATACTCCCCTAAGCTGTGGACCTTCTTCTTTAACTTTTAATTTTCAAGTAGGAACTCCTGAAGCCGATATAATCCGCATTTTTCCAGATGTCCAGCAAAATACCTTTTTAGAAATCAATGCCCCTTATAATTATACCACCCCCCTTATAACACAAACCACCACTTTTTATGCTACTGCCTATAATTCACAAACCGGCTGTCAAAGTACCCCAATCCCTATTGAAGCCATAATAACCCCTATTCCTTCACCTCCTACTGCTCCAAATTTATCTCGCTGCGGTGCTGGCATCCTAAATTTTAGTATTAATGCTAATAATCCTGAGCCTACCGCTATTGAAATATACCAAGAAGGAAGTAGTCTCTTATTAGGTACTTCACAAACTTCACCTCACACATTTTCTTTGAACCTACAGCAAACCACCCAATTGCGAGCTATTGCCGTAAATCCACAAACAGGATGCAAAAGCCAAGGTACAATAATAGAAGCTACTATTCACCCGGTACCAGGTACTCCTATAGCAACAACGCAAACAGCGTGCGGAAACACCCATGTAACTCTTAGCATAACAAGTGGTACTCCAAGTAGCAATCAAATAAGGATAGAAGATAGCAACTCAAACCTTTTGCAGCTAATAGACTTACCTGCTCAATCTATTCAATTACCTTATCAAGAAAATAGTAGCTACAAGCTTATAGCTATAAATACTACCACTGGCTGCCAAAGTCTACCCCTGTGGATTAATCCCCAACCTAATCCTCCTCCTCCCGCTCCTGCTCCTATAACTCTCGGGCGCTGTGGAAGTGGCAATGTTTCGTTTACTCTCTCAAATTCTAATAATTTACACTATGCAATTTATTCGATTGCTACAGGGGGGCAACCTTTATATTCTCTTTTCACTAATACGGGTGTCTTAGAAAATATTTCTCAAAATACTACATTTTATATAGAAGCAATAGATCCCCAAACTCTTTGTATAAGTCCTAGAAGTCCAATACAAGTAAATATTTTTCCTATTCCTGCTGAACCTACGCCCCAAACTATTAGTCGCTGCGGCAGCGGTAGTTTCATTCTAAGCGGTACTCTTGAACAAAATAATTTAGAAGTCTATATTTACGAAAGTCTACAAAGCAACACTCCTTTGCCAACTCTTAAACAAGGGAACCAGTGGGTTTTTGAAACCCCTACATTGAATACTTCTACTCGATTCTTTATAGCTCATCAAAATACTCAAAGTGGATGCCAAAGTTTGCGAGCTCCATTAGACTTGCACATATTACCTATTCCTGCAGCTCCTATACCTAATACTCCTTCACGTTGTGGACCTGGCAGTTTACAATTCACTATACAAGGGGAGCAAACCATTGAATTATACGCAGAAAATGGAACTCTAATTAATAGAGTTTCTCAGCCACCTTACCGCCTATCTACTCCATTTACGCAAAGTACTACTACTTATTTTATTCAATCTATTAACCCTATTACGCAATGTAGCAGTAACAAAGTACCTGCAGTGGCTATAATTCACCCTATACCCTCGGCGCCTAACGTGTCTAATCTTGTGCGCTGCGGACCAGGGCAGATAAGTTTTTCTCTAGGGGCTCAAAGTACAGATATCACTAGTGCAAACCTTTGGGGCAGCAATAACGAAAATCAATTACTCCAAACAACTTCAACTCCATTCCATTTTTCCTGGCAAGTAACTACCAGTGCACAATATTGGATAAGCGTTCAAACACCACATTGCCACAGTCCTAAAACTCCTTTTTATGTCACCGTGCACCCATTACCTAGTTCTCCTACTGCACCTTCTATTACACTTTGTGCAGAGGCGGGCGTACTTCCCATTACCTTTACTGTTACTGCAGAAAATGCTATAGAAGGAATTAATCAAATTAATTTATATACAAGTTCTCTTGCTCAAGAGCCTTTAGTTACCCGAAGTCAGGCTCCTTACCTTTTACAAACTATAGCCTCTACAGGCGCTACTACTACTTTTTACTTAGAAAACCAAAATATTAATACTGGATGTAAAAGCCCAAGGATAGCAGTCACTGCTACCTTGAATGCTAACCCTATCTTGCCTGTTATTTCTACCATTACTCGTTGCGGGGAAGGAATTGTAGAAATGAACATCCCGCTACATAAAGTATATGAGTATCGGCTTTTTAATGATGCTGCCGCAACCCAACTAATTGCTAGGGGAGTGGGAGCTACTCTCCAATTTAGAACTACTCTATTAAGCCAAAGTCAGTATCTTTATTTTCAACTGAGAGATATTGCAACAGGTTGCCAAAGCTCTGTAGTACCTATATGGATTGAAATTTTGCCTGTACCCCCAGCGCCAAGACTTTCTTTTCCTCAATCGCTTTGCGCGGGAGAAGATCTAAAGGTGGTTGCCCCTCCTATTCCAGGCATCGAGTATTTATGGCAAGGACCTGCTGGCCTTAGCTTCAGGGGGAACGAACTTTTTATTCCAAACATTACTACAGCTCATCAAGGGGTTTATACTATTCGAACAATTAACGCAGCTGGCTGCACTTCCGAAATAGCCCTACATAGACTAAGAATCATAGAAACAGCACAAATAATTCCCGAGCCAGGTTTTTATAATATCTTTGGTCAAGACCGTCCTTTCTGCGTAGGTCAGGAAATTAATTTATATGTAAAGAACTTTGCTTCTTTTCCTGATGGTACACAGTTTGAGTGGCGCGGCCCCCACGGATTTTATTCTTTTCCTCATCCTTTTCCAGGAGTACCTCGCCCTATCGGACTGCATAATGCAGGAACCTACCAAGTGCGCGCGGTTTTAGGAAGCTGTGCTACCGATTGGGCTTCCATCGATATCCAAATTTACGATAAGCCTCGCAAGCCTCAAATATTCAGCAATGCTCCTCTTTGCCCCAATGATTCTGCTCTAGTATTACACGCACATGCCCCTGGAGCAGTAGAGTATTACTGGATAGGTCCAGGTGCTTTTACAGCTCGAACCCCAAGCAGTGAATTACGAAGACAAGCTATTCGAGAAAACAGTGGTGTATATTCTGTAGTAGCAGTAAACGCCTATGGCTGCTTTTCTGATACCGCTACATTAGAAGTCAATATTTCCTCACCTACTGTAAACTTATTGCTCAATTATCCTTCTAGTATTTGCCAGGGGGAAGCAGTATTATTTCAAATTCTTAACCCTGTACCTGGCGCCAGGTATACACTTCTTGGACCCGATGGCTTTGAAGCACACCTACAACAGGAGTATTCTAGAGAGTATTCGATTCTACGCGCTAATGCAAATTTCAGTTTTGCAGGCGTATACACTTTAACAGCTACCATAGGCAACTGCACCCTTCCTCCGGCATTTTTCCCCCTTCGCGTTTTCCCCAAACCTGCTCCTCCTAATATTCGCGGGCAATTACATATATGCCAGGGCCAAACTGCGCAACTTTTTGCAGGGCATGCTTCAACGCAAGCTTCGATTATTTGGCGTTTCCACAATTCCACCTTTGAAGGGAATACTTTACTTCTAACACCATCTCAATTACAAGGAGCAAATGAACATACTATAAGCGCCTATGCCGTCGAACAAAACTGTACTTCAGAATGGGCAACTACCACTTTACAAATTATTAATACGCCTCTACAACCAGTGGTTAATTCCCAATTTGCAATATGTCAGGGTCAAAAAATTTCACTCGATTTACCAAGTTTAGGAGCCCAAGGATATTATCTTTGGCTAGCGCAAGGGCAACCAGCTGTGCGGCTTTCAGAACCTTTTATAGTAGAACCCTCTGTGAGTGGTATATATTCTATTGTTGCAGTAGTAGAAAGCTGCAGCTCTATACCTACTAAAGTAGAAATAAATGTTCAGCCTATTCCTTCCAAGCCTATTATTCAAAGTATTGGAACCTTCTGCTTAGGTAGCAACCTCATACTAAGAGCTATAGGGCAACAAGGAAGTTCTTTTATTTGGAATGGTCCTCTTTTGAATAACCGAGTGGGGCAGCAGATAAGCATTAATAATCTTAACTTATATCATAATGGCACTTATAGTGTGGTAGCATCGCAAAACGGCTGTACCTCTGAAGTAGCTACTTTTTCACTGGAAGTAAGGCAAGTAATTATAGAAAATATTTTTAGTAATGCTCCTCTTTGTAGCGGACAAAATTTATTACTTACAGCTTTTGCTAATCCTCTTAACGCTCAATACTTATGGCAAGGACCAGAAAATTTTCACCACCAGACTACCTCTTCTCATATCTTGCGTAGTAATGTTACTTCAGCCCAAGCCGGAGTATATAGTGTAGTAGCAATTGCTCAAGGATGTACTTCTTTGGCAAAAACAATTCGAGTAGAAGTCAAGCCCTTGCCTCCCCTTCCTACTATTATTTCATCACCTAGCCGCTGCGAAGGAGATACTCTCTTTCTAAGCGTAGTATCCCAAAGAAATGAACGATTTCAATGGTTTTTCCCCGATGGTAATACCCAAGAAGGTTCTAGTGTAATGTACCGCCTTAATCCTCTAAGCAATGGAGTTATAAAACTACGAGTAGAAGAAAATGGATGTTTTCAAGAAACAAGCCTTCCTATTTCTGTTGTGCGGATTCCTGCAACTCCTACCCTGGAAGCCGTTGCCCCTATTTGTGAAGGTCAGAGAATTCGCCTTGGAGTTAAAGATGATAATCCACAAACTTCATATTTCTGGCAAGGGCCCCAAAATCTTTCTTGGCAGGGCCAAGAACTTGTACTAACTTCCACCAAACTAAGCCATAGCGGCCAATATTTCGTATATGCTATTGAGCAGGGATGTACTTCTTCTGCCGCAACCCTAAACTTAATAGTAAATCCTGTACCTACCCTAGAACTTCTTAGTGCTAATTCGCCCCTTTGCCCAGGTCAAACCTTGAATTTGCAAACAAATCCTATTCCTAATGCTACTTACCTTTGGAAACCTCCCTCAGGACAAATAATTAATACCCTAGCCCCTAGCTTATCTATTCCTAATGTTACACAGCAAGAAAGTGGTTCTTATTCAGTATGGGCTGTTGTAAATGGTTGTACCTCACAACCACAACAAACTTTTGTACAAGTAAATATGCCTCTGCAAAGTATACAAGCTTTAGTTTCAGGTCCTCACTGCAGTGGAGAAACTCTTACCCTTACTGCCTTAGGTCCTACCTCTTATCAATATACGTGGTCAGGTCCTGGCGGATTTAGCCAAACAGGCCAAACTATTATCATTCCTAATATCAGCACTTCACAAGGAGGAATTTATGAAGTATGGGCATCTGCAGCAGGATGTACTACTTCCCCTGCCCAAGTGGTGGTAACAGTAAGTGCCCTACCTACTACTCCACTCGTATTCAGCAATGCTCCTATTTGTAGTGGGCAAACTCTTACTCTAAGCACTCCTACTATTCCTGGAGCTACCTACCTCTGGCAAGGACCAGCTGCAGGCAACCCAAGAGGCTTTCAAAGTACACAACAAAATCCACAAAGACAAAATATACAACCTAGTGATGCCGGAATATATACACTAACTGTTCGTTTAGGAAGCTGCACGGCAAGCACTACTTTTCGTGTAGAAATACAACCCACCCCTAGACTTCCTACTGTAAGTAATAACGGACCTGTTTGCGAAGGACAAACTCTACATTTGCAAACATCATTTATACCTGGAGCTAGCTATCTTTGGCAAGGACCTAATAATTTTGTTTCAACTCAAAATAGTCCTACAATACCGAACGTGAATACTAACCATGCTGGTGCATACTCTTTGGCAATCATACAAGGAGGATGCACCTCAGCACAAGCTCTAACTTTAGCTCGCATTATACCCTCTCCTACCACCTTCATAGCAGATACCATGCGAGCTTGTGGAGGTAGTTCTATAACGCTATTCGGACCTTCTATTCCGGGCGTAACTTACCAATGGTTAGGTCCTGCTGGCTTTTCTTCTACACTTGCTGCACCTACAATTACAAATATAAGCATTCGCAACCAAGGAGAATACCGGCTTTTTATACAGCAGGAGAACTGCCGTTTTTTTGTTAAACAAACCCGTATCGAAGTCCAAAATTGTAAGGAGTTTGGTGGCTTCTTGGAACCTCAAAATACCATGATATACCCTAACCCTAATAAGGGTAGTTTTTATCTTATTCTCTCCTCCTCCATGCAGCAGGAGCTACGTAGCGCATATTTGCTAAATGTAAAAGGACAGAAAATTACTCAATTTGATATAGAACTTTGGAGAAAGCAGCCTATAATTTTTATTGAAATAACCACCAAAGAAGCAGGAATGTACTTCTTACAACTGGAATTTGAAGAAAAACTAGTCAGCTATAAGATTATAATCCAACCTTAGGGGTTAGATTCAATAATTTAGCAATTAAGCCCTTCTCTAAAGAAGGGATTTTTATTTAATACCACGCAGGCTTAGGAAAAAGTAAAAAGCCAATGTGAAATAGAGCTCTAAACTTAGTTCCTTCTATGCCATAGTAATTAATAAATGCTCCAATAGGTCCTATGGTGGTATCGTAAGTAAAACCGGCTGTAGCAATAAAAACACTTTTTTGCGGATTAAAATCCAGAGTTTGAATTATTTTGCCATTATTTTCCTGTTTTATGGCTTCTAAAGACTTCATATAGTAGGCTTCTGTGCGAAATTGTATATTTTTAGTAAGAGTATATACCGCTTGTAAACCCAAAGCGGCAAATAATTTGGAATATAGCTGGGGTAAAAAAAGTATAGGCGAATCTTGCAGGGGCTCAAAGCGAGGTGAAGAAAGCTGCGTTGCTCGCAAATTAGTATAGGGCTTAAGGGAGGAGGCCGCCACATCTAAGCTAACCCCCGTATAAAAACGACGAAATAATTTAACATAACTCTGATACCGTAAGTATGATTGTACCCATGTATGCTTTTGCCCTAATTGATTGCCATTATTTCCATGAGTAAATGTTTCGGTGCCCTCATTGAAACGCAGGCTAAAATATAATTCTGTACCTTGGTTAGAGTACATTTTTTTATTCAGAGTGCGCTTATGATAACGAAAATAAATACTTCTGCCATTAAAAGTAGTTTGGTCTATCTGATCGGTACTAAGAACCACCGGGCTTACGTAATAATTATCTGTAATTTGTTGAAAGGCTATACCTGCCCACATCTTAATATGCCTAGAAAGAGGTAAACTAATAGCAGGAGAAAATTCTACTAACTGCTGTGAAATATTAGCTAATTTATTGGCATTAAAAAGAGTAAATACCAAACGCTGTTTATCATGCTGAATAATTCGATTTTCGAGCTCGATACTCAGGGGAAAACGAGTGGGAAAAATAATATCGCCTCGCACCCTAGCATAATTAGTAAAAGAACCCTGCATTAACTCAATTTCAGCATGATAAGCAGCAAAAGAAACTCCTTGGTACCTAGCCCCCAGTACAATTTGGTGGTCTGTAGGAGTAAAAAAACTACCCCCAAACTTAAGGGTAAAACGAGCACTTGGACGTACAAAAATTCTTACAACAAAGGTTTTTGTTTCTGGCTTGTAAATAAATTCTGGAAAAGAGCCCTGATAGTTAGCATCTGACTTTAGACGAATATAGCCCCTTTTGATATCTTCAAAAGTTAAAATTTTTTTCCCCTGCTGGAAAAGACGCTTTATATAAATTTTTTCAAACGCCCCTACACCATATACTTCGACCTCATCAACAATTAGGGGGGGCAGTTGAGATCTAAATCTTTCTCTTTTGGCTTGCATTTCAGAAATGTCTACTCTCCTGGCAATTACGGCTTTAATATCTTCAATGCAAGCTAACGTGGCTTGATATCCTTTTTCTACCGCTCGCAATTGATTACTCAAAGAAAAATCAGTAGAGCTCATGCCCTCTAAATCCGGTAAAATTAAAATACCACTTGAGGGCATTTTTTCCCATGTTTTAGTATCTACCAAAGAGTTAGCAAGCAATTGCCGAATAAAACTGCCCTGCTCTACAATTTCTTCTTTTTTTTTAGCAAAACCCGAAACGTGTACCCCAATAATGATATCAGGCTGAAACTCATCTATCATAGGTTGTACTGGAAAGTTATCGTATATACCGCCATCGTATAAATTGGAATACTCATTATTACTAACCGGCGCAAAAAAAAGGGGTACAGCCACTGAAGCACGTACAGCAAATGCCAAAGAACCACTCTTTAAAACGATAGGCTTTTGCTCTAACACATCCGCCGCCATACAACGAAAAGGTACCATTAAACTATCAAAATTTTGATTGGCTTTACCACTTGCCCTAGCTAAATATTCATTCAAACCAATATTTATTTCGTAGTCAGAAACAAGATTATCAGGCAAATAACGTTTAGTGCCACGAAATGAAATAGGAAACTTAATAAAAGCCGGGTCATAGGCGTACTGACTAAAATAGTACTCGTCATTAATAATTAATCCAGGACCCAACCAAACCTCTGTATTCCGAAGCGTAGCCTGCAACATTTCTTCCGGCGTATAGCCCGCAGCATAAAAAGAACCCACTAAAGCGCCCGCAGAAGTTCCTGCAATATAGTCTATAGGAATACCATTTTCTTCTAACGCCTTAATTACACCAATATGAGCCATTCCTAGGGCTCCGCCTCCCGATAGTACAAGCCCTACTTTTTGAGCTTGGCAAAATTCAAAAAACAAAATGCAAAACACCCAAAGTATAAAAAATCCATTCATCTTATTCCTCAACAAAAACAAGGCAAAAATAGACTAGAAAGTTAAAAGTCAATAGTATTCCTAATTGAATAGACTTAGTAGCACCGCTGGTAGCATATTTACTCGATTCTCTTGAATTCTGTGAACCTATAAGTTTTTGCATAAAGTTTAGCATACAGCCATATTATGATAAAATTTAAAATTTTATACTTAACTTAACTTGATTAATCAATATTTCTATAAATACTTTGAGTTAAAATATTTATGGCATGCGGCTCCTTTCTTTATTATTATTTGCCTTCTGCATAGCAATTGCCTATGCTCAAAGTTTTGAACAAAAAAACTGCACAGCCGATACCATTAAAGCTAACGAACTACATATCTATGCACAACAGCTGGAAAAAGAGGCTAAATACGACAGTGCAGCTACTTATTACGAAAAAGCCTCAGAAATATGGAAAAATGCTTGCCCTAATATAAAAGACCTAGCTAGAAAAAAATGGTGGGAAAATTATATAAAAGCTAGAAATAAAAAGGGCGATCTATTTATCTCGAAAAACAAGCCAGATTCCCTAGGCCTTACTTATCTGAAAGAAACACTAGAACAGGCTATTCAGCTACTTAGTGAAAATCACTACGAAGTAGCTATTAGTTATACCAATTTAGGTAATTTCTGTAACCAACAAGGAAAATATTCGCAAGCCTTAGATTATTACCAGAAAGCTCTAGCTATTCGTTTAGCTCTTTTACCAGAAAATCACTTAGAAGTAGCAGCTGCCTATAGTAATTTAGGAACAATATTTAATAAGCAAGGGCAATATACTAAGGCTTTAGAATGCTATCAAAAAGCTTTAAAAATACGCTTAGCTCTCCTTGAACCTAACCATCCTACCCTTGCCAATACTTATAATAACTTAGGAATGGTATATTATTACCAAAGTCATTATAAAACTGCACTAGAATATTTTCAAAAAGCTTTGAACATACGCTTGAATAGCTTAGGCGAAAAACATTCGCAAACAGCCACTAGCTATTACAATATAGGGAACGCGTATTATTTCCTTGGAGAGTATCAACAAGCCTTAGAATATATGCATAAAGCTTTAAATATACAGCTACCTATCTTTGGAGAAAGGCACATACAGGTGGCTAATACTTACTATAGCATTGGCATTATTTATGCTGAACAAGGGCAGTATTCCCCAGCTTTAGAATATTACCAAAAAGCTTTACAAATCCGCCTTGCTACTCTTCCCCCCAAACACCATGAAATAGCCAATAACTATAACAGCCTTGGAAATATATACTACCACCAAGGAAAATATGTACAAGCCCTAGAATATTATCAAAAAGCTCTAGAAATCCGCCTTGCTAATTTTTCTTCTACTCATCCTCATGTTGCAGCAAGTTATTATAGTATAGGATTGGTATATACTAAACAAGGGCTATATTCACAAGCATTGTATTACCATCAAAAGGCGCTAGAAGCACGCCTAGCTACCTACGGGGAGAATCATCCCGAAGTAGCTAGCAGCTATAATAGCATAGCTAATATTTACTCTTATCAAGAAAGATATTCACAGGCCATAGAGTATTACCAAAAAACTTTGGCTATTAACTTAGCTATACACGGAGAAAAACACCCCCAAATTGCTTTTTGCTACAATAACATAGCAATAATTTATAAACACCAGAAAAAGTACAACCAAGCACTAGAATATTTACAAAAAGCCCTGACTATCCGCCAAACTCTATCAGGAGAAAATCATCCCGACGTAGCTAGTAGCTATTACGTCACAGGATTAGCCTATGGTGACCAAAAGCAATATATACCTGCCTTAGAATATATACAAAAAGCTCTAAACATTCGTTTAGCTTTACATGGCGAAAATCATCCCGAAGTAGCTAACATTTATAATACCCTTGGAGATCTATACAAAGAGCAAAGTGACTATGTCCGAGCCCTAGAATACTATCAAAAAGCAATAGAAATACAAATAGAATTACTTGGAAAAAAACATCCCAAGGTAGCAAATACTTACAATAATTTGGCCACTGTGTATTTTGCACAAAAACAATATCAAGAAGCTCTTGAGTATACCCAAAAGGCAATTATGAGCAATACACTCCCTGATCAAATAGAACCCGAACCCTTACCCTCCCTAAAATTAAAGCAAATTTTAGATCCTACCTACCTAATCAATAGCCTAATTTTACAAAATCAAGTTCTACTCCATAAAAGCCTTTCTTCTGGATATAATTCTCAGTTACTTAATAGTTTAACGAATACACAAAATGGAAGTAGTCTCTTGAATCAGTGGCGTCAGATGATGACCCAAGAGAGTGACCGGATTAGACTCGGTGAGCAATCTACCCGACTTTATACCACCGGTATTGCTTGCGCCTTCTTACTCGATAGCTTGGGCATTCAGCAACCATCACCTCTTAAGCATGCCTTC
>JANWXU010000219.1 GCA_025057395.1 Bacteroidia bacterium | reverse complement strand
AATAACTCCTATGGGTGGAAATCAATTTATTGTAACTCCTTCTCAAAATAGAATATTTACGTTTACCGCTAATGTCAATGGTTGTTCTAGCCCGGGAAGCAAGCTAGAAATAAAAGTAAATAAACTTAAAGGCATTATTATGGCAGATAGCTTAGGGCGTAAGGATGGTATTGTTTTTTGTGATTCTATAAATTTACCGGCAACCATTAAAAGAGAGGGGAGCTACCATTTCCAATGGTCTCCTCCTACCCATCTTTCAGATCCTACTATTCTAAACCCTATAGCCAAACCTACCCACAATACTTGGTATTATTTAACGGCTCAGTCAGGAAATTGTAGTATTCGAGATTCAGTCTTATTAATTCCTCGGCCAGGTATAAATACAAAACTAGAAGTCTCTAAAAAGAAAGTTTGCCAGGGAGATACTTTGCTTGCATTTGCAAAAAGAGATAAGAAAGAGAACCCTCTACAAGAATGGTTAGAATGGTGGCCATCAAAAATCATAAAACTATATCGAGGTGATAGCGTAATCCTGCAACCCGATGCTACTACAAAAGTATCTCTAAAAATACTTTCAGGTGAATGTTTCAAAGAAGATACGGTAACAATTAAAGTATTTCCTAAGCCAAAGTTAGATATTTGGGCTAATACTCTAAAAGGCTGCCAGGGAGATACTTTACATTTTGTTGACAATAGCAAAGAAGTAAATGCTCGAACCTGGAAATTAGTGGATGAACCCTTGCATAATGAAAAAGAGGTACGTTTTCATTTTCCTAGAGCAGGTAACTTTAATTTGCATTATGTAGGAATAGGAAAAGAAGGGTGTATGGATAGTCTTATATTTCCTATTCAAATAGGACCTTTAATTAAGGCTCGAGTACACGTTCAACCCCAGGGTCAAGATACTTTGCAAGTTCCTAATGCCCTAGTTCGATTAGAAGACCTCACGGCGGGAGTTTCAGAAAGAATTTGGGATTTGGGAGATGGTAGTACTAGCACACTAAAAGTGCTGGAGTATCGATATACCCACGCAGGTAAATATAAAATTCGGCTATGGGTACAGAGCGAAACGGGCTGCCAAGATTCGATAACTAAGCAAATCTGGGTAGTGGAGCCACAATTGATAGTACCTAATATATTTACTCCTAACAACGATGGAATTAATGACTTTTGGCAAATTGGATATAACGGAGGAGATGAGGTAGAAATAAGAGTATTTGATAGATGGGGAAAAGTAGTTTATCATTCTAAACAGACTGCTCCAGGGTGGGATGGCAAAGACCTAAGCGGCATACCTGTTACACAAGGTCAATTTACTTATCTAATTAAAATTGGACAAAAAACTTATAAGGGCACCCTTTCCTTATTACGCTAAAAAATCTATTTTTATCACTTTTGTGAATAAAGATTCAACCAGTGAATTAAAAAAACTAAAACAAATTAACAAAAGTTATTAAATTAGCATACTATTTGTTTTAGCTCCCCCCTTACAGGGGGGGTAAGGCGAAGTTAGGCAATAAAGAGGTCGTTTACAATATATATATCAATGCCATTTCCTCCTAATTTTCAAGTAAGGTACTAGTCATTAGTATGGAACGTTATGAAATAACAATACAGCTCTTCAACCGCAATTTAACTTTAGTGATTAGTCCTTC
>JANWXU010000218.1 GCA_025057395.1 Bacteroidia bacterium | reverse complement strand
AATATGAAAAATATAAGCCTTTAAAGATCACCTCCCTTGGAAAAAAAGAAGCCGCTTTAATAATTCGCAAACATCGCCTTACTGAAATGTTTTTAGTAGTAAAAATGGGGCTAAGTTGGGATCAAGTGCATCCTATTGCTGAACAAATAGAACATATAGATTCTCCTCTTTTTTTCGATCGCATGGATGAAATGTTAGGATATCCTAAAATAGACCCCCATGGTTCTCCTATTCCTGATAAAAATGGAGAAATAGTTATTCCTAAACTAAAAAAACTAGCAGATTGTCAGGCGGGGGAGCATTTCATTGTGCGAGCACTAAAAGATTCTTCTACTGATTTTTTGCTTTTCTTAAATAAAAAGGAAATTACCTTGGGCACCCAAATAAATATACTAACTAAAGAAGAATTTGATAAAAGCATGGTAGTTACTTATGGAGATAGAAAACAAGAATTTTTTTCTTTTACTATTTGTCAAAATTTATTAGGTGAGTAAAAAATTTAAAAAACTTGCATTAGTTATAAAATGCAAGTATACCACGTAATACTAAAAATATATTAATTTCCCAATAATTTATTTAAATATTTTTCACTAAAAAAGTAGTTATTATTAGGCTGCCCCAAGGAGAAGAGAGTAAAGTAAAAGGTTATTAGGTTAACTTACAAATCCAAATTTAGCCACTATGGAAAACGAGTTTAAAAATTATTTCAAGATAGAAATTCCTAAGCTTCCCTTAGGAATCCATTACTTTGATTATTCTCTGCATATCGAGTTCTTTGAAGAAATGGGGGAAGCTTTGATGGAAAAAATCGAAGGCCAAATTCGGGTAGAACTTAATAAAGCTCCCAGGTTAATTGTAGTAGCATACACTATCAATGGAAAGTTAGAATTACTCTGCGACCGCTGCTTACAACCCTATTGGCACCCTTTTTCATTAACGCACAAAGTATATTATACTTTTGAGCGTAAAATGAGAGAAATCGAAGAAGAAGACGTTTTTTTTCTAGATAAGAATATCCAATACTTAGATCTTAGCCAAGATATTTATGACCTAGTTACTCTACAAATTCCTTACCGGAAAGTCCCAGAATGGTGCCCTGCTGCTTCTTGCCCTGCAGAGATTATGTTACATTTAGGGAATAAAACTAACACAGAACCGTTAATTGACGATCGGTGGGCAGCTCTTGCTAAAATAAAGATTGAACATTTAGAGGAGGAAAATAACAGTATTTGATTATTTGAAATTCAAAGTAACCACCAAACAAAATTTTTGCTAATATTGCAGCTTAATTTTCTGCTTTTTTACCATAAACTATAACCATGGCACATCCTAAACGTAGGCACTCTAAATCTCGAAGAAACAAAAGGCGTACACATTATAAGCTTAAGGTTCGCCCCTACTACCTAGATCCTGTAACTCAGCAACCTACTTTATATCATCGCGTGAACTTAGAAAGTGGCTATTACAGAGGAAGAAAGGTGATGAAAGGTTCTGAAGATAACTATTAGGGGTATGCGTATTGGTATTGATGTGATGGGTGGAGACTATTATCCTGCCGCCCCAATAGATGGGGCTATTCTAGCCAAGGGAGTGCTTGACCATGAAACTCAGATATGCTTATTGGGGCCGGCAGAAGTAATTCGAGCACAATTAACGGAACGCCAATACGACCTAGATAAATTTACAATTGTGCATTGCCCTGAACACATTACCATGGAAGAAAATCCTGCTAAAGCGGTTTTGCAAAAAC
>JANWXU010000217.1 GCA_025057395.1 Bacteroidia bacterium | reverse complement strand
ACTTCGATAAACTAGGCGGAAAATGATAAAGTACTATATTATTTTTACTTTTCTTCTTTTTTGCCTTATCTATTGTACCAAAGAAGAAATTAAAAATAAAGTCAGCAATTATGTACCTCTTTTTTCGGCTAGCATTGAAGGTAAAGAATGGATAGGTACTGCAAGCTGGCGCACAACTCCAATTCCACTAGTAGGTCATCAAACAGTAATCACAGCAGTGGGTAGCGAGGGAGTGAGTGGGTCAAGTATTGTGATTACTGTAGGCACTAATAGAGCGGGTGCCTACTCTCTAGGTCCTGCTACCTCGGGTAATACAGCCTACTATATAGAAGGACAGAAAAGATACGATGCTACCCAAGGGCAAATTCAATTTTCTCTGTTCGATACCATCAATAAACGTATCAGTGGCACTTTTTCTATTCAAGTTCGCAATGCAGATGGTATAACTAAAGATATAACCAACGGTAAATTCGAAAACCTTCCTCAACAACTTTAATACTTTGTTATCTATGCCAATTTCTATGCAAAACAAAGAAATAATCGAAGCGCCTGTTACTTTTTCCGAAAGTGCGCTACAAGAAATTGCTAGAATTTATGAAAGGGAAAACATAGCTGAAAAAAAGCAGCATTTACGAGTAGGTGTAAAAGGAGGAGGATGCTCGGGTCTTTCGTATGTCCTTGCCTTCGATGATGCTACAAACTTCGATCAGCACTTTGAAATACAGGGCATTCCCATGATTATGGATAAGCGCCATGCTATCTATTTACTAGGAATGCACATAGACTACCAGGATGGTTTAAATGCTCGAGGATTTACATTTTCTAATCCCAATGCTAAACAAACTTGCGGCTGTGGAAGTTCTTTTTCTACTTAAACCTACTTTAACTCCATTTTAGATAGCCTACGGCTTCTCATTATTCTTATTAACGTAATTCTTATTAACGTAGCAAACAAACTTGTAAGCCTGCGTGCTTTGATACGCAGGCTTTTTTTTGGATATTTGCACTTAAAGAAATAGCCTAACTACTCATGATAAGAGGCAAAAAAGTAGTAGTAGTAATGCCCGCTTACAACGCAGAAAAAACATTAAAGATAACTTATGAAGAAATTCCTTTTGATATTGTAGATGAGGTCATCTTGGTAGACGACAAAAGCAGTGATAATACCATTGAACTAGCTAAACAACTAGGTATTCATAAAATAATTTGCCACCCTCAAAATAGGGGCTATGGCGGCAATCAAAAAACTTGTTATAAAGAAGCATTGCGCTCAGGCGCAGATATCGTGATTATGCTCCACCCAGATTACCAATATACCCCCAAGTTAATAGAAGCAATGGTTTATCCTATTGCTAATGGTGTTTTCCCCGTTATGCTTGGCTCGCGTACCCTAGGGAAAGGAGCATTAAAGGGCGGAATGCCCATATATAAGTATATTGCTAACCGCATTCTTACTTTTATTCAAAATCTTCTGATGAATCAAAAAATTGCAGAATACCATACGGGTTATAGAGCTTTTTCGCGAGAAATTTTAGAAATGTTACCCTTAGAGGAAAATTCAGATGATTTTGTTTTCGATAATCAAATGCTTGCCCAAATTGCCTACGCCGGCTATACGATTGGTGAAATTACCTGCCCCACTAAATATTTCAAAGAGGCTTCTTCTATTAACTTCCGAAGAAGTGTGGTCTATGGATTAGGAGTACTTAAAACTTCAATTACTTACTTCTTAAACAAACTGGGCATCATTAAATCTCGAATATTTGATTTTGAAAAAGGCAGAAAATTGCAGTATTAAAATTCTTTGCCCCTCTTATTAGCCTCTCCTCTCTCTGCCAGCACTAGCTAAGTCAGCTTGTATTTTAGCTTGTTTAATTACTTACCCTCAGCCCCCTTTAGCAGTGATTACTACAACCTTAATACACAAATTCTTTGACTTAACTTAATTTTATATACGTAATTTATTAAATTTGGCTATGCCCGCTGATAATAAAAAAACGTACCACCCGCTAA
>JANWXU010000216.1 GCA_025057395.1 Bacteroidia bacterium | reverse complement strand
TTGTAGTACTGCTTCTATTAAAGCTTATCCAAGTGGAGGTTCTTATTGTGTTTCAAAGTTTGGACTTTTAGGCTTAAGTAAAGTTTTGCGGCAGGAACTTTACCCTTATAACATTCGAGTGGTTGCTATTTTACCAGGTGCTACCCTTACACATTCCTGGCAGGGTACAGATTTACCTACACAAAGATTTATGCAGCCACAAGAAATTGCAGAAGTAGTTTGGTCTGTATGCCATTTACCCCAAAACTGTGTGGTGGAAGAAGTAATTCTAAGACCTATGGAAGGAGATATTAGTTAGTGGTTCATGGCTATTTAAATTTGAATTTGTTAAAGCATAATTTGATACACATGATTTTTGAAGAGAGACTAAAAAAAGCTATACATGAAGTGCCTGATTTTCCAGAGCCTGGCATTATTTTTAAGGACATTACTGGTATTTGGCACGACCCTGAACTGGTTCGAGAATGTGTTCAGCGTTTAGCTGCTCCCTTTGAGAAGGATAATATTCATAAAATTATAGGTATTGAAAGTAGGGGCTTTTTAATGGGGCCTATGATTGCTCAAGCATTGAACTGCAGTTTCGTAACGGTTCGTAAGAAGGGCAAATTGCCTCGTGAAACCTTACATGTAAATTATGAATTAGAATATGGTAATGCTACTATTGAAGCCCATCAAGATGCAATTGTTGTAGGAGATAGAGTACTAATTCATGACGATTTATTAGCCACGGGAGGAACTGCAGCGGCTGCCGCTCAGCTTACTAAGCTTATGGGGGGGCAAGTAGTAGGCTTTTGTTTTATTATCCAGCTTCTTCATTTGGGGGGTGCTGCTAAGCTACAGTCTTTTTCTCCTAAGATTATTAGTTTAATTGATTATTAAGCCTCATAAGGTTAAATTGTTTATAGCTGAAAGTTGTTTTTTTAAGCAAATCTTTTTTGTATATTAGAAAAAAATTTTATCTAGCAAAAAATGGGTACTACAACTATTGAGGGAATTAATATTGAAGCCCTAGCTCCGAATTTTGAATATACAGAAAGCCAGCGCCATATTGCTGAAATGATTCGGAAATTTGGTGAGGAGCATATTCGCCCTTACGTAATGGAGCTAGATGAAAGTCAGCAGTTTCCTATCCAAATTATGAAGAAACTAGGGGAGTTGGGCTTACTAGGAGTTCTTGTTCCTGAAGAATATGGAGGAAGCGGGCTAGGTTATTTTGAATACGTAACGGCTATTTCTGAAATTGCCAAATTCTGCGGTAGTATTGGGCTTTCAGTGGCTGCCCATAATTCTCTATGTACGGGTCATATTTTAGCGTTTGGAAACGAGGAGCAAAAAAGAAAATATTTACCTAAACTGGCTACAGGAGAATGGATTGGAGCTTGGGGATTAACAGAGCCCAATACCGGTTCAGATGCAGGCAACATGCTTACTACTGCCGTGAAAGAGGGAGATGAATGGGTAATTAATGGTTCCAAAACTTTTATTACTCACGGAATTAGTGGCAATGTAGCAGTAGTAATGTGTAGAACAGGGCAAAGAAGAGCCAAGAATAATGCAACGGCTTTTATTATAGAAAAAGGTACCCCTGGCTTTCGCTCAGGAAAAAAAGAGAATAAGCTGGGTATGCGAGCTTCTGAAACGGCAGAACTCATTTTTGAAAATGTCCGCATACCTGATAGCCAAAGGTTAGGCCAGGTAGGTGATGGATTTAAGCAAGCAATGAAGGTTTTAGATGGGGGACGTATTTCTATTGCAGCTCTTTCCTTAGGTATTGCTAAAGGGGCTTTTGAAACAGCACTAAAATATGCTCAGGAAAGGCAGCAATTTGATAAGCCTATAGCTTCTTTTCAAGCAATTGCTTTTAAGCTTGCTAAAATGGCTACGGATATCCAAGCCGCAGAACTCCTTACCCTTCAAGCTGCCGACCGTAAAAATAAAGGACTTTCGGTTACTAAAGAAGCAGCTATGGCGAAATACTATGCCAGTGAAGTGGCGGTAGCTGTAGCTAATGAAGCA
>JANWXU010000215.1 GCA_025057395.1 Bacteroidia bacterium | reverse complement strand
TAAGTAGCCTAATTCGGCTAATTTCTTTACCATACTGTTAGCTGTAGATAAACTTACTTCTAAAGACTGGGCAAGATCTGAAATATTTACTACCCCCTCTGAATTGGCTAAGTTGAATAATGCTTTTAAATAGTTTTGAATTGTGGGACTTGACATTTTGATATAATAGAATAGAGATATAACTCCTAATGTTAAAAATTCAAGGTGTCATTAAAGTTTTTTCCTCCCTACTCTCTAGTTTCTTAGCCCGATTTACAAATGATTTACAAATGTTGTCTTCAAAAATAACTGATATAAATATACCAAAAAATAATAAAAAGTTTATTTATTAAGAAAAGTATACAAAATGTTTTATAAATCTAATTTTATTTATTAGATTAGTCTAACATATTTATTTTTGTCTGCCATTCTTAAAAAATTATGCGAAATTTTTTTAGGCTGGTAGGGTTCTTGTTAGAGTTTACTTTTCTGGCTATTGTTTTTAATGGTGTAGTAAAAGGACAACATCATGGTGAAGTAGGAAGTATTCAAGGAAAAGTGGTGTTTCAAAATATTCCTATCCAAGGAGCTAGTGTAGTTATTCTTTCTTCTTCTAGGGGGTATGTTACAGACGTTCAAGGAAATTTTCATTTTGATAATTTAGCATTAGGCAGGTATCAACTTAGAATAAGTTATATTGGTTTTAAGCCCTATCAGAAAGAAGTAGAAATAAAAGAGAAGGGTGAAGTAGTTATTCTCAACATTAATTTAGAGGAGGAGATTTTGCCACTAAATCCTATTGAAGTTACGGCATCTAGAGGTGTAACTTTTTCGGAACAATCTACGGTTACAGTTAGTCGCATTTCTAAGCGGACTTTTGACATTACCCAGGCTTTGAATTTAGCTGAAAGTTTAAATTTTTCTCCGGGCCTAAGAATTGAAAATAATTGTCAAAATTGTGGTTTCACTCAACTAAGAATGCTGGGGCTGGGTGGGGCTTATTCGCAAATTTTAATTAATAATCGACCTATATTTTCAGCTTTGGCAGGCGTTTATGGTTTGGAAATGCTACCTAGTAATATGATTGAACGCGTAGAGATTGTGCGTGGGGGAGGTTCGGTACTTTATGGAAGTAATGCTATAGCTGGCATTGTAAATATCATCACGCAGCAACCGCAGGAAAGTGGTTTTGAAATAGGAATGAATCAGGCTTTTACGCAATTTCAGGTGCCCGATAGAACCATTAATGCTAGTGTAACTTTAGCAGGCGAAAAAGGTCAAGGGGGTGCAAGTTTTTATGCATTTCAGCGAAATCGAAGCCCTTTTGATGCCAACGCTGATGGTTTTTCCGAAATTCCTATGCTTAAAAATACTACGCTGGGTTTTGAGTATGCTGCCACTCTCTCCCAATTACAAAAAATTAAAGCAGGAGTTTACTCCATTCAAGAATTTAGGCGGGGAGGAAATCAGTTTGATTTACCCCCCCATCAGGCTACCCTTGCTGAACAGTTAGAGCATAGTATGGGGGGCGCTCATATTGCCTATGAAAAATTTTCTTACAACTTACGACATAAATGGACGCTTTATGCTTCTGGTCAATCAACTATTCGTAATAGTTACTATGGTAGCGGCGGTAGAATTTTATCTTTGCAGGATACGCTTACAATGCAAGATATTTTAGCGCTCAATGCATATGGTAATACTAAAGATTGGGCAGGAATAAGTGGTTTACAATACAGCTTCCAGCCTAGCAAGCTTATAAATAGCTTATTAGTAGGGTTGGAATATTATTCGAATTGGGTACAAGATAAAATACCAGGCTATGGTAGAAAAATTGACCAAAAGACGGGTACTTTGGGTTTTTTTTCTCAATTAGAAATAAAACCCCTAAGACCCTTGTTAGTTACAACAGGAATACGCTTAGATTTTTTTCACTTAAGGGGCCAATTTTTTTGGAGCATCTACCACACAACTGCCCAATCTATGGCAACTTCTATTCTAGTACCTAAACTCTCAGTTCTTTATAACTTAACTTCCGAGATAAAGTTGAGAGCTTCTTATACGCAAGGCTATCGAGCACCCCAAGCTTTTGATGAAGATTTGCATGTAAAAACCTTAAGCGGAACGGCTCAGTTTATTCGCCTACATGAAGACCTGCGCAGTGAAACTTCTGACAGTTTTACAGCTTCTTTTGACTTTACCCGCAACAGTCCTGTGCGTCCTTTTTCGCTGT
>JANWXU010000214.1 GCA_025057395.1 Bacteroidia bacterium | reverse complement strand
TTTCTAACTCTCCCTTGTGCAACGGGAGAGAACTTATTTTGCAAGCTACATCGGCTTCTCTTTTAACAAGTGAAGATTATAAGTGGTTTGGACCTAATAATAATAATACTCCTTTAGGAAGTGGAAATCCCTTTATTTTGCGTAATCCACAGGAAGGAAAATACCGCTTACGCATTCGAAAATCTTGTGTAAATGTAGAAAAGGAGGTAGAAGTAAAAATCCGACCTTTACCTACTGTTTCAAACTTTCAAGCTACCCAAAGTCTATATTGTGAAGGAGAATCGATTCGGTTTCATTTTTACTATAACTTGTTACCCTCAGAACTAGAATTCGAGTGGCAAGGTCCTGACGGTTTTTCTTCTACTTTACAGAACCCAACTATTGTTGCAAAACCTTCTGCTTCTGGTCAGTATAGCCTTACTATCAAAGATAAAATTTGTGGAACCACTTCTAATGCAAGGGAAAATGTAAATGTGGTTTCCCCCCCACGTCTTTCCGGGATTCGTCCTTCCTCACAAACTGTTTGTCAGGGTGAAAATGTAGTTTTAGCAGCGGAAGTGAAAGCAGGGGTAGAATATCAATGGTATGGCCCTAATAATTTTCGAGAGAGCCATGCACAAATTACTATCGATAATATTCAGCCCATGGGAGCGGGAGAATATCGGCTGGAGGCAAGAGTACAGGGCTGTCCTGCGGAAACTTTAACTGCTAGGGTAGAGGTACTTCCTAGACCCCCTATTCCTACTTTACCCCAAAGTGTTTATCGTGCGTGTGAAAGTTCAGCTTTTACTCTACAGCCCAATAATCTTGGGGCGGAGCACGAAATATTGCTATATACTCTTGAAAGCGGTGGTACGCCTATTAAAGAGGGCATAATGCCTGCAGGTATAGTAACTTCAGTAATCACTACTAATCAGACCTATTATTTGGAGGCGAGGTTGAAAAACGGCAATTGCACAAGTGTGTTTCGGAAAAGGGTAGTTTTAGAAATTGCTTCTGAATTAAGTCCTCCTGAGAGAGTAGATGAAATTATTTGTGAACCTCAAAGATTTACTTTTACGGTGCAGCCAACTCCTGCTCCAGGCATAGTAGTACGTTTATGGGATAGAAATTCAGGGGGAACAGAACTTGCTCGTACAGAAACTCCCCCGTATGTTTTGACTACTCCCCATGTAACTACTTCAACAGCCTTTTATATAGATTTTTTTGATTCTCGTGTGGGATGCGCATCTTCTAGAAGTCCGGTAAGTATTAATCTTTTTGAAAGACCTTTACCACCACCTTCCCAAATTAAGGAGCGTTGCGGCAGGGGAGAATTTACTTTTACCTTTCCCGCTGCGCCTCCTATTACTCAATATTTAGTTTATTCTACTCCCAATGGTGGAAATCCCTTAGCGGGAATAAATGCAAATGTATTTCAAACGCAGGTGCTGGAGGAGGGAACCCATTTATTTTATGTGGAAACTCAGCGCTTTGGCTGTGCCAGTAGTACTCGTTCTGTGCTTACTGCAAGAGTAAATCGTATTCCTTCGGCGCCACTAATTTCCTCCCCGATGAGCCGATGTGGTGCTGGCTCTGTAATATTTACTTATGCTAATGCTGAACAAAATGAGATAATACTATATAGGGAAAGTAGAGGTCAAGAAATATTCCAAACTCAAAATACCTCACCTGCGGAATTTAATATAGTTCTAACCGCTACTAACCAAAATCAAACCTACTTTATTGCTCAAAAAGATCGGCAGACAGGGTGTGAAAGTGATCGAAGGGAAATATCTTTTCAAGCACTTTCAGAAGTAAGTTTTTTGATGCGTGAACGCATAGAACGTTGTGGAGAGGGTAATGTAGTAATAGAAGTAGTTCCGCAGGGGCAAAGTCGTTATGAGGTTCGATTACTTGACGGGCCTCAAGGAAATGAATTATTGCGGCTTACTAGAGCTCCCTATCAGCTTGAAAGGATTGTAACTTCTTCTACTACTTTTTGGGTAGAAGTAATAGATGTAGCCAATCGTTGCACAGGTGGTAAACAAATACAAGTAGAAGTAAATTCAATTCCAGCTATTCCCCAACCTAAAGCGCATAATTTAGAAGCTTGTGGTCCTCAAAGTTTTCGTTTAGAAGTAGAAAATTTGCTTCCCAGTTCTACCCTTTTAGTTTATAATTCTTTGAGTGACCAGTCTGCTGCATTAACTTATCCTGATATCCCGAATTCTTCTTATCAGTTGCAAACTCCTTTAATTACTACGAGTACTACCTGGTATTTAGCGCAAAAGAATGCTCAAGGATGCCTTAGTGAGCGAGTTGCTGTGGAATTCAAAGTTAATTCTGTGCCCGAAGCGCCATTAGCGGATCCTGCTAGGCAGTGTGGAGCAGGTACTTTTACTCTCAATGTAAAGAACTATAGACCGGGCTTAGCTTTAAACTTATATAGAGTATTTAGAGGATCCGTAGAAAAGCGAACGCAAAGTGCTACTCTTACAGTTGAAGTTAATACAACTACCCAGTATTTCCTTACTTACCAAGATATAAATAATGGCTGTGAAAGTGATGCTGTGGTCTGGAGAGTTACTGTGTTGCAACAGCCTGTAATAGATAATGTTCGTCAAACCTCTCCCTCTATTTGTGGGCAGGGAAGTGCAGAACTAGCAGTAGAAATTTCCTTACCAGCAAACTACCAAGTTTGGCTGGAGGATATGCAAGGAAGCCGTATTACTACTAGCTTAAGCACTGCTTCTCCTTATACCCTGCGAACTCCCGAAATACGCAATGAGACTACTTATCGTATACGTGTTACTAATTCAGAGGGGTGCTCTTCGGAGGTTAATTATACAGTAAGCGTATTGTCTTTGCCCCAGCCCCCTAGAGCTATAAACATTCCTCCTATTTGCCAAGGTACAAGTCTGACTTTAACGTTAGAAGCAGCAAGTAGCCAAACTGAAAAAATAGCCCTCTATACTGCCTCTGCTCCCGACGCGCCTCCTTTTCAAGTTAGTA
>JANWXU010000213.1 GCA_025057395.1 Bacteroidia bacterium | reverse complement strand
CTAATCTACCAGTTGAGAGTAGTAGTACTCCTCAGCGTTTTGGAGCCAAAGACGCTTTGGACTTAACTTGGAAAAATTTACTAGATGCTTATACCTGCACAGAATGTGGAAGATGTACTTCCTCCTGTCCTGCTAATATTACGGGAAAATTACTTTCCCCCCGAAAAATTATGATGGATACGCGCGATAGAGTACATGAAATAGGATTAAATATAGAAGCTAATGGAGGAAAATTTGTAGATGATGGAAAATCTTTATTAGGTGATTATATTACTCCTGAAGAAATTTGGGCTTGCAATACTTGTAATGCATGTACAGAAGCATGTCCTGTTAATATAGACCCTTTATCCATAATTCTACAACTACGCCAATATCTAGTAATGGAAGAATCTAGGGCTCCTGAAGCATTAAATGCCATGTTCGCTAATATCGAAAATAATGGGGCTCCTTGGCCTCTTCCAGCAATGGATCGATTTAACTGGTCGCAAAATATTACAATCAAACAGGGTAATTTAAGCAACCTATAGTAAATATCAACAAATATAATAAAATGGAACCAAATTCTACGATACAAGTACCTACAATGGCTGAATTAGCACAAAAAGGGGAACAGCCTGAAGTTTTATTTTGGGTAGGATGTGCTGGAAGTTTTGATGATAGGGCTCAAAAAGTAACTCGAGATTTTATTCGCATTCTAGTAGCAGCAGGGGTACAATTTGCTGTTTTAGGTCCTGAAGAAACTTGCACGGGAGACCCTGCTAAAAGGGCAGGTAATGAATTTTTGTTTCAAATGCAAGCTTCGATGAATATTCAAACACTTAATAATTATGGCATAAAAAAAATTGTTACCGCTTGTCCGCACTGTTTTAATACCCTGAAAAACGAATATCCCGAGCTGGGAGGTAACTACGAGGTATTACATCATACTACCTTCTTACAACAGCTCTTAGATAGCGGTAGATTACGAATACAAGGAGGTAGCTTTAAGGGCAAAAAAATAACTTATCATGATTCTTGCTATTTAGGCCGTGCGAATAATATTTATGAAGCCCCCCGCGAAATAATAGCTGCGCTGGATGCAGAATTAGTTGAAATGCCACGCTGTAAAAACAATGGATTTTGCTGCGGAGCAGGAGGAGCCCAAATGTTTAAAGAAGCTGAAAAAGGGAAAAAAGAAGTTTATATAGAAAGAACGGAAGAAGCTTTGCAGACAAGTGCTAGTATTATTGCAGTGGCCTGTCCCTTTTGTATGACTATGATTAGCGATGGCGTAAAGCATAAAGAAGTGAACGATAAAGTTTCCGTTTTGGATATCACTGAACTAGTAGCAAGGGCAGCTGATTTGGTTTAATCTACTATTTTTTATTTTTAGTATTTTTTATTAGCACCATTAAGTACTTAAGTACTGCAAAAGTAAGGTAAGAAAAAAACCTTGATTTTGCAGTATATCTTCATAATTTATCATAATTTAAATAATTTTATACATTGGTGCAAAATATATTTACCAATTGATAGGCAGGCTGTTGCGGCAGGAGAGGGTGCATTAAGGACTAAAACTGCATTAGGACCATACTCAAAATAAAAATCATCCACTATCTCGCCATTGAAAGCTACAGCCACAGCACGAATACCACAGCGCGGCTTTTCTAAGTCTTTTATTTGTAAGGAGGGTATTAGTTTTTGAGCAGATTGTAAAAATAGTTTTTTTGAAAAAGCTCTTTTGAACTCCAACCAGCCAATTTGCCAGTACTTAAGAAAAAGTTTAAGCGCTCCAGTATAGGTAAAAATATCTAGAGTATCATACAAGTTAAATGCTGTTTTGTGATATCCTTCACGGTCAAAACTTAAAACCGCACTAGGACCGCACTCTACAATACCACTTATTGTACGCGTAAAATGAATTCCTAAAAAAGGGAAATTAGGATTAGGAACGGGATAAATGAGGTGGTTTACTTTTTGAGCAGCTCCATTAGAGAGATGATAATAATCCCCACGAAAAGGTACAATTCGAACTTTAGGCTTTATGCCGCACAAGCGGGCTACTCTATCACTTTGTAAACCTGTACAACTAACAAGGTAAGAACATTCAAATTTTTTTGTACGGGTGTGGAGTAAATAAATATTATTTTGGTAATCAATCTTATAAGGTATTTGGTTAAGGTATATTTTATTATTAGAATTTTTTTGAATATGTTCAGCTAGCTTTTGTGCCACGGCAGGATAGTCTATTACACCAGTATAGGGCACCCAGATAGCTGCAACTCCTTGGCAATAGGGCTCAATTTTTTTTATTGTTTGTAGATCTATTTTTTCAATTTTATCTAAACCATTAGCTATTCCTCTTTGATAGATAGTTTCCAGAATTTCAAGCTCCTCTTCTTGGGTAGCTACTATAATCTTTCCACATACTTTATAAGGAATTCGATTTTCTTGAGCGAATGCAATTAGTAAGTCTTTTCCCTCAATGCAATTTTGTGCTTTTAGGGTTCCGGGTTTATAATATACTCCTGAGTGAATTACACCAGAATTATTTTTACTTTGGTGGGTACAAATACTTTTTTCCTTTTCCAGAATTCCTATTTTCAACTTTGGAAAATTTTGACTAAAGTAATAAGCTGCAGATAGGCCTATTAATCCTCCACCCAAAATTATAATATCTAACTTTTCGACTAAGGACATACTTGACTCAATTTATATCACTGGCTTATAAATCACAAAATCAGTAGGATGAACTTTTATGTTATTTTGTCGTAATAGTAAAGCAATTTGCCCCCTATGGTAAGCACTATGTAATGGCAAATGAGTAAGAACTTGCAGGAGTTTTCTTTCTTGGAGGGTATTGCCAAAATCCCAATAGTAAAAAGAGGCGTTGAGTTGGTCTTCTGAAAGATTTCGTAATAGCTGGCTCCATCGATTTTGGGCCTGTTCTAAACGATTGACAAAAGTGGAGTAAGTTTGTATAGGGAGAAAAGTTTGCTCCCCAAAAGTGCCGCTAGTATAACGAGAGAACCATACTTCATAAGCTTTTACCAAGTGAATAGCTAATTCTCGAATTGAAACTTCTATTTCAAAAATGGCTTCTATATTTTGAGCCATTGTTTTTTCTGCCCAAAAAAGATGACCAAAAAGGTAGATAAAATAATCCAGCACTCGAAGAAAGATAAAGTTATATAGTAATAAATACCTG
>JANWXU010000212.1 GCA_025057395.1 Bacteroidia bacterium | reverse complement strand
CTTGTTTAGTAGAAAGCATTACTCCAAATAACACTAAAACAAGGATACCTCCTACATACAAAATAATTTGTGCTAATGCCGGAAAATCTGCACCTGCGAAAACATAAAGGGCAGCAATACTTACCAAAGTAACAAAAAAAAGAAAACCTGCATAAACAATATTTCTCAGAAAAGCTATTATTAAAGCCGAACCTAATGCTAAGCCTATGAAACCTAAGAATAAAATTTTTTCCAGCATTCTTAAAGGGTAAAACAAATTCAATATAACAATTGCCTTAATACCTTTTCAAATTTCTAAAAAATCTATAAAGGATTCTTTCTAAAATACAAAAGCTTATTGCTAGTGCATGGAAAGCACACCCGATTTTATGCCCACTTCTACACACAAAATATTAACTTTATTAACTTTGCGTTATGAAGGAAGCTCCTAAATCATACGATTTTCAGACTGTAGAAAAAAAGTGGTATCAATACTGGGTAGAAAAGGGCTTTTTTAATGCCGATCCTGATCCCACACGTAAGCCTTATACAATAGTAATACCTCCGCCTAATGTAACGGGGGTTTTACACATGGGTCATATGCTTAATAACACTATTCAAGATGTATTAATTCGCCGTAAGCGAATGGAAGGGTATAATGCATGTTGGGTGCCCGGTACAGATCACGCTTCTATTGCTACAGAAGCCAAAGTAGTTGCTATGCTAGCAGAAAAGGGTATCTACAAAAAAGACCTTTCAAGAGCGGAGTTTTTGAAGTATGCCTGGGAATGGAAAGAAAAGTATGGAGGAATCATTCTAGAACAACTCAAAAAATTAGGTGCTTCCTGCGATTGGCGAAGAACTCGCTTTACTATGGAAGAAAAACTTTCTAGAGCGGTTATTAAAGTTTTTGTTGACTTGTATAACAAAGGGCTAATTTACAGGGGTATCCGCATGGTGAACTGGGATCCCCAGGGAAAAACCGCTCTCTCTGATGAAGAAGTTATTTATAAGGAAGTCTCTGGTAAGCTTTACTACGTACGTTATCCTATAGAAAATACTAAGAATGAGTATATCACTATTGCTACTACCCGGCCTGAAACAATATTAGCTGATACAGGCGTAGCTTTTCATCCGCAAGACCAACGCTATCAACACCTTATAGGTAAGAATGCCATATTACCCTTAATTTCTCGAAAAGTACCTATTATCACTGATTCTGCTATTGACCCTACCTATGGAACAGGTTGCCTTAAAGTAACGCCCGCGCATGACATAGTAGATTATGAAATCGGGCTAAGACATAACTTACCAGTCATCGATATCCTTAATGAAGATGGTACATTAAATGAAAATGCTCAAATTCTTATTGGAGAAGACCGCTTTGTAGCTAGAGAAAAGGTAGTTCAGCTTCTAGAAAAAGAAGGGTACCTACTAAAAACTGAAGATATTATTCACAAAGTAGGTTTCTCTGAAAGAACAGATGCAATTATAGAGCCTAGGCTTTCTATGCAATGGTTTTTAAAAATGGAAAGACTTGCAAAGCCTGCTCTAAAAGCTGTTTTAGAGCCTGAAAATGAAGGTATAAAACTTATTCCATCACGTTTTATTAATACCTACAAGCATTGGATGGAAAATGTTCACGATTGGTGCATTTCTCGGCAGTTGTGGTGGGGCCACCAAATACCAGCTTACTTTTTTGGAGAAGATGGAAAGTTTGTAGTAGCTGAAACTAGGGAAGAAGCTTGGCGATTAGCCAAAGAGCAAGGATTTACGGGCAAGGCAGAAGAATTATGCCAAGATGCGGATGTATTAGATACTTGGTTTTCTTCTTGGCTTTGGCCAATCTCTGTCTTTGATGGATTTGAAAACCCTAATAATCCTGATTTTTTATATTTTTATCCTACTAACGACCTAGTTACCGCCCCCGAAATTTTATTTTTCTGGGTTGCTCGAATGATTATGGCAGGATATGAGTATACGGGCAAAAGACCTTTTCAAAACGTATATCTGCATGGTATCGTTCGAGATAAACAACGCAGAAAAATGAGCAAATCTCTAGGCAATTCTCCTGATCCTATAGAGCTTATTGAAAAGTATAGTGCTGATGGTGTACGCATAGGAATGCTTTTAGCAGCTCCTGCGGGTAACGATTTACTTTTCGATGAATCTTTATGTGATCAGGGTAAAAACTTTATTCATAAAATTTGGAATGCCTTCCGCTTAGTAGATAGCTGGAAAAATAATGCTACTAATCAATTGCTCAACACCACGGAAAGTCTTGCTATTGACTGGATAAATGCGAAAATTCATGCTGCTGCCCAGGAGCTTATTCATTTGTTTGAAAATTTCAGAATAGCAGACGCTTTAATGCTTGTTTACAAGCTTACCTGGGACGATTTCTGCAGTTGGTACTTAGAGATGATAAAGCCTGCTGTAGGCCAAAAGGTATCGGAAAAAGCTTATGAAAACACAGTAAAAATCTTCGAGTATTTATTGCAACTTTTACATCCTTTTATTCCGTTCATTACCGAAGAAATTTGGCACCTCTTAAAAGAAAGAGAAGCTCACGAATGCCTTATTGTGCAAAAACTATTTGAGCCCACAGTTGTCAACAATGCAATTTTAGAAGAAATGGAGCTTGTACATGAAAGTATTACGGCTCTAAGAGCATTACGTATCGAAAAAAATATTCCTACAAAGCAATCTACTGACCTATATATTAAGACTCAACGAACCGCTTTATTTCAAAAATATGAGCCCTTGTTTCGTAAATTTATAGCTATTGAAAAATTTGAATTTACTGATAGCCAACCACAAGGAAGTGCCTCAGTTTTAGTGAAAAATCATGAATTCTTTGTTCCTCTGGCCTGTATAGATCTAGAAGCTGAAAAAAGAAAGCTTCAACAAGAAATTGAGTATACCGAAGGTTTTCTAGAGATAGTAAATAAAAAGCTCAACAACTCTAAGTTTTTAGAAAATGCAAAACCAGAAGTAGTGGAGCGAGAAAAGCAAAAACAAAAAGATGCACAAGCTAAATTAGCGGCACTTAAAGAAATTTTGCAAGGCTTAGAGAAGTAAGCTTTCATGCAATTAAAGTTCACTTACCAGCTTAAAAAAACAATAAAAGTTCGGTGGATACAAGCAGTTTTTTTAATTTTTTACTTATGCAAAGAACAGACTATTTACTCCCAAAGCGGAATTAACCCTTATGAATTACAATTCAAACTCTTAAAACCTAGCAAGGAAATAACACAAGGTCTATTATTAGG
>JANWXU010000211.1 GCA_025057395.1 Bacteroidia bacterium | reverse complement strand
AAATAGGCTACTGTTTAGCGCCTACGCCCTTGACGGCAGAATTTCGAAAGGTACATCAATATCTTACTTTCTCGACTACTACACCTATGCAATATGCAATAGCCCACTATTTAGAAAAGTATCCCCAAAAGCTCAATGAAATAAAGACCCTTTACCAATCTAAAAGAGATATGTTTCTAGAACTCATGAAGCCTACTCGCTTTACCTCCCTGCCTAGCCAAGGAAGTTATTTTATTCTGTTTTCTTATAAAAATATCTCTAATGCTTCGGATACTGAATTTGTCAATTCTCTTATTGAAAATTATGGAGTTTCAGCTATTCCGGTCTCGGTATTAAGAAATAATAATACTGACGATCATGTTATTCGTTTTTGTTTTGCTAAAAAAAATGAAACATTACAGGCAGCAGCAGCAAAGCTTAAAAAAGTTTAAAAAATGGCTTTATCTTCATTAACAATAGGGTGTGTGCAGGCAGACTTAGCCTGGGAAAATCCTGAAGAAAATAGAAGAAAACTTTCTTTATTGTTCGAGCAAGCGATTCAGAAGCAAAAGTTAGATCTACTGGTTTTGCCCGAAATGTTCACTACAGGCTATACTATGAATGTAGCTTCTTTAGCAGAACCTGTGCAGGGTCCTACATTAGAATGGATGAAAGAAAAATCTTTTGTAGCAGACGCATTATTGATAGGCACTATTATTGTGAAGGAGGCTAATCAATTTTTTAATCGTTTATACTGTGTCTTTCCTAGTGGGGAATTTATTACTTACGACAAGAGGCATTTATTTCGAATGGCGGGGGAACATAATTTTTTTACCGCGGGAAAAAAAAGAATAATATTTGAATGGCGAGGATTTCGTATTTGTCCCCTTATCTGCTATGATTTACGTTTTCCAGTTTTTTCTAGAAATAACCTTAAAGGTGGAGAGGGATATGATTTACTAATTTACGTAGCTAACTGGCCTGAACGCCGTATTTTTCATTGGACTCAACTTTTAATAGCTCGAGCTATCGAAAATCAATCGTATGTAGTGGGAACCAATCGAGTTGGAGTAGATGGTAATGGAATCTATTATAATGGCCAATCTGCTATCATAAGTCCTTTGGGAGAGTATTTACTATCTCCTACAGATAAACAAGAAGTAGGAATAGCAAGTATATCTTTAGATACTTTAAGTTCCTATAGAAATAATTTTCCAGCATTCCAAGATGCTGATACTTTTTCCATAGTTTACTAGCTCTTTAAGTTTTGCTTTGAGTAGCAATAAAATTAATAAAGTCATTTTTCACTAAGTAGAATTAATTATGTTATTAAAATCAATTAAATTTGTAGATAGAGTAAAGATAAAGTTACATATAAGAACCGAACTAGTTACCTACAAATGATAAACGACTCTTTATTTACACAGGTATCGAGCTTAGGACATGAGCAAGTGATGTTCTGTTATGATGAAGAAACGGGTCTAAGAGCTATTATTGCTATTCATAACACTGTTTTAGGTCCTTCTTTAGGGGGGCTTCGATTTTGGCACTACGAGCGCGAGGAGGATGCATTATTTGATGTGTTACGCTTATCTAGGGGCATGACCTTTAAATCTTCTTTGGCTGGCTTACACCTAGGGGGGGGCAAAGCTGTAATAATTGGAGATTCACGTAAAATTAAAACAGAAGCCTTACTACGCCGTTTTGCAAAGTTTGTTGAAAATTTAAATGGAAAATATATTACCGCCGAAGACGTAGGAGTGGATGAGCATGATATGGAATATATATTTCGTGAGACTAAGCACGTAGCGGGTTTACCTTTATATATGGGTGGTAGCGGCGATCCTTCTCCTTTTACAGCCTATGGCGTGTACCTGGGCATGAAAGCTGCATTAAAGTATCAAACAGGAAGCGAAAGTTTAGAAAATAAAAAAGTGATTGTACAGGGAGCAGGTAAAGTAGGAACTTACTTAATTGAAAGACTTCATAAAGAAAACGCTATCATTTACGTATTTGATATTAATGAAGCTAATTTAAAGCATGTAGTTAAAGAATATAAGGCAATTGCAGTAAATGAAGCTGAAATTTACAAGCTAGAAGCTGATATTTATGCACCCTGTGCTTTGGGAGGAACTGTAAACCCTCAAACTATTCCGCAACTCAAGGTTTCATTGATAGCTGGCGGTGCTAATAACCAGCTATTAGACGAAATTCGAGATGGGAAAGCCCTGCAGGAAAAAGGAATTATATACGCCCCCGATTTTTTAATTAATGCAGGAGGAGTTATTAATGTATACACAGAGTTAGAGGGATACAACGAAAAAAAGGCGTATGCCAAAGTTGAACGAATTTATGATACTACGCTTAAGGTGCTGAAAAAAGCAGAAGAAGAGAAAACTACTCCCCAGGAGGCGGCTATTGCTCTAGCTACAGATAGAATTAATCAAATTGCACAAATTAAAAAGTTTATATAAGAGTTTTGGGCATGAAAGAAGGGATAGCTAAGGTTAGTAGAAGAGAAATTCGCATAAAGGTAATGCAGGCCATTTATGCTTACCTAGTTTCTAATAGTCCTGCAGATGAAATTTTTACTTCAATTTTAGAAGAATTATTTTTGCGTTTGTATTTGCCGAGCTCTAAAGAATATAATTTGGAAGATGCTCGATTCTTAAAAGAATTGTTTTATGGTACCATACAACAATATGATAGCTTTTCGCAAATACTACAAAATAAACTAGAAAATTGGGATCTAGAGAGAGTAGCTTATGTAGATAGGGCGGTAATTATGATGGGAATGTTTGAAATGTTACACTTCCAAGAAATACCTATAAAAGTTTCTTTGAATGAATATACTGATATAGCTAAGTTATATAGTACTGAAAAAAGTAATAAATTCGTGAATGGTGTTTTAGATGCTATTCATCACCAATTTCTAAAAGAAAATCGTATTATTAAAGTAGGTAGGGGTTTACTGGAGTTTTCTCGCTAAGCTTTTATTTTATTATTTAGAATTAATTATTTAGCCATGAATAAAAACACACGTTTATTAGTAGCTTTTTTAGGAGGGGTAGCAGCAGGAGCGGTTTTGGGCTTGCTTTTTGCACCCGATTCTGGAAGTAATACACGAGATAAAATAAGTTATCAGTTAGATAAATATCTTCAAAAACTGAATGCTTTTTTATCTCGTTCTGAAAATTCTAGTGAAAAGTATGCTAGCAAATATCCTGAACAGATTACATTAGAAGATAAAAAAAAAGCTGAAGAGCTCTTAAAAGAGGTA
>JANWXU010000210.1 GCA_025057395.1 Bacteroidia bacterium | reverse complement strand
ATTTCTCAGCAAGGTACCAAGTGTAATCAAAAATATTGGTTTGCAACTTCTAGTGCAGTTATTCGGGCATTAGAAGTTATAAACCCCAAAGACGGGAAAATTCAGTCTTCATTCATGAGGGGGGATACGGCTATATGGGTGCAGAATGAGTTAGTACGATTTTATCGAAATCAAGATAGTATCCGAATAGGAACTAATCCGCGCGACTTTAATGTGAACCCTGGTAGGACTTACTTTTGGTGTACGGCTTGTTGGGATAGCCTAACAGGGTGTATTGGCTACGATGATATTATTTTTCGAATTTTGCCTGTTCCAGAACCAAGGTTTAATATCATAGCTGGGGGGAAAGCTTTAAATATACAGAGAGAGGTTCCTTACAAATATCGCCAGAATGTACTTCTTCAAAATTTGACTGAGGGAAACAATGTTGAAAACCCTCGTCTTCTATACTCTTGGGATTTTGGAGATCCAGCTAGTGGAGTATTGAATTATTCTCAGTCTTATACGGCAACGCATAGTTATAGTCAGGCAGGCCGTTTTCGAGTTACTTTAGTAGCTAGTAATGGAGCTTGCAGCCGCTCAGTAGTGGAAGATTTTACTATCTTAGAAGAAACTTTTTATTTTCCTAATGCTTTTACGCCTAACGGTGATGGAATAGACGATAAATTTCGTCCTATTCCAGCTTATTGGGAAAAAACGAATGAAGAAATAGAGGAACTTTCTAATGAAATAATAATGGAAATTTTTGATGCTTGGGGTAAAAAGGTCTTTCAAACTACTCAAATGGCAGGTTGGAATGGAAATGATGAGCAAGGAAACCCTTTACCCATGGGTAATTATACTTACAAGGTTAAGATAAAAACGACGCAGGTTAATAAAAAGGAGTTGTATTTTAGTGGGCAGGTACTGCTCATAAGGTAAAAAGATGTTCAAGATTTTACAGATTTGGGGAATAGGGATAATTTCCTTCCTTTTTATCGGAGCCTTATCTAAGGCACAAGATATGCCCTCTTCTTTGGTTTGGGCGCAGCCTTTGGCAGTAAATCCTGCCCTAGCTGGAATACAGGATGCAAAAAGTCAAATTCGTTTTTCGCACCTTTTTCGCCGCATGGTAACTTCTCAAAATGGGTTAGAAGTTTCGGGTTTTGAAATGGCTTACCAATCTCAGTTGGGTATAGAGATGCCCATTCGGTCTAGTCTAATGGATGGTGGCTGGGGAATTCTGGTTGGAACAGAGCATTGGGCAAGCTTGAGAACTAATTATCTTAAAATAATAGGGGCTTACGTGGTTCCTCTAGGGGCAAAGGTAAGATATGCCCAACTACGAGCAGGAATTGAAGTAGGTTTATTACAAAAATCTTTGAATGAGTCTACACTCTATTTAGAAAGTCAATTTTCGGGAACTAGCTTTACTCCCACCTACCGATACTCTATTAGTTCATTTAATCAAATTCGTCCGGATTTGGGAATTAGTCTGCTATGGAGTCGTCAGCAAAAGATCAAGGGGAATCCCGAAATTAACTATTTTATAGGGGCAAGTATGCACCACATCACTCGTCCTACTTTTAATTTTACAGGGATATATGCTGATATTTCTTTGCCTATTCGCTACCGCTTGGTGGGGGGAATTAAATATAGGACTCGCTCCCCCTTTGATTTCAATTATGCACTAAGTTATGAAAGACAAGGTTTATCTTTTTTAGTACATAACTCTTTTTTTATTCGATACGCTTTGCTTAAAAATGCTCTTCTTTTTAGCGAGTCTAAAGCTTTTTTTAATTGGGGTTTTCACCTAAGAAATTTAGAGACTCTTATTGCATTTACTGGCGTGGAATATGCTCATAAATACTTGTTGGGTTTATCTTATGAGTTACCTATAGGCAATCCTCAATTAGAAAATATCTATTTTGGTGGGATTCATTTTTTGCTAGGGCTTTTACTCAAGCCAGGCGTATGGAAAGAAAATCAGCATCCTATTCCTCAATTTTAGTATAAAAGGGTTTTACTTTAGGTTGATTATCTAAAAAGCTAATAGTCTTCATAGAAAATAATCTAAATTGTTTTTTCCCTTTTCCCACCATTTAAGAATATGTTGGAAGCTAACAGCTCTAAAAAAAATATCGACCAACTCTATAAAAAATTGCGTTATGCGCTAGGTTTGCTCCTAAGTACTTACACCGCGGAAGTAATAGGTTTGCTTGCAGTTATTTTTTGCTTTTTGTATAAACTCAATGAAACTATCATTCTTATTATTCTAGTAATTTTTCTATTAAAAGCTTGGGATATTTTTTCTGTTTTTAAAATTAAGGATCTATTTTATATTTATTCGGCAACTTTAAAAGAACAACTTATTTATCAAATTTCAATTACAGAGGGAAAGTATAAAACAATTATTCAAAACTTACATGATATTATATTAATTACTGAGCCTAGCGGTAGAGTAAAGTATTGTAGTCCTTCGATTCAGTCTCGTTTGGGCTATACAGTAGGAGAGTTAGTAAATCAAAATATTTTTGAATTGGTGCGTGATGAAGATTCCTTTTTTTTAGAAAATGCCCTAAAAGGGCAAAACAAAACTAACAGCTTTCAACTACAGATACAACATCGGGATGCAGAAGGTAGATGGCTCTATTTTGAATGTACTAGCAACAATATGCTCCAAGACCCTATGGTGCAGGGTATTTTACTCAATTTAAGGGATATTACAGATAGAAAGCGCCAAGAAGAAATTAATCGAGAAAAAGAAAAAGCTGCCCTGCTACTAGATCTAGAGCGAGAAAGAGCTGAGCGGGAAAAGCAAATTATTGAACAAAAGAATAACGAGCTAGCAGAAAAAAATAAGATTATAGAAGAGAAAAATCGGGATATTAGTCAAAGTATGAATTATGCCTACCGCATTCAGCGTACACTATTTACAGATGTCGATACCATTAAAAGTGTTGTTCCCGATTTTTTCCTTTTTTGGCGTCCACGCGACATCGTAAGTGGGGACTTTTATTGGTTTGGCCAGCAAGGAAAATATGTTATTTTCGCTGTTGCCGACTGCACAGGACATGGAATTCCCGCAGCTTTAATGACTATGATAGGCAATTCGTTGTTAAATCAAATTGTGCTAGAGCGAGGGGTAGTACAGCCGGATTTAATTTTAAACCAGTTGCATCTGGGGGTACGAAAAATGCTTAAGCAGGACGAAAAGTCAAGCCAAACTCACGATGGAATGGATATTGCCCTTCTCTGTTTTGAAGGGAAAAGGGTATTCTATGCAGG
>JANWXU010000020.1 GCA_025057395.1 Bacteroidia bacterium | reverse complement strand
GTATAAGACTTTAGAAAAACTATCTTTTATCGTACACAAAGCTAACGCCTCCTCTATAGAAACCCACGCAAAGAGGAGAAAAGCGAGAACAAGAACGGAAGCAAACAATTTTTAAAACGAGGTTAAGGCTATAGGTAGAGATGCTTCATTCAAAAGGTGACGTTAAGTTAAGGAAACAAAGATAGCAAATTGAAGATTCGAATGCAAAGTAATAAATACTAATTTTTAAGAGCAGCTTTTATTAGTGCCTCAACACTTTGTATTTCTGAACGAGCTAAAATTTCGTCTAGTTTATTTTCCATAGTCTTTCTTTCAAATCCTAGGCTCACTAAAGCAGCTAGGGCATCTTCTTTAAGAACAGCTGTAGGAGAAAGTGGCTGAACTTCTGCAGGAATATTGGAAGAGGGTAGCTTCCCTTTTAGCTCTAAAATAATTCTTCCTGCTGTTTTGGCTCCAATTCCTTTAATTTTTTGAAGAGTATGAACCTCTCCGTTTGAAATAGCAGTTTGTATTTCGGAAATGCTAAGGCCTGAGAGCAGCGTAAGGGCTATATTACCCCCTATTCCAGAGACACTGATTAGTCTTTCAAAAAGAGCGCGTTCTTCTTTGCTCGCAAAACCGTATAGTGTGTGCCCATCTTCTTTTACTTGGTAATAAGTATATAATTTTACTTCTTTTTTTTGACTCTTTCTTAGGCATTCGTAAGTAAATAAGGAAATTTTTAGGAGGTACCCTACTCCATGGCACTCTATTACGGCAAAAGTAGGTTCTATTTCTTCTAGGCTGCCCCTAATATGGGTAATCATATCAATTAATGTAAATGGGGATGAATGAAATTACTGCAACCAATGAGTAGAAAACCAGAGAAAAAGACCAAAAGGTTGCGAAAGGTAACAATGGGCATAGTAGAGCGAAGTGCTAAGGGTAATAACTTAGCGTTAGCAATAAAGATAAAATTTCCTGTGATTGTAGCTACAAAATATGGTGTCCATGTTTGGAAAAGTTGAAAAAATAAATAAGCCGCTCCCATACCCGCTATCGCAACCATAGCAGCTATTAAATTGAGGAGCACGACTTTTCGGTAAGAAAAATTAGCTTTTAGCATAATACCCCACTCGCAGAGCTCATGAGGAATTTCGTGCAATAGAACAGCTAATGTACTCGAAATACCGCTTAGGGGGCTAATTCCATAACTCAGTAGAATAATAATACCATCCATAAAGTTGTGTAGCACGTCATTGCTGAATAGGTGGTAAGCTATAGAATTAATTCCTCGTTGGCATTTATGTTGAATGAATTTATCTATGGTCCAGCTTATCAACATTCCTAAGGGTAGGAAAATCAAAATTTCCTTTATAGGTAATTTTTTCAGGGTTGCTGGCAATAGATGAAATAAGATATTACCCCAAAAAGTGCCAAACGTAAAAATTAAGAGGTAGTTACTTAGGGTAAATATAATTCTTTTATGGATAAAAAGAAGCAATCCTATAAAAGGATAGCTAGCTAGTATCAAACTACTAATGATAAGATACCCTAAGTGAATTTGCATTATGTGCAGAAAAGGATTAAAAGTGGAAGCTTTTTTATGTTTAGTTTAAAGAATTAGTTTCAATAAATTTTGTATTGTCATCTGCGCTTTTTAATTTTTCACCATTGTTTCATTATTGTTATTGCAGGTTCAAGGAGTAATTAAGTAATACAACTAATTCCTGGGCATCACTGTATTTATTTTTACTGCTCAAAAATAGGTAGATACTAGTGCAATATAGTTGCAATTTTCAAATTTATGAAAAGATTTTGCAATAAGTTAAGGGAAGTTTGGTATTTACCAAAAGATAGGGCGATAGAAACCACTAGTTTTAATTAAGTAATACAAGCAAGCTAATGAATTCAATTATAGTAAAGGAGGTAGCTAATTTTTTAGAAGAATATGCTCCTAGAACACTAGCAGAAAGCTACGATAACGTTGGCTTAATAGTAGGAGAGAGCGAAGCAAAAGTAAAAGGAATACTAGTATGCTTGGATGTAACTGAAGAAGTTATTGAGGAGGCTATAGGTAAGGGATGTAATTTAATTGTAGCCCATCATCCTATTTGGTTTACGCCGCGTAAGCAATTACATCGAAGAGGCTACGTAGCAAGGTGTTTGCTTAAGGCTATAGAGAATAATATTTTTCTATATGCTATTCATACCAACTTGGATAATGTCTTAGAAAATGGGGTAAGTGAGCGCATGGCTCGCATGCTAGGACTCCAGAATGTAAAAATTTTACAACCAGAAAAAGGGCAGTGGTTGTGTTTGCATATTTATCACTCGAATGCTCAATTAGTGGAAGAACTGAAAAATTTGTTTTGTGCTCGTAACTGGGTGCAACTATTAGAATCTTCAGAAAATAAGAGTATTTGGCAAGTACATAAGCATAGAATTTCACAATTTCAGCAGTTACTATCTTCTTATAGAGAAAAAATTATTGCTGTGGTGCAAAATGGAGAGCTACAAGATGGCTTATTGAGCGGACTAAGTGGTACAGGGGTTATAGGAGAATTACCCTTGGCACTTACCATTAAAGACTTTTTGGATCTATTAAAAAATACTTTTCAATGTGGGGCTTTACGTTACGCAAAAGCTGCTATTGAGAAAGTGCAGAGGGTTGCGCTTTGTGGAGGCGCTGGAAGCTTTTTAATTGAAGTTGCCCTAAGTTCTCAGGCAGATGCCTTTGTTACTGGAGATATTACTTATCATAAATTTTTCGATAACGAGCAAAGAATGCTGCTAGTAGATATTGGGCACTATGAATCTGAGCAGTACACAATTGATATCCTATTCGAATTACTTAGCGACAAATTTGCCCCTTTTATTCCTATTTATAAAACTAGTATTAGAACTAATCCTATAGAATATTACTTTTAATTTTGTTTTTTTAAATACTCACCTTCCGTTTGGCAAAAAGGATAGACTTAAAGATAATCGATAAAAATAACCAAGATTTTTTGAAGGAGTACTATTCAGATATTAGTATATTCGCACTAGATTGGTGAAACCAATGAAGCGCCGCTTATTTCTTGCCATTCCTTTAAGTGAATCAATAAAAACGACTATTTTAAGCTTTTATCAGGAGCAAACCCCTGTCATTCAGTCTATAGTAGGTCCTCCTAAATGGGTACAGCCTCGTAATTTGCATATGACGGTTCTTTTTTTAGGAGATGTCGAAGAAAAGGATATTTGTTTATTGCAGCAGCGATTGTCTCAAGAGTGCCTAAAGCTTTCGAAGTTTACCCTTGCTTTTGACAAATTTATATATGCCCCTGCAGGCAATATGCACCGAATGGTGTGGGCTACTTATCAAACTCATGCTTCGTTTTTATCTCTATGTAATAGTTGCCGCCTAGCAGTTTCTATCTTGCCTTACTTGCAGTTAGACATTCGGCATCCTAAAGCCCATATTACTCTCGTACGCTTTGGTCAATTTCGAGCTAGCCAATTACCTTCTTTAGAAACTAGTTTGGTTTTGGATAGTTTAGAGGTACATACGCTTGAATTATGGGAGTCTACCCTGAAACCTACAGGCGCCGTTTATAACAGCCTTTTGCGTTTTGAGCTTGGCTAAGGTCTTAGAAATCGATATTTTTACTATAAATTTTTCTCCATTTTCTTCTATTCTTGTATTTATGTATTTAGTTATAATTTTTTTTGTTATTCATTGGTACAGTTCATTATTTTTCCAAACTTTCTTTCATCATCGTTATTCTGCTCATAGGCAATTTACTATGAGTAAATTTTGGGAAAAGGTCTTTTATATTGGTTCATTTATTTTCCAAGGGTCTTCGTATTTAAGCCCATGGGCGTATGCTATTTTACATCGTCTCCATCATGCGTATGCAGATACAGATAAAGACCCGCATTCTCCTAAGTTTTCTAGGAATATATTTAGTTTGATGTGGAAAACCAAAAAGTATTATGCTCGAATCTTTAAAGACTTATCTGGCATTCCTGAAAACTTTAAAAAGAATCTACCCGAGTGGAAAGTTTTCGATAATATAGCTGATTCTTATGTGGCTAGAATAGCGTGGGTGTTGGTATATATTTTCCTGTACTGGCAATTTAGTGCTCCGCTGTGGATGTACTTCATATTTTTACCTATCCAAGTAGTAATGGGGCCGTTTCATGGAGCTATAATAAACTGGTATGCACATCGTTGGGGGTACGTTAATCACGCTAGTAATGATACTTCTAAAAATTTATTACCCCTAGATATTTTAATGCTTGGTGAAGCCTATCATAATAATCATCATAAATATCCCTCCCGCCCTAATTTTGGTCTACGGTGGCATGAGCTAGATCCTGTTTATCCTATCATTTTATTTTTTAATTGGCTAGGAATTATTCGTTTGATTCCGCAGAAAGTTCCAACTCTTAAATGAAACTTCAATGAATAGAAATATAAAATTTGGTACTGATGGTTGGCGTGGAATTATTGCCAAAGACTTCACTTTAGATAATTTAAGTCGGGTATGTGAAGGGGTGAGGCTTTGGTTATTTAAGTATCATAGTCAGCCTTCTGTAGCCATAGGATATGATTGTCGATTTAATGGAGCTCTTTTTGCAAGGTTTGTAGCTAGTTATTTGGGGTTGCACCACTGTCGTTGTTTTTTGAGTACAAGTTTTGTAAGCACGCCTATGCTTTCTTTGGCTACCTTGCAAAAGCAATGCCACGCCGGAATTATGATTACTGCTTCTCATAATCCTCCGGAATACTCTGGGTTTAAAATTAAAGGACCCTTTGGAGGACCTATTTTTACTAGTGCCATTGCTGAAATTGAAGCTTTAATACCGTCCGAACCTATCGAGATAGAAGATTGTTTTGAGCAGCTCCTAGAAAATAGAACCGTAGAGTATTACGATATGGAGGCTCTTTATTTGAACTACCTTAGGCAATCTTTTGACTTAAAAGCAATTGCTGCTTCCGGAATAAGTACTGCTTATGATGCCATGTTCGGAAGTGGGCAAAGAATTTTTCGAAAACTATTTCCTAAAGCAGAACTTGTTCGTTGTGAATACAATCCTTCCTTTTTGGGTCAGGCACCTGAGCCAATTGCTCGGAATCTAGGTACGCTCCAAAAATTAATCCAACAAAAGCACATACAGTTAGGCTTAGCTACAGATGGGGATGCTGACCGAATTGGTTTATTTGATGAAAATGGCAATTTTGTTGATTCCCATCATGTTTTATTATTGCTCATTCACTATCTTGCGCATTATCAAAAAAAGAAGGGCAAGGTAGTTTGTACTTTTTCTTGCTCCTCTAAAATTGCCAAGCTTGCTGCTCATTATGGCCTGCCCTATCAAGTGACCAAAATTGGTTTTAAATACATTGGAGAGATAATGGCTCAAGAAAGAGTACTTGTAGCAGGAGAAGAATCCGGCGGTATAGCCATAGAGGGTCACATTCCGGAAAGAGACGGTATTTACGTGGGTCTAACTTTAATGGATTTTATGGTCAAAACTCAAAAAAAATTATCTGAGTTGATTCAAGAAATTTATGCTATTGTAGGTAGCTTTGCAGTAGAAAGGGTAGATTTGCATATCTCAGAAGAGCAGAAGAAGAAAGTACTAGATCGGTGTGCTCAAAATTCGTTTTCCTCAATAGGTTTGTATAATATCATTAAAGTAGAATCCCTAGATGGCTTTAAATATTATTTTAGCGAAGAAAGTTGGGTAATGCTTCGTTCTTCGGGTACAGAACCAGTTTTACGTATTTATGCGGAGGCTCCTACTGCGAAGGAGGCACAAGATATTCTTGCAGCAGCGCAGGCTGTGTTTCTTACCTAAAGAATAAAATTTTGGAGAAATTCCCTACAAATACAAATAAATAGGCGATAGGTTGTGGCATGAAAAATGGATCTTTTTTTTCGGTAAGTTTTTCTCCGCGGTTTCAAAGGCAAAGAAAGTATTTGTTAGGGATAGTAGGGACCATAGGGCTTTTTATATTCCTATTTCTTATTTATGCTGTTTATGAAATAGTAGGAATTGTGCAGTATTTCGAGGTAACTGATAGTGATATTGGTACAGAAGTATATTCTAGTGATAATAAGCTTTTAGGCACTTTTTTTTCAGAATATAATAGAATCAATGTACGGCTAGATGAAATCCCTGCTGCCATGTTAGATGCTTTGGTGGTAACGGAGGACATTCGCTTTTATAGCCATTCAGGCATTGATATGCTAGGGGTACTAAATATGTTTGCTTCAGGCGTTAGTAAGCTTTGGGGAGGGCAAGTGAGGGGAGGAAGTACTATTACTCAACAGCTAGCACGTAATTTGTACGATACTTCTGTAGGAAAGGAACGCTCCATCCTTAGGAAGCTAAAAGAAATGGTAGCCGCTATTTACCTGGAGCGCAAATTTACCAAGTCTGAAATTTTAATGTATTACCTAAATACGGTTCCCTTTGGAGGGAATCTATATGGAATACAAGCTGCTTCTCAATTTTATTTTGATAAAGATTGTAGAGACTTAAATTTAAGCGAGTGTAGTATTTTGGTGGGTATGTTAAAAGGGCCTACGGTGTATCATCCTGAAAAAAATCCTGAAAATTGTATTCACCGTAGAAATGTGGTTTTAAGCTTACTTATTCAACATAATACTGCACAAAAAGCTACGGCGGATAGTATACTCAAAGCTTTTCAAAAAATAAATTTTTCTACTCTAAGTGAAAAGCGTAGAAAGGAATATCTGCAGTTAACGGGCATCAAAAAAAGTACTTCTCGGATGGCCCACAATGAAGGAATTGCTACTTACTTTAGAACACACTTACGGCAATGGCTGAAAGCTTGGTGTGATAGGTGTGAAAAAAAGGTGCGTAAAGCTGATGGTTCTAAGGGATGTCCCGATTTAGATAGAGACGGTTTACGAGTATATACTACTATTAATTCTAGGCACCAATTGCACGCCGAGGAAGCTATGCGTGAACACCTTTCCAAGCACCAGCAAGTTTTTTTTAATTACTTAAAAGGCAGAAAAAAACCCTGGGAGGAGGATAAAAGTATCCTTATTCGCTCGATGATGCGAACAGAACGCTATCGGGTACTTAAAGAAAAAGGGCTAAAGGACGAAGAGATTATTAAAGAGTTTAAGAAAAAAACGAAAATGACAGTTTTCAAATGGGGAAAGTCTTATCCCATTGAAATCGATACTATTATGAGTCCTTGGGATTCGCTCATCTATTATGCGCCTTATTTAGAACCAGGAATTGTAACTATTGACCAAAGTAATGGGAATATTTTAGCTTGGGTAGGAGGTATTGATCAAAAGTTTTTTCAATACGATCATGTGGGCAAAGGGAAAAGACAAGTGGGTTCTACTTTTAAGCCTTTCGTATATTTAACAGCTATCGATAATAATCATTCTCCCTGTGAAGAAGTGTCTAACGAACCCTTTACGATACATCTTCCATGGGGCGATCCTCCTACCTGGAGTCCCAAAAATGCAGACGGTAGTGTGGGGGGGGCGTATCCTATGTGGGTAGGACTAGCATTATCGATTAATATTATTGCTGCAAGAGTTTGTAATGAATGGGTGAGCCCTGAAAATGTAGTCCAGACAGCTAAAAGCATGGGTATAGAATCTGAACTTGACCCCGTCCCTTCTATTGCCCTAGGAGTTTTTGATTTATCCGTACTTGAACTTACCAATGCCTATGCCACTATTGCTGCCTTAGGGGTAAGGCACAAACCACAGTTCGTAAGTCGAATAGAAGATAGAGACGGAAATGTAATTTATACGGCTGAAAGGCTTAGCAAAGAAGTATTTCCTGAAGAGAGCTGTTATGTAATGACCGAGTTACTTAGAAAAGTAGTGACTAATGGTACTGCTGCTAATTTGCACTGGGAATATAAGGTTCCTCAAGAAATTTTTGTTGCAGGCAAAACTGGTACTACCCAAGAACATTCTGATGGTTGGTTTGTTGGTTTTACTCCCTATTTTACAACGGGGGTTTGGGTAGGTTGTGCCGAAAGAAAGGTAAACTTTCGATATTCCCCAGAAGGATATGGTGGGCGGATGGCAATGCCTATTTTTGCACATTATGTTAGAAAAGTGTACGAAGATCCTATTCTTAATCTTGATAAAAAGCGGCGAATTCCTCGACCTAAAAATTTAAGGGTAGAATTGGACTGCTCTAAATATAATGCTCGTACTTCTGGCAGTAACAATGAGGAAGAGAGTACCCTGAATTACGATGACTAATTTTAGCAAACTGATAAGCACTATTCCTGCCATTGCACAAAAATATAGAATTCATCTTATCCTTATTGCTAGTTTGTTCTTGGGGGGGGCGGGCATAAGTATATTTTTTTTTCTTACACTCCCTAATCTAGATGCTTTAACTAAAGATATAAACGAAGACCTAACTATTATATATTCTAGTGATGGTGTAGAGTTAGGCAGAATAAAAAGCCAAGAATATCAAGACCTAGCGCTTGCAAGCGAAATTCCTGATTGGGTTTACAAGGCCCTAGTGGTTGTAGAAGATCCCTATTTTTATGCGCATTCAGGGTGGAATCTTTCCCATAACCTCAAAAATCTTTTATTTAGCTATGATATAAAAAGTACCCTTTCGCAAAAATTAGCTCGGGCGTTGTATCAAAATCAACATATTCCAATAAATAGTTTTATAGGAAACCTAAAGGTACTATTTACGGCTCTATTTTTAGAGTGGAAATTTTCCAAAAAAGAAATTTTACATCATTATTTAAATCAAGCCTCCTTTGGGGGCGCAGTACAGGGCATTAAAGCGGCGGCTTTACAGTTTTTTAATAAAAAAACTCAGGAATTAACTCCTGCCGAAGCTGCTTTGCTGATAGGAATGCTAAGGGCTCCTACGCGTTACCACCCTATCAAAGCACCCGAGAGAGCATTAGCTCGTAGAAATGAAGTTTTACAGCAAATGGTACTTGCCCACATCCTTGAACCTACAATAGCTGCTAGCCTTATCAAGACTCCTATTCGAGTGCAAAATTCTATTATTCATTTTGAAAAACCACCTTGGAAAGCTCCTTATTTCTTGGAGTACGTAAAAAAATGGCTATTCCGTTTTGCTAAGGTTCATGGTTTTTCTCCTTACGGGCTTAGAGTACATACTACTCTTAATTATCGTTTGCAAATCCATGCAGAAAAAGCTGTTGCCCAGCATTTATCTGCTTATCAGCAGTTGCTAAACCATTATTTGAAAACTAAGGGAGTACCATGGGAAAAAGATCCTAATATGCTATGGCGTTTTATACGCCGAACTGATCGATATAAGAAATTAAAGCTTTTAGGATATTCTGAAAATCAGATTATTAAGGAGTTTGAAAAGGTGCAGCCCATGCGTGTATTCCAGTGGCAAAAACCGGGTTATCTAGATACTCTTCTTTCTCCTTTAGACTCCATAAAATATTATATTCCTTTTTTGGAGGCGGGGCTCATTAGCATTAATCAAAATAATGGAAATGTGGTTGCCTGGGTAGGAGGAATAGACTATACTTTCTTTAAATATGACCATGTGGGGCAAGGCAAAAGGCAGGTAGGTTCTACTTTTAAGCCCTTTGTATATGCAGCGGCTTTCGAAGCTGGCTATGTACCCTGCGATACACTGCTGAACCAACCCCTTACAATAATTGCTCCCGATGGACAAAAGTGGCGCCCCCAAAATGCAGATTTTGATTATGGGGGAGCGGTGAGCCTACGCTACGGTTTAGTGAATTCAATTAATGTAGTAGCAGCGCGGCTAATTCAAAAAGTAGGCACTGAAAAGGTTGTTGCGCTTTGTAGGCGTTTAGGTATAGAGGCCAACTTTTCCCCTTTGCCTTCTATTGCACTAGGTACAGTAGACCTTTCTGTAGCAGAGCTAACTTACGCTTATCTTCCTTTCACTAATGGGGGATTGAAGTATCCTTTTAATGTAGTATCTAAAATTGAAAACATAGATGGAGAGATAGTATATGAACAGGATAGTACTGCGCAAAGAGTTTTAGAGCCTAAAATAGCCCACACCATGCTTGAACTACTTAGAAAAGTAACCTTAATAGGCACGGCAGGAAATGCCCGTTCTATTGCTAACCTTCCTTATGAATTAGATATAGGCGGAAAAACAGGCACTACACAAAATAATTCTGATGCTTGGTTCGTAGGCTTCACTCCTGAAGCAGTGACTGGTGTTTGGGTAGGCTGTGCCGAAAGAGGAATTAATTTTGGCAGAACGGAATTAGGAAGAGGCTCTTTTATGGCTTTACCTATTTGGAGTATTTATATGCATAAAGCATACAATGATTCAAAGCTGGGTTGGCAAGTAAACAAGAAAATACCAGGCCCTGATGATTTTGATGTTCAAATTGACTGCTATAATGATCCTATTAAAAAGGTAATTCCTGATAGTTCTGCTTCTGAGTTCGACTACTCAGCCTTGATTGCAGACACCCTCCAAAAACAATAATTTCTTATTATAGACTTTATTATAAATTTATCATAAAATAGTGTTTTTGTTTTTTAAAGAGTTAAAAGCTTTGCTTTATAAAGAATTGCTAGTCGAGTGGCGAAGTAAAGCAGCTTTAGGAGGAATATTGCTTTATGTATTTAGCTCCGTTTTTGTGGTAAGTTTTTTTTTTCGGGAAGGGATAAGCCCTATTTTATGGGTAGTTTTATTTTGGCTATTGATGTTATTTATTGGTATTAATACAATAGCTAAAAGTTTTATTAACGAAAGCCGAAGCCAAACTCTTTACCTATATCAATTGGCAAGCGCTACAGCTATTATTGTTGCTAAAAGTATTTATAATATTATCTTACTAGTGGTTATAGGAGGAGCCGCTTTTTTTGTTTTTTCTTTTTTTGTTGGTCCCCCGCGTGGGGATTTAATTTTTTTATTATGGCTTGTTTGTTTGGGTAATAGTGGCATTGCTATTAGTTTAACTTTTATTTCTGCTATTACTGCTATTGCAGGTGCCTCCGTAGGTTTAATGGCTGTACTTAGTTTTCCCGTATTATTACCTCAATTATTACTAAGTATTCGCCTTTGCCTTGCGGCTTTGGATGGTATATTACTTAACAAATACTTTACAGGGCTAATGCTTATGAATGCGATTGTCTTTCTTCTTTCTACAATACTTTTTCCGTATCTTTGGAAAGAATAAAAGATTATCATGCTGGAAGACCCATTTATTTTAGGTGGAAAAACTTTTCAATCTCGTTTATTAATAGGTACGGCGCGATATCCTAATCTCGAATTAATGTTAGCGGCCATAAAAGCTGCAGCAGCGCAAATTGTTACAGTTTCTATTCGAAGAGTTAATTTACAGCAAAAAGAAGAAACATTTTTAGAGTTATTAGACCCTCAATTAGTATTGCTACCTAATACTGCAGGTTGCCGTACTGCCCAGGAGGCTATCCTTACGGCAGAGCTTGCTCGTGAAGCTTTACAGACTAATTGGATAAAAGTGGAAGTAATCGGTGATGATTATACTCTTTTGCCCGATGGTGTGGAATTACTTAAAGCTTGTGAGAAGTTGGTAGCTAAAGGCTTTGTGGTGTTGCCCTATTGTTTTGATGATCCTATTCTTTGTAAGCGCCTTGAGGCAATAGGGTGTGCAGCTGTAATGCCGCTAGCAGCTCCTATTGGAAGTGGTTTAGGAATACGAACTCCACATAATATAGAACTCATTCGAGAAAGCGTTTCTATTCCTATTATTATTGATGCAGGTATAGGGACTGCCTCAGACGCAGCTTTAGCTATGGAACTAGGCGCTGATGCCGTTTTATTGAATACTGCTGTTGCACAAGCTATGGATCCTGTACTTATGGCTGAAGCTATGCGAAAGGCAGTAGAAGCAGGAAGGGCTGCTTATAGAGCAGGTCGAATTCCTAAATCTACTTATGCTAAGCCCTCTTCCCCTACTACTGGCAAAATTGAGCTTGCTCGTCCCTGAAAAGTAAATTATTCTAAGAAATAGAATAATAATAATTTGCCCAAAGTTAACATTGAAGTTAAATCGAGTGCCTACCATCAAATAAAAAGATGGTTTTTTTGCAATTGTATAAGAGGTACTACCCTTATATCCTATGAGTACAGAAATTAGCTGGAGGAATATTTGGAGCCTGGCTTATCCACCCATAGTAGGTGGACTTGCCCAAAATATAGTTAGCTTAATGGACACTGCTTTTTTAGGTAGATATGGTGAAGTAGAATTGGGGGCAAGTGGTTTAGCAGGTGTTTGGTATTATACTTTTATTGTTATTGCGGTTAGTTTGGGTACAGGTGTACAGACTATTGTTGCGCGTAGAGTAGGGCAGAATGAAGCTCGAGCAGTAGGTGCTACTGTAAATCAAGCTCTTCTCATTAGTATTATTTTTTCTTTAGGACTTATTCTTTTTTTCCTTTGGGGTACTCCACCGATTTTAGATTTAATAATATATTCTCCCGAGGTTCATCAGGCTACTTGTACTTATTTAGCTTGGCGTACACTCGATATTCCTATTATGTTTGCTATATATATTTTACGTGGCTTTTACAATGGGGTGGGTGAAAATAAGATTATTATTGCCAGCACTTTAGGAATGGCAGGTATTAATTTCGTATTCAATTATGCATTGATTTTTGGGCATTGGGGCTTCCCGCGGATGGGGATTGCGGGAGCAGCCTTAGCTACTTCCATTTCTTTAGCTGGAGCACTTCTTATTATGCTTGGACATTTATTCTACAAACACTATCCACAAAATTTTGGTTTACAATTCAAATTTTCCTGGAACGCAAAAGTTAATAAAGAGATTCTTTCTCTTTGCGGACCTACTATTATTCAGCATCTTACTAGCATTGCTTCTTTCTTTTTTATGATGGCATGTATTGAAAAGATGGGTGAGCGTGCTCTAGCAGTATCGGAAGTTATCAAAGGGCTTTATATTTTTTTGATGGTTCCTACCTGGGGGTTTACTACAGCAGTAGGAACTCTTGTAAGTAATTTACAGGGGCAAAATAAAACAGAATTAGTTTTGCCTACTATCTATAAGATTATTCGTTTCAGTTTTTTGGCAAGTATTGGAATTGCTTCGACTCTTGCTTTTGCCCCAGAGTGGTTTTTAAAAATTTACACCAACGAAGTAGCTATCATTCAGCTGGCCTTACCGCTAACTGTCATTCTCGTTATTTCTCTATTGATGTATTCTATTACAGGGGTTATTATAAGTGCTGTTATTGGCTTGGGAGCTACTCGTTTTGCTTTACTAGCTGAAATTATCACTATAATTATATATGCTGGTTATATTTACTGGGCTGCTATTATTGTCAAAGCTGATTTAAAGATTATTTGGCTTTGCGAAATCGTCTATATGGTGGTGATTGGCTTAATTGGATGGGCTTACTTACAACGCGGAAATTGGAAGAAGATTCGGGTATAAAATTTTATTTCCCCCCTTTTTCTAGTTACCTTATCTTCTCTTTTGGGTATTAGCTGCTATAGAAACTACAAAAATTTTTTCATGGTCTTTTATATTTTTTTTCAAAGTAGAGTATAATTAAGTTTTCCTTTTATAAGGTACGCTTTTGCAATTCATGTAGTGCAAGTGGTGTGTTAAGCAGCATATGAAACCTACTTTTGCTATCTATGGTATTCAAGACCGGAATGCAGCTTTACCCTACCCGGCGTATATTCACGACCATAATCTCTGCCTTATGCAGCAGGGTAAAGTAATTACTTATTTGCACTTAGAGCGAGTATCGCGGAAAAAATATGATAATTGCCTAGCCCAGTATATAGAGCCTATTTTGGCAGAATTGTTTATTCAAAAGAACGAGCTACAAGAATTTGATTTTGTTTGTGTTAATTCTTTCGTAGGAAATGCCTTTATTTCTCAGAACGGTCGCTTTCGTTTTGAAGCAAAAATTAATGGAAAAGAGCAATTGCAATTTCCTCTGAGTACTGGGTTTGCCTATTGGCAAGTTTGGCATTGGCAAGGAATAGAAATTTCGGCTTGGCTTTGCCCTCAGGAGCTAGCTCACATTGGAGCGTGTTTACCTTTTTATGGTCCTTTTCGGGAAAATAGCTTACTCATTCACTTCGATGGTGGAGCTAGCCAAGGTAATTTTTCGGCTTTTCTTTATAAAGAGAGTAAAATTCAATTAATAGAATGCCACTGGGAATTAAGTTACCTTTCCAAGTTTTTTAATGATAACGCCTTAAGTTTTAAAATAATAGGCTCTAAACCTAGTACTCACTGTAGTCATCCTGGTAAATTTATGGGCTATGCAGCCCTAGGTAAGTATGAGGAGACTATAGAAAAATGGTTGATAGAAAATGATTACTTTCGTCAATATTGGCATAACCCCGAAGCTATTTTAGAAAGTATTTATAAAAGTTTTGGTAAAAAGATAAATCACTTTTCTACTCAAGAGCCATTTTTTCAAGATGTTGCAGCTACCTTTCAGCATATATTTACCCGAGATCTTTTGGCTAAAATAGAACATCTCCAATCTAAAGTACAAGCCGATTATTTATATTATTCTGGTGGGTGTGCTCTAAATATTGTGGCTAATACCGCAATAGTGGAAAAGAATTGGTTTCGGGAAGTTTTTATTCCACCCTGCTGTAATGATAGTGGCTTAAGCTTAGGGGCTGCCGCTTTGCTAGAGATGCAGAAGGGAAATGTTGTTGCTTGCCATTCTCCCTACCTTTGCAATTACGGCTTAGGTATTATTGAAGTACCCTCACCCCCTGAAAATCTTATTGAGCAGACTATTAATTTACTATTATCTAAAAAAGTTATAGGCATATGCAATGGATATGGAGAAATAGGGCCCCGAGCTTTAGGTAATCGAAGTATTATTGCACTACCTAATTCCAAAGAACTAGCTAAAAAAGTTAGTATGAAGTGTAAAAAAAGAGAATGGTACAGGCCGGTAGCTCCTATTATGCTTAAAGAAGTAGCTGAAATGGTTACTGGCAAGAAAGTTTCTTTGCTTGCTAAATATATGTTGTTAGATTTTATAGTCTTACCTTCTTTTTATAAAGCCCTACAAGGTGTAATCCATGCGAATGGAACAGCAAGAATACAAGTTCTTTTCCAAGAAGAGGATAATCTTTTGCTTTATAAGCTATTGCACTGTCTCTATCACAAACATCAAATTTTAGGCTTAATTAATACTTCTTTTAACCAGCAGGGCGAGCCCATAGTGCATACTCCAGAGCAAGCGATTAGTAGTGCGCAAGTGATGGGATTAGATGCAGTAATTATCAATAATCAGCTCATCAACTTAGGTGAAAAATGATTTTCTAGGATAGCATCAGAAAATTTATTTGTTATCAGCAGCAAAGTCTAGCTTAGCCATAGGAGAAGAAAAATGCACAACAACGAAAAAGGAGCTAGTACTAATGTTAAATAAAAAACCCCTGGATACATTTTTTGTATCCAGGGGCTTATTTATAATTGTGATATTTTCTACCTAAGTAAAGTTACATTTCCCGATCGAGTGAAAGTAGCACCAGTATTGAAAGCTCCTTTAATGTAATAAAAATAAACTCCCTCTTGCATTAGAGTAGTACCATCATTAAACTTAGTGCCATCCCAAAAATTATTTACATCATTGGAACGAAATACTTCCATACCCCAACGATCGAAAATAGAAATATGAAATTCTTTTACTCCTGCGTTTTCAATCACAAAACGATCATTTACACCGTCATTGTTAGGGGTAAATACATTGTACACTACAAGCATGTTCTCGTTTATTACTATCACGTTTAGGGTATCTGTTTGCTTGCAACCATATTCGTTTTCAATGGCCAGTTTGACTACATATTTTACAGTATCTGAATATTTTCTATCGTAAATAAAGGTATAGTTCTCCCAGTTACCCCCCTTACTTTTGATAGTGTCTCCATAAGTAACTGCCCAAAGTGTCCATTGGTTCTTAGTTTTATCATTGCCTATAGAAGCATCTATAAAAGAATTAGTGGCCGCCTCAGGTGGGAAAAACTTAAGGGGATTAGGTTTGGGGCTACTTATTTTTACTTTTGGATCGCCCACCACATTGAGACGCAAAGTATCAATGCACTCTGGCTTTTCCAACTGATACAAAAATGTAACTTCTCTTTTTTCAGAAATACCAATTGGTTGATTGCCTGCACGGTTTACTTGGCTTAAAGCAATTTGATTATTAATATGTTCTATATTTTGGCTACCTGTTGCTAGTCGCACGCTTCCTGGGTTCAACCAATTTCCTGGGGCTTCGGGCCTTAGAGGGGTAGGCAAAACCGCTATAGAATCCTGTAAGCAAACATACCTAGTTTCTACTTGAGGAAAATAAACGTTTACTACAACGGGTTTAGTAATTGTTTCACAGCTGAAGACATAGTCTCCTATTTTATGTTCAACTGTGGCTTCTACGTAGTAAGTAGTACTGGGTTGAGTAGGTTTTACTACAGGATTGGGAATATCAATGGCAGTGATAAAGGAGGCATCATCAGTAGAATACCAGCGATATTTAGAAATCATCTGCCAATTGCCGGGAACATTAGGTGCGGGAGCCGGAAATTCAGTTTGTGCTTTTAGTTCAAGGGTTTGGTGTAGGCAGATTAAAGTATCTTTACTTACTTTTAGATTAAAAGTAGGAGCGGCATTTAGTTGTACTTTACTAGTTACTACACAGCCATTTGTGTTGCGTACTTTTAAGAGGTAATAAGCGCTTTCTGAGGGTTTTATTGCTTGGGGTAGAATATAAAGTCCTGGTAAATAAATTTTTCTATTAGCTTCAATGATTTGAGGGTTGGCTACGGCATCGAAAGATAATGGAGGTGTAGTTTCTATACGGTTAAGGCGGCTCCACTTTCGGGCTTGTCCTTCTTCATCAGAAGCAAAGGGTGCTTCCCACTCAGCATTGCTTTTCCAAAGACCATATTGAAAACTTTTTCCATAGGTAAGGGTATCTTTAAGCATTTGTTCTAAGCCTAAACTATGTAGTAAATATACACTATCTTTACTGCAGAAATAAATTTGCTTAGGTTCTTCATTGTAGGGGGGGAGAGGGTCTCTATAAGAGCGGATATGAAAAGTAGTATCTTTTTTTAATTCACAAAGTTGATTGACTTTTGCAATAGCTTGCACTTTTATATCGCAAGTTCCTTCTTTTTTCCATAAAATATAAAATTCATTGTTACCAATAGCTACTGTGTCACCCGCGTCAGGAGGATTAAACTTAAATTCTTCAAAAGTATAAAGAGTAGGAGTGATAGTATCAAAGACCACGGAATATTTAATTACTTCGTTTAAACAGAAGGGGGGAGGTTCATTGAGGGCAAATCTAAATTGGTGTCCTTTCTTCATTGTAAACTTAAATTCATCAGACATGGGGCCAAAGCATCCTCGAGCTTCACCGCCAGCTCTTTCTCTTACACGTATCCGATATTCCGTGCCTGGTCTTCCTATAAAACGTAGCCCCGTAAAGGGGAAGCAATATGTATTTACATACTCGTCATTTACATACCATTCATAGCATTTACCAGGTTGGGCACCTATTATGAATACAGTCATCATAGTGCGTTCTCCATCACAATCGGATTGGTTCATTCCCTGCATTAGAGAGAGTTTAGTACTACTGGGTTCTACAATGCTAAGAGTGGTAAATTGACCGGTGTTGTCAAATAATTCACAATTGGGGCGTGGAACCAAATCATAAAAGTAGGGTATGGTATCTCGATCATTGCCACCAGGATTTCGTTTAGCCACGATTCTAAAAAAGTAGGTACCGGCAGCTGGTTTGGGGCCATTAGGGTCTATTTTGAGCCATAAGATAGCTTCACGAGTAGGAGGGGGATCTAAGGTAGAGGGGTTCCAGGTGAGAATACCCCTAAAGGAGGCAATTTCTCCGTATGTTTGGTTGACATCTACATCTCCCATGGCTGGGTAAGTATGATTAGGGTTTAAGGGAGGAGCTGGATTCATAGGCTGAGGTTGCCAGAGCTGTATTTCAAATTCATCATTGGGGTTGTAACGTACGGGTGCATTTTGTGGCCACGGCCATCGATTTATTCCTACTTTTACGGGAACAAGCGCACCGCGTACATTCTTTAAGGGATGATTTTCTGCGCGTTCGGGAACAACTGTGTCTTTGCAGGCAACTAGAATGCGCTTATAATCTTCTGCTGTGCAATTGATACAATTAAAAGTGGTGCACGTAGGGCAAATGTACCAATCGAAAAGGGCTTGGACCGGGTCTCCCGCTCCTTTGCCACGCATTTCCAAGTCGGCATCTATATTACAAGAATAGCAAATATCTACAGGACGGTTGTTATTAGTTACAATATCACAGTGCTTGATGCAAACAGGACCACGTAAAGAAGCATCGATGGCTACAGGACGAGTAGAAACGACTCGAAAATAATAATCACACCCGTCTGGTACATCAGGTACCGAGGCATTAAAAGAACCAAAATCTCCCCGTACAGGGCCGGGGTAAATATTAGGGTCTTGAATTGCGCCTCCAATTTCTTGTACAATAGTAGTATCTCTTCCTCGTATACGTAATAATTGGCAGCGGTATTCGTTACCAGGTTCAAAAAGGTAAGTAGGAGAGCGCACCCACCGCGGAGGCTGCAAGCTTTGGTCCCATATTTCTACATAGGACTCAAAGTGTACTGTAAGGGGAGAATTAACACATGCTACATCGCATTGTTCTTGCCGAGACATAAAGGTAGGTAGACGCCCTACGTTTACTCCAGGGCCGCCTGGTACCGGTTGCGTGTTAATGAAATATCTTGTAGAACAAAAATCTACTTTAAAGCAGGGTAAATCTTCATCATGGTAGCCATCGTTGATAATAGGGGGATAGACTGGATAATTAAACATAGAGTCTGCAGGGAAAATAAGTCCCCCGGAGGTTACTTGCGTTACACGCTCAAGACGAATTTTATAGCAATCATCAGCGGCATTAAACTGCCCGATAGGCATAGTAGTGCAAAACCGACCATTAGGGTACCATTCTGGGTTGATAATGAAGAAGCCACGAGCGGCAGAATTAGGCGTAAATTGGCCGCCCGGTTCTGAAAGTCGAACGATGTATACGCCAGCGCAGAGGTCAAATTCATGCTCGAAACAAACTCGTACTTGTCCGCCCTGGCAAATTGGACCCGTAGGAGTCGGATCTAAAATCGTTTTAATCCTAGGCTTTTTGAGAATAGTGCCCTTTACAGAGAAATCATCTATTCCAAAAGAGGGTTGGGGAGTATTATTACCTGTTTCACTTCGGCTGTTGAACCAACGAATGTAAAAACGTACATCTCCTTTCATAGCTACCTGTGGAACTTCTACTACAAAAAATTTCCACTGGTTAGGAGAGCCAAAGAGACGGATGGGTCCGCTAGTGCCCAGAACAGGCTCAGGAGTTCCCCCCCATCCAAGAGAATATAAAATTTCAGCATAGGTATTTACGCCATCACCGCCGCCAAACCAAAAAAATGAAATTTCTACTTTTTGAAAGCCCTTTAGGCAAATGGGGTTGACGTTCAACATAGTTACGACATCGGTCGCTTCGGCAGGGTTGAAAACAGCATTTTTATCAATAGCGGTGTCTCGCATGTTCGTAACGTGTAAGTAGCCACTTTGGGGAGCATTAAAAATATTCCCACTATTTACATTATCTTGCCGTGGATTTTCTACATGGGCTCCGCTATAGCTATTATTCATCAGCCATTGGTTGGGGCCTGCAATTCGTTGCTGACTATTAAGTAATATTTTGGGTAACTCGCTTGGGTCGTTAAAATGAAGAGAATATAGTACATAGGAGGCGGGCAAGGGTTGCGCCTTTAGTACGTTACCTAAGCTAAAAGCAAGAACTAAAAAGATTAAGTGTATTAATTGCCAATGCATTTTTTATTTTAAATTATTACCTCTAATAAATTGATTTTTATAAAATTTAAAAGAATTATAGTAAATATATAAAGATATTTATGAAAATAACTAATTGCTTCTATTCAAATTTTATATCTTAGAATATTTTGTGCTTACGTTCTATAAAGCGTGACAATAAGTCTTTTTGAGTTAACTAGTATTGTGCTCTGTGAGTAATTTAGATTTTAATTGAAATAGTAGAAGGTTCCGCAGTTTTTTCAGTAAAGTTTTATGCAGCCGAAAAATAAAAAAGCCGGAAAAAATTCCGGCTTTGGATTTTAAATTTTAAGCTAACTAACTAAAGCTTACCTTAGTAAGGTAACATTTCCAGAACGTTGAAATTGTCTATCATTATGAAATCTACCTTCAAGGTAATAAAAATAAGCTCCCTCCTGCATTTTAGTAACACCATCATTATTGCGAGTACCATCCCAATGCTCCATGGGGTTTTGAGTAAAAAATACTTGATTTCCCCACCTATCAAAAATAGAAAGCCGATATTCTTTTACCCCCTCATTTTCTACTACAAAACGATCATTTACACCATCTCCATTGGGGGTGAATACATTGTAAACGATAAGGCTATAGACGTTTACTACTAGTACTTCGAGTGTATCTTTAGCTGCGCATCCTTCATGCGAAATGACAGTAAGTTCTACAAAATAAGAAACTGTATCTGGGAAAATTTTATTATACTCAAAAAAGTAATTTTCCAGATCCTTTTGGTTCAAAAAGACACTTGTGTCGGCTTTAGGTAGGTGGGGCTTATTAATCCAAACTCGCCACCGATTTCTGTTAGGGTCTGTTCCTAAAGATTTATCTAAGAAAGAATTAATAGCTGAATCTCTGGGAAAAAACTTAAGATAATTAGGCTTAAGAGCTTTGAAATCAATTTCTGGAGAACCAGTTACAGTTAAATGTAGGGTATCAGTGCAACCACTTGACTCATGCCGATAAACAAAGCTTACTGTTTTATATCCTTGTGGGGTGCCCGCTCTACCTATTCTAACTCCGCCTACTTGGTCTATTGCGCCAAGACGGACTTTATTTTCTTCTTCGATAGGCACAGGAAGTTGGTCAGGCGGCTTTTGATAAAAACCACTTTCCCACTTTCCAGGCATATTTTCACGAATGGGTAGTGGCAGGAAATAGGTACTATCTAAAAGGCAAACTCTATCTTGCATTTCTGCAGGCTGATATACTTGAACTATTAGTACTCGAGACTTAGTATCACAAGTGAGGCTCTGCGCTGAATTTTCATCAGGCTTATAGGTTACCGTGACATTTACTTTTAGGGTATTCACGGGTCTGCTCAGACGTACTTTAGGATTAGGAATATTTCTTGGGTCAAGGTAAGTTACACCCGGGTGCTCTTCCCATTCATACATAATTTCCGTTTTCCAGTTTTCGGCTCCCTCTGGAAATGGGGTAGTAAATAAGGTTTTGGCATTGAGTTGGAATACTTGCCCTGGGCAAATTAGGGTATCTTTTCCTACGTCTATGATGAAATCGGGTGGGGTTAGCAAGGTAATAGGGTCGCGGGCTACACATCCATTTTCGTTACGTGTTCTTAAAAATAGATATCGAACTTGGCCAGGTGGTATTTGTCTTGCGGGAATTACTAAAGCCCCCCTCCAAACATCTCTGCCATCGCGAGTGCGGAAGATAGAATCTTGTTCCGTGGCTAAGTCACTATTCACATTTTCTTTAATTTCAATAGCTGTTTGGGAGGGCCAAAAGGTATTGATTCTGTCATTAGGACCTAATTCATCTTTGAAGTCTTTATCCGTAACCCACATACCGTAATCAAAGAGCTTGCCGTAAAAGTCTTTTCTTCGGTTCATTTGGGCAAGAGGAGGAATGTTGAATAGGTAAAAAGGTTCATTAGAGCAAATCGGAATTTTAGGAGATTTTCCTCCAAAAATAGGAAGAGGATCTGCATAGGAACGTACTACAAAATATGCTGAATCTCTAAGCTCACATAGGGGTGAGGGTTTTACTATACCCAGCACTTTTAGGCGGCACATACCCGTATCTTGCCATAAGATGCGGATTTCATTATTAGCAGTATAGGTAACTCTACCTGCTGTAGGTGGCTCAAAACGCGCCTCGGCAAAGGAGTACTGGGTAGGGGTAGTAGCATCAAACTCCACAGAATACACTACTTCATCCCCGATGCAAAAAGGAGGGGGCTCATTGAGTTTGAATTTAATGCGTTGATTTTGCCCTGCTACCACTATGAGAGGTTCCGAAAATGGTCCAAAGCACCCTTGGTTTACTCCGCCGGCACGCTCCCGGACTTTAAACTCATAAGTTTCTCCCTGAGTTACTATTACTCCCAAGGAACTATTGTTGGGAGGACAGGTAGTAAAAAAGTAGCTAAATTCTGTTTCCCCAGGACGCTTAATGTACCATTCATAGCAGCTACTTTGCACTGGGGGTACTATATCCATACCTATATATCCTTCGTTAGGATTAGGATCGTTTTTATTGTAACATTCGGGTACGTTATCGCTTAATATAAGCATAGGGGCAGCTTGGGCCGGTTCGGCAATAGTAAGAGTAGTAAACTGCCCAAATGCATCTTGGGGTTTGCAATTAACATTTCCAATACGCGAATGCGGAAATCCCGGAATAGTATCGGGGGCGGTATTGGGTGGATTCTTTTTAGAAATAATACGGAAGAAATAAGGCCCTGGGTAAGGGGGAGGATTGGGTGCTTTAGCAGGATGGGGCCCCCCTCTATCGCTCCCTATTACTTTTAGCCAGATAATAGCTTCTTGTGAGGGGGGAGGGTTAGAGGGTTGCCACCTTGTATTAGAAACCATTTGCATAAAAGCTACTTGCCTATTTTCTGCGTTCTGAATTTCTTGGTACGTTTGGTCGATATCTACTTTGGCTATTGTGGGATACTCGTGACTAGGTCTTAGTGGAGGCGGAACGCTAGGGGGAGGCGAAACAGGTTGCCACAATTCAATTTCGAAAATATCACCAGGAGAATATCTTACTGGAGCGTTTTGCGGCCATGGCCAGCGATTGATTTTTACTAAGACAGGTATCAAAGCTCCGTGCTCTAAGCGGTGAGGTAAGCCAGTAGGAATAGTATCCTTACAAGCATTCAGGTAAATCTTTTTTTGCTCCTCATTGCACCCTTCACACTTACCTGGCGCATTATTACAGCGGGTACATACATACCAATCATAGGGTACCAAAGAGCGCTCAGGGTCTGTGGGAAATTCATCTTCAGCTTTCACATTGCAAGAATAACAAATGCTTACAGGACGTAAGTTATTTGTTTCAATATCGCAATGTCGGATGCAGAAGGGCCCCCAATATCTTGAGTCTATCGAAGGGGGATTGGTAGAGATTACCCGCAAGTAATAATTGCAGCCGTCAGGTACATCCGGCACTAAGTCGCTAATGCTTCCCCACGGGCTGTTTCGAGTAGGGTATTGTGCGAGTCCTGCGCGCTCTCTTAAGGGCTGTCCAATTTGTCGCACTACGGTAATCGTGGTATCTCTTCCACTTATATTTAGCCGCAATAGTTGTCCGATATACTCATTACCAGGGTCATATAAGTAGGAAGGCGCGTTTTGCCACTGGCCAGTATTAGGATTACGTACTTGAATACGAGAACCAAAAGTTATAGTTAATGGAGAATTTACACAAACAATATCACAATTCCTTTCTCGAGAAATAAGAGTGGGGGGAGCACCGTCAGGTATTCGTGGACTGAAGGGAGGTCCTTCTGGTTGAGTATCGATAATATATCGTGGTTGACAATTAATTACTTCAAAGCAGGGGGCATCAGCAGGTCTGCCATCTACAGCAGGCGGAAGAAAAGGATAACCTGTAAGATCGTCAACTGCAAAATTACCTACCCCTCCTATTGGATATTGAGTAAATCGTTCAAAGCGAATTTTATAGCAAATATCTGGAGAAGCAAATTGGGGAATAGGTACGGTGAAGCAGGGCCAAGAAGGATAATACATATTAAAAGGCCCAGGAGTAGTATCAATACTATGAAACAGCGGTCCTATTTGGGGAGAGGTGGGAGTAAATTCGCCATTAGGTTCTGAAAGGCGAATTCGATAAAAACCCGGGCACAGTTGCCATTCATGTCGCAAACAAACTTGAATAGTAGTGCCCTGGCAAACTTGGTTACCTGGTAGAGCCGGACGAATTTCAGTAAAAAGTCTGGGTAGTTTTGTTATAGTGCCTTTTACAGTAAAATCATCAATTCCAATTGATAGATCCATAGGCTCTCCTGCGTTGTTAGCGCGATTAACCCATCGAATGTAATATTCTACATCGCTGGTGTTAGCTGTACCCGGTACCGAAACTGTAGTATATTGCCATTTATCTCTACTACCGAAAAGACGCAGAGGCTGTCCATCTATAGTAACTGGTGTAGGATCAGAGCCGCGAGCAGACCATAAAATTTCACCATAGGCATTTACTCCATCTCCACCTGCCATCCAGAAAAAAGAAATTTCTACAATTTGAAATCCTAGAGTACAAATTGTCTGGGCATTTAATTTGCTTACTACGTTAGAAGTAGATCTTTTATTATATGCAGCATTAGGGAATAAAGGGTTTGATGGATTGGTTATATATAGGTATCCACTTCTAGGAGCACCAAAAATATTTCCTTGAACTACCCGGGTTTGGTCTGGTGTTTCTATAGTTTCATTAGGGTCTGTATAAGCGTTTCCAATTACCCAGCGGTGAGGACCGCTGATAGGCTGTAGATTTAAGTTCATTCGAACTCCATCTTGTATAGGGTCATTGAAGGTAAGGTAGTGCAAGACATATTCTTGCGGCACCTGTTGTGCTATTATTGCTTTGCAAAGCAAGAACCAAGCAAGTATAAAGACGATATACTTCTGCAGGTAAGTCATACTCTTAAAACATGGACTTTTGTGAAAAAAAAGCAATACTTATCTCAAAATTAATTTAAATTAACACAATATTTCTAAAAAGTATATAAAAAATTATCTAGCTAGCAAAATAAACACATGATTAGCGAGGAAGTGGAGTGACGTTGGTAAGGGTAACCGCAAAATTGGAAACGGTAAGATTAGGTATTTCAGCGGTAAAAGTTGTTCCAAAGGAGGGCTGGGAAATAACATTCAAAGTTCCGTGGTGCAGAAGAATAATTTTATGAGTTAAGGTAAGCCCAATGCCATGCCCTTGGGCAAAATGCTTGTTTTTTCCACGATAAAAAGGGGTAAAAATATTCTTTAAATCTTCCTTAGCAATGCCAATTCCTTTATCAGAGAAGCTAAGTATAATTTTGGAGGGATATAAAGCTACTGATACTACACACTCACTAGGGGTTGAGAACTTACAACCATTTTCGATAAGATTAATGAATGCTATTTTCAATAGATATTCATTTCCCCACACAGATATTTGTTCTTCATTTTCAAAAGGGGTTTGAAAGTAGATAGTGACTTTATATTCGGGATTAGCTTGTAATACTTGTTGCCTAGCATCTAATAGCAGTTCGTCGATTCTTACAGGCTTAAAGGAAATTTGTGAAGGTTCGCTACTTGCTTTAGCAAGGTCTAGAAGACTATTAATCAGGCGCACTAATTTTTGAGTATCTTTTAATACGTTTTGGATTGCAGCTTTATATTCCTGCATATTGTGATTGTTTTGAAGAGAAAGCTCCAATTCTGCAGTGAGGGCTGTAAGAGGGGTTCTTAACTCATGAGAAATATGCAAAATAAAACGCTTTTGCTCTTCGTAGGCATTTTGTAAACGGTCTAGCATTTGATTAAATGTATTAGCTAGTTCGGCGAGTTCATCTTTGGTATGGGGTAAAGGGAGTCTTAGGTCTAAATTTATAGCAGATATTTTTTGCGCTCTATCTACCATTTGTTTAATAGGTTCAAGGGCTTTTTGCGAAAAGAAGCGTCCTGAAAAGTAAATTACAGTTAGAGAAAGCAAGAAGAACATTAAACTGTTTTTCAATAAACTGTTTAGTTCGTTATACCCATGCTGATCATAAGCTGCTGCCGTGATAATATAATTTTGATTTTGAAATGTGTAGCGTATTCCTACTACTTGCCAATCTTGTTGATAGAACTGAATTTCTGCTTTTTGGAGTATTTCTTGAAGCATTCTAGGAGTTTCTTTAACGAAATCAATGTCTACAGCGTCATGGTATAGGAGTTTTTGATTACTTGAATAGATAGCTACTTCTACTTCGCTAAGAATAGCCCTATTATTTTTATAAATATCTTGCAAAGTTTTGCTATCAACTTTTGCTTCTAAAAACAAATTGGCTTTGGTAATTGCTTCTTTCCTTAATTGAATATAAAATTCTTTTTCTCTATTGTTGCGGGCAGAAAAATAAATAGTGATAGCAAATCCCAAAAGTATAGTTGCTGTTATAAATGTGAATAGTAGTGTAAGGCGGGTACGAATTTTCATCAGTATTCTTTATTCTTTCTGTAAGATAAATCCCATGCCTATCTTAGTATGAATAAGCTTATGAGAAAAATCTTTATCTATTTTTTTTCGTAGGTAGTTAATGTATACATCAATGAAGTTAGTGCCTGTATCAAAGTAAGTATTCCAAACTTTTTGCGCAATTTCTTCTCGACTTAAAACGCGTTCAGGGTTTTCAAGCATATATTGCAACAATTTGAATTCTTTGGGAGTAAGGGTAATTTCTTTGCCATTGCGTCTAACTGTTTTAGTGATTAGATTCATTTCTAGGTCGGCGTACTGTAGAATAGTTATAGACTTATTACTTAGAGAATAACGCTGTTTTCTAGAAATTAAAGCTTTTACTCTGGCTATAAGTTCACGCATCTCAAAAGGCTTTACTAAGTAGTCATCAGCACCGGCTTCAAAACCCTCAACTTTATCGTCTGTAGTACCTAAAGCAGTAAGTAGAAGAATAGGCATATCTATGCGCTGGGTACGAATTTGTTTGCAAAGTTCAACGCCGTTAGTATCAGGCAAAAGTACGTCTACTATAATTAAATCATAGTCGTTATGCAGGGCTAAACTTTTACCTAGTTTTCCAGTATTGGCCCATTCTACTTCAAAATTTTGCTCTTTTAGCCCCCTAGTAATTAGCTCGGCTACTCTATTATCATCCTCAATAATAAGAATTTTCATTGCTTTTTTGTGTATTTCACTAAAACCTAATACAAAAACAAAATGCAAATCTTAAAGTAATTTAAGATTTGCACTTATTTTTTTACTTACATTTCTCTATTTATCGAGTTGCAGTTCTACGAAATGGTAGAAGAAATGGCTTCTTATAGCCTTATTATCAAAGACATATTCCAATTTCTGCCGTCTGAGGGCCAAATGCCAGGCCCAGGATAAAAGGTAGGTCTTTTAGTAAAATATTGCTTATTTGTAATATTATGTAAACCGGCTCTGAATTCGAAATTTTTAGATACTTGCCATGAAACATTACAATCCCACAAAAGATAAGCAGGCACTAGGCCTATAGACCCAGTAGGGTTAGGTTCTGGGGTGTTTAATGGATCAGCAAAAGATGCAGCGGTATAACTTTGCAATAAGGTAAAACGTAATTTTTTGTGTTGCACTGTAAGTCCGTTTCTAGTAATTATCTCAGGTACGCTTTCTATTTTTTTTCCCTTAAGGTCTACGTTTACATTCCCAGAACGTAATTGACCTTCTGTATATCTGCCATCCATTATAGAAGTAGCAGTAAATAGAAAGAAAAGAGTTTTGGTGGTAAGTTGACCTTGCGTCTGTAGGAATATTTCTATGCCTTTGGTGGCACTATTTCCGACATTAGTTCGGTAAATATAAAAATTGCCATTAGGTTCAGTGATAGCTAGCGTACCGAAGCGGTTATTATATTGTAGCCAGAAAAGGGTAATGTCCCACTCTAAAAATTCTAATCTGCCCCTGCAACCTATTTCGGCATTAAATCCCCTGCCATCTTTTAGCTCAGGGTTTACTTTTTCATAAATAGAAGCAGGTACTATGTCTTTGAATAAAGTAGGTCTATAGTTTTGGGCAATACCACCGTATAGTTCCACATCGTTAAATGGCATATAACTAAAGCTTGCACCTAACAAAGGAAATTTATGGGGCATGGTTACAGGAATTTGATTTTCGGGGTAATAAATAATTTTACCTCCCATGCGGCTTTCTCCATTTTCTAAGCGTATTCCTAGGTTTATTCGAAAGTTTTTATGGAGTTGCCAACTATTTTCAGCGAAAAAAGCAATATTATGCGTTTTAAAGCGCATGTCTCTTCCCCATGCAGGATCAATTAAAGTTAAATCGAAATCAAAGCCTGGGGTTCCTTTGCCTAATTGCCTTCTTAGCATATGATTATGCATCCACTGTAATCCCAAAAGTAAGGAACCGTTAATGCCTAAGATAGAATAGTGCCCAATGCCTCGAAGCTCCTGCGTGAAACTATTGTAATCATCGATATCTACTTGACGAGGAGTATATTGCAAAGTAGAAGCTTGAATAGTATCTCTTATTGTAGCAGGCCTATCAAAAATCACACTTCTTCTTTGCCCTATTACTGCTGAAGCTTGGTATTGTAAATTAATTTTAGGGGTAAGTGACCAGTAGGCCATAAACGAAGGTACGTGGATATCAGGGCTATAATAATTTCGCAAACGCGTAGCTTGGGTAGGGTCTCTTTGAAACATTGCATCATTAAGAGGACCCGGAATGCGATAAATATAAACCGAGTGAGACCATTCAGCTCTTAGACTAAGGTTAGGAAGTAACTGGTAAGTAAGAATAATTCCCTGGGCTTCGTAATCTGTTTGCTCATTTTTTCGATAGCCCTTTCTATATCTTTTAGCATAGTAGCTATAGTATTTTATTTTTCCTATCTTTCCGCCAATAGCGTTATAGGTACTAAGCAGGTTGAAGGAGCCTACCGTACTAAAGTTTTCAAAACTAATAAGTTTGGTAGTATCGCCTTGTTTAGTAATATAATTAAGCATGCCGCCAAACTGGGCTCCATATTGCAAGGCTGCAGTTCCCCTTATAAGCTCTAGGCGTTCTATACTTTCCATAGGGGGACTAAAATGGCTTGCAGGGTAAGCGTACATATCAGAGTTAGTAATGATTCCATCTTTGCGAACGTTATATTCCCATCCTCTATGAGGGTCTAGACCTCGTGTGGAAATATTTAATTGATTACTGCCCTCCAAATCGTAAACAAAAACGCCGGGTACTTTGCTAAAAATTTGACGTGCTATTTTTTCAGTGATATTTGCATCTAATTGAGTTAATTCTATTACTTCATTCTTTTTTCCAGCATAGATGTAAGTTCCTACTATTGGTTTAAGACGAGTGATAGAGGGCTTATTATTATTATCTTCTATAGAAATAGGGGCTAACTCAGTTACTTTGGTAGCCTTCTCGGCGCTATCTGGTATTTGAGCTAATAAGAGAGGATTTTTATATGCTTTAAAAACCACAAAGAATAGTAATGTAAAGTGTAGTAATATGAACTTCACTTTTTTAAATCTAAGCTTTCCTACTAGAAAATTTGAAGTGCTAGTTCTCGGGTCTAAGGTGTGGGAAAAAGATAACGTCTTTAATAGATTGGGCTCCTGTAAGGAGCATAACCAATCGGTCTATTCCAATACCTAAGCCAGCAGTAGGGGGCATTCCAAATTCAAGAGCTCTTAAAAAATCTTCGTCAAGGATCATTGCTTCTTCATCGCCCGCTGCCCGATTAGCAGCTTGTTCTTCTAGGCGAGCTCGCTGATCAAGAGGATCATTTAATTCAGAATATGCATTGCAGATTTCTTTAGTATTACAAATGAGTTCAAAGCGTTCTACATAACCAGGTTTAGAACGATGCTTTTTAGCTAAGGGACTCATTTCTATAGGGTAATCCATAAGGAAAGTAGGATTAATAAGATTAGGCTCTACAAATTTGCTAATTAATTCATCAATATAATGTTCTCTTTTCCAATGAGCTTCTGGAGAGATACCTGCCCGTAAAGCAAATTGATGGATTTCTTCAAGAGTAGCTTGATCAATATCAATACCAGCAAATTTTAGGATAGCTTCTTGCAGGGTATATCTTTTCCAGGGGCGTGAAAAATCAATAGTTATGTTTTCATTGTAATGTACGATTGGGGAACCATTGACAGTAATAGCTACCTGCTCTATTAGTTCTTCAACTAGATTCATCATCCAAAGGTAGTCTTTGTAGGCTACATAGAGCTCTACCTGTGTAAATTCAGGATTGTGGAAACGTGAAAGTCCTTCATTTCGAAAATCACGTGCAAATTCATACACAGCTTCAAAGCCGCCTACAATGAGTCGTTTAAGGTATAACTCGTTAGCTATACGTAAGTATAGCTTCATATTTAAAGCATTGTGATGAGTAACAAAAGGTCTTGCAGTAGCTCCGCCGTATATAGGTTGCAGAATAGGAGTTTCTACTTCTAAAAAGCCACGGGCGTTAAAGAAATCGCGGATAGCATTAATAATGCGTGTTCTTTTGATAAAAACCTCTCGTACATGGGGGTTGACAATCAAATCGACGTAGCGCATTCGGTAACGTTGCTCAGGATCTGTAAAAGCATCATACACCTTACCATCTACTTCTTTAGGCATAGGTAAGGGACGCAAACACTTGGAAAGAATCTTGAGTTTTTTTACTCGAACAGTAATTTCACCGGTTTTGGTCAAAAATACTGTTCCTTCTACTCCAATAATATCACCAATGGAGATATTGTGTTTGAAGATATTTTCATATAGGCTTTTATCTTCTGTGGGGCAAAGCTCCTCACGATTAATGTAGAGCTGGATTTTACCAGTAGCGTCTTGAATATCCACAAAAGAAGCTTTGCCCTGGATTCTTTTAATCATAATACGGCCTGCAATGCTTACATTACCAAGCAGCTCGGGCTGTTCAGGATTAAATTTTTGTTTAATTTCGGCTGCATGGTGAGTTATTAAAAATTCTTCTGTAGGATAAGGGTTTACGTTAAGCGATAGTAGGGTCTCTAGCTCTTGGCGCCGTACAAGTTCTTGTTCTGATAGGTGTAACACTGCTTACTGAAAATTAATTAAAGCCAAAAATAGTGAATTTTTCGTATTTTTTAAGACACGAAGTTGTAGAAGCAGGATTAAGGTTTTAGTGCCTGGAAAGTTTGGCTTGAATGGTCGTATTGTAGTAAGTTTTTAGAGTGGATATTAAAAAATACTTTTCTAGTACTTTGGGAGTGATAGCCCGAGCCATAGTAAAATTCAATTTTTCTTTTTTTGCCGCCGCTAAGCTCTAGCCAGCAAGAATGTAGTAAGTGGGGGGCTTGCCAAATACTTTTGGGAGTAAAAGGAGGTAAAAGACCAAAAACTTTTGCTTGATTTTGATTTTGGGTTGCCCAAATAAGAGGTTGATTTTCTTTGGCAGAAATGCTTAAAGCGAGTGCTCTACCGCTTCCTTCTATACGAAAGCCAGTATGTTGAAGTACTTCAAAAGTGCCATCGCCCTTTCCTTTTAGAAACCATCCTTGAGAACCATATTCATAACCTAAATTAGGATGAGGTTCTTGTGAATTACCAGTGGCTAGAATATCTAGGTTGCCATCTTGATCGAAATCTTCTACCAGAAGACCGCGCAAGGGGCTCCACTGTAATTGAAGTGGCAAGGGTATGAGTCGAAATTTTCCCTTACTTAGGTTTTCTAGATAACAGGAAGTAAGTGTATGTATTTCATAGCGCAGAGAACCCTCAAGAGAAACATTTTTATAAATATCATTTTGAGTAGCTTTACCATAAGCACTAAAAGTAATGAATTGATTGCGTAAGGAGGGTACCTGTTCAAAAAGTTCTTTGCGGGCTGTAACAGGGTAATACTGTCCTTTTTGAAAATAGAAAACTAGAGGATCGAGGCTGCCATTTTTATCTATATCTGTTACTATGCAAATTAAGGGTGAGGTGGGACTTACGAAGTTGCTTAGACGATTATTTAAGCCCCAATTGCCAACTATGTAGTCAGTATCGCCATCGTTATCAAAATCGCCACCTACAATACTTTGCCATAATCCCGAAGTGTATTCTAAGCCCTCTATTTCGATACGCTTCAATTTACCTTTTTCGTTTTTGTAGAATTGAAGTGGAAGCCATTCTGGGCAAAGAATTAAATCTTGCCAGCTATCATTATCAAAGTCGGTCCAAAGGGCAGCATTTATAATTCCAGGAATTTTTAGTTCTGGAGCCTCTGTTTCTGTGGCGTCTTGTAAAATTCCCTTTTCATTTTTTATTAGGTAGCTACCGGCAGCTAGCGGGTAGCTGCCAGGTACACTTCCCCCTCCTAGGAAAATATCTAAATCTCCATCTTTATCGTAATCAGCGGCAGCAATGCAATTGCTGTTATTAGCAGGTAATGGATAAGGGTATTTACTAAAGTTGCCTTTGCCGTCGTTGTAGTAGATCCAATCTTGCAGAAGAGTAGTATCTTTATGTACTTCATTTCCCCCCATTACAAAGTAAATATCCAAATCAGAATCATTATCTAAATCCCATAGTAATATAGCTGTAATGTCAGCGTGTTTTTCTTTTTCCCAAGGACAATTCTGTAATTTTTGGAATTTTCCTTCTTTGGTTTGGAGCCAGAGAGTAGGAGTCATCATGGCACTACTACCTATTATACAGTCTTCCATTTCATCTCCATTAAGGTCTCCTATTGCAAGTGGAGGAGGTACATGTGATTTTTTTTGTAATAGAAGGCGCTCATATTCAAAGTCTAAATATTTATTTTCTGTGTGGCTCCAATTTAGCTCTCGCTTTTTAGTTTGGTCTTCGAAAAGAAGCGGAGATTGAATTGGCAAAGTAGTAGTAAACTTAAGCAGAGCTTGTGTGGCAAAAAGGGTATGAAGCTTATCTAAGGCAGGATTCAAAAGCACGAGCTTTTGTTGGTTAGGAAAAACTACGATAATAGAATCTACTTTATTGATTTTCCCCAAGCCAAAGTGTAGGATAGGTTCCGAGCAAGATTGATAGCCGGCTGTAGTTTTTAGCTCCTGATATTGAATGCCTTCAGGCGTGTAAAGCCAAACTTTGGTATGAAAGGCGATAGCCCCTTGCGGTTTCCAAAAGGGTAAAATACGTAAAAAATGATTTTTCGATATTTCTTGAGATTGATTTTTATAAATGATAGCAACGGTATCCATATTATTAGTAATAATTTCTAGGTCGCCATCATTATCTAAATCGGCGTAAGCGGCACCGCTGGTATTTATAGCCCCTAGCATTCCCCATTCTTGCATTTTAGGGAGAAAGCGGTATTGCCTATTATTTTGAAAAATATAATTAGGTAACCTAAGGTCAGGTAATTTGCGTAACATTTCTTGGGGGTTAAAGCTAAATTTAGCACCCACTTTATATATTTCTTCGCCTTGTAAAACATCGAAGTAGTTAAGGTCTTTTTTAAGTCCGTTAGAGATAAATAAATCTTTGTAACCGTCGTTATCAAAATCAGCGAATAGGGGAGCCCAGCTCCAATCGGTACGAGCTATACCTGCAAATTGCCCAATTTCTAGAAAAGGGGGCTTTCCAGTATTGATATATAAATGATTTTTTATGAACTGAGGAATTCTTCTATTTTGGGAAGTAAATACAGTTTCATAGAAGTGTAAGGGCATATATTGAATAGCAGACTTTTCTCGGAAATTATCCTCAGGGAGCATATCTAGAACAATAAGATCTGGCAAAGCGTCATTATTAATATCAGCTATATCGTTACCCATGGAGTAGTAACACAAATGAGGAAAGTAGTAGATAGTACTATCTACAAAAGTGCCGTTTCTTTGATTAATGTACAAAAAATCTTGACCAATAAAATCATTTCCAATGAAAAGATCTACATATCCATCTTGGTTAATATCTGCGGCAGTAACGCTTAAACCCATGGCATGCTCGGCTGGTAGACCGGCCTTGTGGGTAACTTCTACAAACTTACCGCCTATGTTTTCGTATAATTTATCAGTTCCAGTTTCTATTAGTGTGGAGCCAGGTGTAAGTTGAATGTAGTCGTTAGGATTAATTTTAAGTCTTGCTACTTCTTCCCGCATTTTACTATCAACCGCCATAGTAGGGCTGCCCTTAAAGTTAATAATATTAGGGTGGTTAAGAGTATAGAGGTCTAAATCACCATCATTGTCGTAGTCTAAAAAAGCTGCATGGATAGTAAGTTCTTTTTCTATAAGCCCCCAAGCCGAAGACTTTTCGGTAAAAGTTAGGTTTCCATTGTTAATAAAGAGAAGGTTTTGCAAAAGCTCTGCTTTGTCAGAAACCGATCGGCAAACAAAGATATCAAGATAACCATCGTTATTCACATCACCGACGGTTACGCCGGTTGCCCATCCTGGAAAAACAAAACCTGACTCTTGGGTAATATCCCTAAATTTAAGTTTGCCCAAATTAAGATAGATTTTAGAAGGTACTCCATTACCGGTTAAGATAATATCACTTAGTCCGTCATTATTTAAGTCGGCTACAGCAACTCCACCACCATTGTAATAGTAGGGGTAGTTAAGCCCATTAATTTCGGGCTTATCATCGACGGTATTGGTAAAGTCGATGTTAGTAGTAGATGGTGGTAGAGGATAAAAAAGGGGTTGGGCTGCTAAAGGCTTAAAAAGCAAAGTGAGTTTTATGGCAGTCCAGATGCAAAAAAAAGTTTTATTCATAGGACTTTTTGCAAATTAAGGTTTAATTGTTCGAACATGCTGATGAGTAGAGTTAAAGGTAATAATTTTTTCAATTAAGTTCTTGTTCAAAAAAGAGCTGGATGACGAATAAGATAAGTAAGAGGTGACGGGAATGTTTTCAAGTTTTCGGGGTTGAGTAGATCCTTTGAAATAGATATGGGCGTAGGCTTCATTGGGAATAAATTCAAAGTAGAAGTAATTTTGAGGTTTATGGAGGGTAAAGAAAAAAAGTGAATCTTGGTTAGCTGAAGCTAAAAAGCAAGGAAGATTTTTTATTTTTATTTTGGTAAGCGCACGTGCATCAGAGGATACCCAGAAACCTGTATTTTCTTGAGCAGTAAAGTTACCATTGCCTTGGCCTAAAAGCACTAGGCTATTGCCTGCGTCTTGACGCCCAAAATTAGGATGGGTATTGTATTCGTTTCCTATGATTAAAAGATCCAGCCATGCATCCTGGTTTATATCACAGGCTAGCATGCCCTTGATAGGAAATAATTGTGCCTGGAAGGGTAATGGGGTGGAACGAAATTGAAAATTACCCAAATTTTCTAGATAGATAGAGCTAAGGGTGTGAATAGTAATAACTTTTTGGGGCTGGTAAGGAAATACTTTGAAGAAATCTTGAAGTTTAGCCTTGCCAAAGTCTGCATAAGTAAGAAACTGGTTACGAAATGCTGGAACTTGTTCACAGATAAGGTCTCGATTAAAAAGAGATACTTGTTGCCCTCTATCATAGAAAAAAGTGAGAGGGTCTATTTTGCCATTTTTATCCAGGTCTTGCACTACAATGGTGATGGGTTTCTGGAGAGAAGCACTATAGCGGTGGTTATTACCAACGTTACCTACTACATAGTCAATATCTCCATCATTATCAAAATCAGCTGCAGTGATACTTTGCCAAAAGCCATGAATAGGTTCTAAGTTTGTTCTTATAGGTTTTAGGGTACCTTGCTCATTTTTTATAAAGTAAATAGGCGTTCCTTCTCCTACTATTATTAAGTCTTGCCACCCGTCGTTATCAATGTCGGAAAATAAAGCATTAGTAATGATGCCTAACGTATCGAGCCAGGACAATTGAGTTTGGGGCTCAAAAGTTCCTTTATTATTTTTGAGTAGTAAAGAACCTTTAGCTAGAGGCCAATTGCTAGGTAAAACGCTAGCGCCAATGAATAAATCTATGAAGCCGTCTTTATTGTAATCAGAAGCAGCAATGCAAGTAGTAGGTAATTGTATAGGGAGGGAGGTTGTATCTTCTAAATATTGGCCCTTGCCCAGATTTTTGTAGAGCCTAATTCGATAATTATTTGGTTTTTCCACTGGAGTTTCATTACCAGCAAAAAAAAGGAGGATATCTTTATCGTTATCATTGTCATAATCTACAAAAATACTACCCACAGCATCTTGGTAAAATTCATTTTGCCACCCAGGTTGCAGGCTGGGTATGAAGTTACCATTTGGTTGTTGTAACCAAATCATAGGAGCATGACCCGCTCCATTTCCTAGAAAAATATCTTCTAATCCGTCTTGGTTAATATCTTCTACGCTAATACCAGGGCCTTGGCAGGAATATTTTTTTAATAAAAGACGTTCTGTTTCAAAGTCGATAAATGGGTTTTCTTGATGTTTATACTCATGGATTAAAGAAGCTTTTTTGAAAAAGGGTTCTTTTTTGAAAATGGTGGCGTAGAGGGACTTATTTTGCCAAAGCTGGGCTTCCGCATACTTTGCTTTGAAGATCTGGTTAGATTTCAAATTTGTAAAAAGCAAAAATTTATTATCTGCAAAAAGAATAAGTAAGGAGTCAATATTTGTGGTTTGGGGAGGTAATCCGAAGTGGGCTATGTTTTCAGTGCTAGCTTGGTAGCCCTTGGAAATACTTACTTCTCGAAATTGCCATAAATCTTTAGCTTTTAAGTAAATTTTGGCACCTAAAGACTGGATAAAATCTTTTTTTTCAAAAGTGATAGTAAAAAAAGGGTTTTGAGAATTTTCTCTTACATTATTTCGAAGAATAAAAGCTGTAGTATCTTGGTTATTATAGATTAGGTCAAGATCTCCGTCTCTATCCAGGTCAGCGTAAGTAGCGGCGGGAGTTATTCCTTTCCAAGCGAGCCCATTTTGGTTTCCAGCATTTTCAAACTGAAAATTTTTTTGGTTTAGAAATAAAAAATTGGGCTGAGGATTGCGGGGTAAACTATAAATTAAATCTTCTTGTTTTTGGTACCGTTGAAATTTTTGATTAGGGTTATTTTGGTAGGTATAAAAATCTAGATAATTAAATTCAACTGCCATACCCGTGCTAATAAAAATATCTTGCCACGCATCGTTATTAAAATCGGCAATTAAGGCGCTCCAGCTCCAATCTGTGCGAGCTAGATTTGTGTAATGGGCTACTTCTGCTAGCCATTTACCGCCCACTTTTCGAAATAAAGAGTTTTTTAAGTATTGGGGCAATCGCTTTTTTATAGGGGTAAAGATTTTTTCGTAGTAGTAAATGGGGTAATAGGAGATAAAAGCTTTTTCGCGAAATGGTTCATAGGGAAGCATTTCGGTAATAAGTGCTTCGGGTTCGCCATCATTATCTAGGTCTCCAAAATCAGCACACATTGAAGAAAAACTCATTTGTTTGAAGTAGTAAAAAGCGCTATCCACAAAGGTGCCGTCTTTTTGGTTAATGTATAAGTAGTCGGGGCCAATAAAGTCGTTGCAAACGTAAATATCGGGCCATGAATCGTTGTTGGCGTCTATGATAGCGGCATGTAGGCCCATGCCTGTTTCTTGAGGTAATTGGGCTAGCGCTGTCACATCGACAAAGCCCTTTTCTAGGTCGTTGCGTAGCAACTTATCACTTCCTTTGAAAGAAATTTTTAGTCTGGGACCTTCTAGTTGCATCATTTCATGAGGACTAATTTTAGATCGGATAATTTCAGCCTTGAATGCTTGAGGTAAATGGGGAGGGCTTTTTTTGAGTGCTTCAAAGTCTGGAGCATTTACTAGGTAAATATCTAGGTCACTGTCTTTGTCGTAGTCTAGAAAGGCGGCATAGAGGGTATAAGACTTATCCTGGTCTAATTTTAGTTCCTGGGTTTTTTCAGAAAAAGTTAAATCACGATTATTGATGAAAACGACGTTGCTTAATAAAGTACTATCTGAAGCTCCTGAGCGGCAAATGAAAATATCTAAATAGCCATCGTTGTTGAGGTCCACTATTGCGGCACTAGTGGCCCAGCCGGTGAGTGAAATTTTGGCTTTTTCAGTAATATCTTGGAACTGAAGATTGCCTAAGTTAAGGTAAAGGCGAGGCGCTGTAGTGTTTCCAGTGAAAAGGATATCGGGTAGGTTATCGTTATTGATGTCTCCTACGGCGATGCCCCCCCCGTTAAAGAAATCCGTGTAAATTGCAGGATTAATTTTGTAAACTTGTGCATCACTGGTATTTCGGAAAGTAATTCCTGTTTGTTGGGCGGTAAGAGGAGTAAAAAGTTGTGTTTGTTGGGAAAAAGCATTCTTCTCTATGAGTAGAAAAAAACACAAAATCCAAAGGCATGATAACTTTAAAAGCATACGTGTGCAGAGTAATAAGGGATAAGGCTAGAAGTAAACCTCAATTTATTAGAGCTCTAGATTTATTGGGAATTTAAATATTAAATATAAATAAAAGGAATTATATTTTTTCAAAGAGACTTATTTAACGAAAGCTAGACTACAAAAAAATTATTATTAACTAGAAAAAAATAATTTAGCACTCTGAAAACTAACTTCATCCATAGTTCTTCAATGAAAATAGTTCTGTATGGTAGACTAACTAAAAATACCTGTTTTTCTGCACTTGCTTCATTTTTCCGATTTCTAGATTTAGAGAAAATTGAGTACACTGTTTATCACCTTTACGCAGAAGAATTACTAAATAGCGAAGTACTAAAAGACTATAAATTGCCTACTTTTCGGAGCTATCAAGAAATTCAAGGTTTTGATTTTTTGTATAGTATTGGTGGAGATGGCACGATTTTACAGTCTGTACCATTTGCAATAGAAGCTAATTTAGCGATTCTTGGTGTAAATGTAGGGCGTTTAGGGTTTTTAGCAGGTGTTTCGCAATATGATTTAATAACAGCAACTCAAGACTTACAGCGAGGAGCATGGAGAGAAGAAAGTCGCTCTTTAGTAGAAGTAGAAACCAATGCTCCTATATTTGGAATGCATAATTACGGCTTAAATGAAGTTACTATTCACAAAAGCAATACAAATGAGATGATTACTGTGCATACTTTTGTAAATGGAGAATTCATGAACTCTTATTGGGCAGATGGATTAATTATTGCTACTCCTACAGGTTCTACAGCTTACTCTTTAGCTTGCGGCGGTCCTATAATTTTTCCTATTTCTGATGTTTTTGTTTTAACCCCTATAGCCCCTCATTCTTTAACAGTAAGGCCAGTAATTTTACCCGATAGGGTAGTTATTTCTTTTGAAATTGAAAGTCGCAGCGGGCAGGCGCTTATTGCTATTGATAATCGAACAATTTTGGTGAATAATTCAATAGAAATTGCAATAAAAAAGTCATCTTTCAAAGTTCGCTTGGTGAAATTAAAAGAACAAAGCTACTTTATGACTCTGCGTAAAAGGCTGAATTGGGGCGTAGATACGCGCAATTGAATAATTTATGGATTGCGCTTCTTAATATCTTTTAATAATGCGAGTAACTCTTTTGCAGAAAAATAGCCAACTAAAGTATAAACTTTATCAAAATAGGCATTTTCAGAGGGAATAATGATAATAAGTGTAGGATAAGTACCGGCTTGGTCATCAGCCAGTTTGAAGAAAAGTTCCCTGGCAGTATACTCTTTATTTTTGTATACATATTTATTAGCCACTTCGGGGTTCAGTTTAGTAGTTACAAAGAAGGAGTCAAGGAAAGTGGTTATTATTGGGCTTTCGAATGTTTCTTTTTCCATTTTTTTACACCAAAAACACCAATCCGTATAAACGTGAAGAAGAATTATTTTTTTCTGAGCAAGCGCAGTTGAGTAAGCATCTTGCCAGGAATACCACTGAAGGGGGGGCGTTATATTTTGACAAGCAAAACGACTAAAATGAGTTGCTTGTGAAAAATTAACCGCGAATATTCCTAACCAGAGAGCACATTGAAAGAGCCAGACGCGCCCGCGTTTGAATATTAGTGCTTGAGAGAAAACAGCCAATTTTTTTCAAAGGTTAGCTTGTTCCTTTTTATAATTTTGTTTTAGAAAATTTTCTATTGCCATTGTAAGGGACGGTGTATCAGGCTGGGGCGCCAAAACATCGATACGGAGTCCCTTTTCTTGGGCTGCTTTTGCTGTAGAAGGTCCATAGACGGCAATGAGCGTATTAGAATCTTTTAAGTTTGCATTACTTTTAAGAAGGGCGTCAATGCCTAGCGGAGAAAAAAGGCAGACCATATCGTAATGCTTTTTTAAGACTTCAGAGAGATCATTAGGCACCATTTGAAATACAATGGCTGGCTTTACAACACAGCCGCTATTTTCATTAGTGATTTCATTGGAAGTATTATCTCCACAGGGGAAAAGAAACTTTTCTTTACTATGCTTTTTCATTAGAGCAATTATGTCGGCAGGGGTTTTCTCGCCTATGTAGAGTTTTCTTTTCCGGATTACAATATACTTTTGAAGGTAATTAGCCAAGGTGGTAGACATGCAAAAATATTTAGTATCAGCAGGCATTTCTATGCGTAAATCTTTACAAATACGAAAAAAATGATTTATTGCCTGCTTACTGGTAAAGATAATTGCTGTATAGTCAAGCGGGTTTATGTTTTGCTTGCGAAATTCTGAAGCAGAGATTCCCTCCACATGAACAAAGTTGTGAAAATCAAATTCAAGATTCCATTCCTTAGCCAACGTGTGATAAGGCGAATTTTCGTCTGTCGGAGGCGCGTGCGATACAAGAATGGTCTTTATCATTATATGGTGTTTATTAGGCTATAAGCTAGACTGAAAAATTGCTTTTTAAGCCAAACAAAACTTGAATTAGTTTTTTCTCATAAAAGAAGCAGCCAAGGCACCCATTCCACGATACAAATATACAAAAAATTTATTATAACCGGTATTTTTAATGTAGTATTGAATTCATTATAAATGAGGTAATACTTACGAAGTATATGAATTCCCAGGAGTATTATGCATAGTAAAGTACTAATTATTTGACTAAATGGTAATCCTATCCAAACAATAAAAACAAGAGCTACTAAAAGAAGGTTGGTAGGAAAAGAGGCTCTAGCTTCAATGTTTAGCAGTTTTACCCAAAGATCACTGAACCTATATATAGTTCCTGCTAAAGCTATAAGCACATATTTTAGTAGGCTGTAGATACTTATTAGCGTAAATATTTCGAGAAAAATTGTAGTGGAACTGGCGAAAGTGTCTTCTTGGGACCGAAAATAATTAAAGAGGGGGTATTCAAATAAGTTAGCTAGTTGGTAGCAAAAATACAGTAAACAGCTGCTTGTTACTATTCGAACTATGAGTATGTAACTTAATACCCATCGATGGTAAGGGAAGGCTTCTGAGCTTGCTCCTGTAGCACCTTTTTGCCACATTACTAAGCGATTAAAACTAGGAGTATCTATGAGTTTCCAAATTACAAGAAGTAAAAAAAGCCCGATAATAGTCCACAAGTTGTGGGAATGTTTTTGAGGCGGAGCTTTTATGAACTCTTCTACAAGATAGTATTTGTTAATTTGTGAGGAGTCTACAATTCCAGCATTATACCATCCGGGGTAATATTTTCCTGTTTGAGTAGGGTAAGTATTGTAGAAAGCAATTATTTTTCCAGGTCTTTCAGCTATGTTAAGACCTAACTCCGCTACAATTTGTAGGAGGCGATGAGGGGGCTGGAAAGGAAAATAAATGGTGTTAAAGCCTTTATTTTTTATATGTGTCATATCTAGGCGAAAGGTACTTTCGCCTAGGTTATAGGCTAATGTATAAGAAAAGGGAGCGTAAAAAAGGGTGGTGTCTGCCTGTACAACTTTAGGAAAGGAGAAAGAATAAAGAAAGTCTTCTTTTTTTTGGAGTAAAAAAACATTTCTATGGATACCTAGCATTTTTGGGGGATACCAATCATAGCTTACTCCTTGAGAGTATAATTTAACTTTAATTTGGTTCCATTGTTTATTAAGCAGGGAAGGCGGAAGAGTAATTAATGTTTCTTCGAATGGTTGATAGTAAAGTAATAATAGTCGATTATTGAGGTAAATTTCACTACTCCACGCAATACCTTCGAAATATAAATAGAGGGTATCTTTAGGGGAAAAAGGGAGGAAGAAGTCTTTATATAGGGTGAGTTCTTTTTTTTCATCTACCCAAAAAGGGACTTGCCATTTTTGATGATTTTCATCGTACCATTCTCCACTTAGGGGTAATACTACTTGCATTTTGAGAGTTAGGGCACTAGGGTGTAACTTAGTGCTAGGTGTATAAGTGTAAACTCGAGCTCCTAGAGAGTAATAGGGCCCCTGCGCTCCATACAAGAAAAATAAAAATAGAATTGATAAAAAATTAGTAAGATTGCGTAGATATTGATTCAATAGTATTTTGTTTATGAATTTTCGAATTGGATTTGGATATGATATTCATCCCTTTATTTCCAATCGCCCCCTATGGTTAGGAGGGGTTTTGATACCATATAGCCAAGGATTAGATGGCCACTCAGATGCCGATGTTTTGGTACACGCAATTTGTGACGCCCTCCTGGGTTCTGCAAATTTAAGAGATATTGGTTATCATTTTCCTAGTACCCAGGCGGAATATAAAGATATCTCTTCGCTTAGATTATTAGAGAGAGTAAATAATCTTTTACTCGCAAAGGGATACTACGTAGGAAATATTGATGCTACTGTTTGTGCGGAATTTCCTAAAATTAATCCATATATTCCCCAAATGCAAGAGATGCTAGCGAATACTTTGCGAGTTGATGTAGAACAAATTTCTATTAAGGCTACCACCAATGAAAAGTTAGGGGCTATTGGTCGAGGAGAGGGGATTGCTGCTTTTGCTGTTGCTTTGGTTTACTATACTAGTTCTGTGGGTTTCTAGACTCTTGCTGAAGTATAGTAGCCATTTTTAGGTGCTCCTCTGCTGCTTTAGGGTCATGTAAAATTTTATAAATCTCTGCTTTGCGAAGATAAAATTCAGCTTCATAGGGGATAAGGGCTATAGCTGCGTCTAAGTCTGCTAAAGCTTGGTTGTAGTTACCTAATATTTCAGCTAAATTCGCATGATTAGCTAATACCTCGGGGTCTTGGGGCGAAAGGTTTAGTATACGAGTATAGTATTCGTAAGCAGCCTCATATTTTCCCTCTTGAGCCAGAAGAAGAGCTATCAAGTGTAAGCCTTGGAGATTATTTTCATCTTGCTTTAATAGCTCCAGCAGGTGGTCTTTTGCTTCTTTTCGCTTTCCTTCTTCTATTTCTACTTGTGCTAAAAATAACAGAAGTTCCTGATTTTTCGGGTGCTCTTTAATTGCTTGGTAAAGAAGCGAAAAAGCTTCCTGTTGTCTCTGTAGTTTAAGCAATAAGTTTGCTTGGGTTAAAATAAGGCGCAGGTCTTTTAGAAAAGTAGATGGAGCTTGCTTTAAAAATTCTAGACTCTGCTCATATAGATTCTGTTTTTCATATAATCTTGCTTTTAGTAGCCAGTATTCTAGGCAATTAGAGGGAGGCGATAACCATTGCTCTGCTTGCTCCAAATTTCCTATTTCCAGGTAACAGGAAGCCACGCACAATTCCAATTGCGGAAATTCTTGTTGAAAGGGTTTTAATTGTAAAAAATATACTAGAGCTTCAGAATGTTTTTCTAATTGTTGAAGGGCGCACGCAATTTGCCAAAGAATCTTAGGTTCGGTGGGGTACAGTTTTTCAAGAGCATAAAGGTCCTTTAGAGCTTCTTGCCATTTGCCTAGTGCGCAATATAACTGGCTACGCAAAAACAATTCGCTTGGAGAAAGAGAGTTTTCTGTAGTAAAAAGAAAGTTGGCTACTTCGTAGGCTTCTTGAATTTGTTTTTGCGATAAGAGAGCATGTGCTAAATTTTGAAGTACTTCTCTAGAAATAGTAAACTGTAACTTCTGGGCTTGTTGAAAATCTTTCCATGCTAAAGTAGGCTTGTTTTGCGCTAAATAAATCATACCCCGATTAAAGAAAAAGCTGTTTTGTTTTTCGTCTAATGTAATTGCCTTATCGAGAAGTTCGATAGCTGGGGTATATTTTCCTCTTTCGTATAAATATACTGCCCAGTTGGCATATCCTTCTGCCAGAAAAGGTGCAGTAGTTAATACTTGCGAAAATAAATCTTCTAGCTCTGCAGGACTAATTGCCTCTATTTCGCTAGCTGCTAAAGCCCATAAATATTGAATGCCAGCACAGCTAGGATAGTGGTGACTGAGTAGTTGCAATTCTTGATAGTAGGTAGGACAAGTATTTCGTAATTCGAAGTATAAAATTGCCTTAAGTAGGTCTTTATGCATAGGAGCAAACGAATCTCCAAGCAATAGTAATTTTTTGATTGCTTCTTCATAGTTTTTTTGTTGAAAACTTTCTAGGCTCTGAAGGAAATAAGAGTAGTCAGAAAATAATTTAGTATTTTTCAAATTCTCTAAAAATTTGGAAAAATACTCTGCACCAGTCCAGTAATGTAAATAAATTTGTAGCCAGATTGCTCTTGCAT
>JANWXU010000209.1 GCA_025057395.1 Bacteroidia bacterium | reverse complement strand
CCATGTACATAGGAGATGTTGGACTAAGAGGCCTCCACCATCTAGTCTACGAGGTGGTAGATAATTCAATCGATGAGGCAATGGCAGGGTTTTGCGATAAAATTCAAGTAACGATTCATAAAGATAATTCTATTACTGTAAAAGATAATGGACGAGGCATTCCTGTAGATATTCATCCTCAGGAGGGAAAGTCAGCTTTAGAAGTAGTGATGACGGTGCTCCATGCAGGGGGCAAATTTGATAAGTCTACTTATAAAATCTCGGGAGGGTTACATGGTGTGGGAGTTTCCTGTGTAAATGCACTTTCCTCATTTTGCAAAGTAAAAGTTTATCGAGAGAGTAAAATATACCAACAGATTTATCACCGGGGTGTACCACAAGAACCTGTAAAAGTAGTAGGAAAATGCTCTGAAAAAGATCGAGGCACCGAAATTACTTTTTTACCCGACGCTGAAATCTTCAAAGATATTGAGTTTCGATTCGATACTTTACTTTCTCGTATGCGAGAACTTTCTTTCCTAAATAAAGGAATTACTATTATCCTTAGAGACGAACGAGAAGAAGTTATCGATGAAAAAACGGGTAAAAAGCAGCCCCTTGAACGTATACTTTTCTCCAAAGGCGGTATAGTAGAATTTGTCCAGTTTTTAGACCAGAATCGAGAGCCTTTATTCAGGCCCCCTATCTACATCGAAGGTATTGATGAAAATGGACAATACCCTCTAGAAATTGCTCTACAATACAATAGCTCCTATAATGAAAATATTCATTCGTATGTAAATAATATTAATACCCATGAAGGTGGAACCCACGTAATTGGCTTTAAAAAAGCACTTACTCGAACTCTCAAAAGTTACGCCGAAAGGGAGGGAATGCTTAATAAACTCAAATTCGAAATAGCAGGAGATGATTTTCGCGAGGGACTTACCTGTGTAATTTCAATTAAAGTTCCAGAACCTCAATTTGAAGGACAAACGAAAACTAAATTAGGAAATTCAGATGTGGCTGGAATTGTGGAAAGTATTGTTAACCGTTCACTTGCTGAATATCTAGAGCAGAATCCCTCGGTAGCTAAAAAAATTATTACTAAAGTGATTCAAACTGCAGAAGCACGCTACGCCGCTAAAAAAGCAAGAGAAGCTGTACTTCGTAAAAGCGCTGGCCATTCAGGGGGGCTTCCAGGAAAATTAGCAGACTGTTCTAATAATGACCCGAAATTCTGTGAGCTTTTCTTGGTAGAGGGAGACTCTGCCGGAGGTAGCGCCAAACAGGGCAGAGACCGCCGCTCACAAGCTATCCTACCTCTACGCGGGAAAATTTTGAACGTCGAAAAAGCAAACCCAAGTAAAATTTATGACAATGAAGAAATCAAAAACTTAATTCTCGCCTCTGGAGTACAAGGAATTGGAAGCGACGAAGAAATTTCACTTGATAAGCTACGCTATGATAAAATTATTATCATGACTGATGCAGATGTAGATGGAAGCCACATTCGTACCCTTTTACTTACCTTCTTCTACCGATATATGAAACCCTTAATAGAAGAAGGACATTTATACATCGCTCTTCCGCCTCTATATCTGGTAAAAAAGGGGAAAGAAGAAATCTACTGCTGGAATGAGGAAGAAAGAAAAAGAGCAATCGAAAAACTAGCAGGGGGAGATGAATCCAAAGTAACAGTCCAGCGCTACAAGGGTTTAGGAGAAATGAACCCTGAACAATTATGGCAAACTACTATGAATCCTGAAAATCGCATCTTACAAAAAGTAACAGTAGAAAGTGCCGCTGAAGCAGATCATCTTTTTTCTATGCTCATGGGCGATGACGTTGCTCCAAGAAGAGAATTCATTGAACAAAATGCAAAATACGCAAGACTAGATGTGTAAACAGCACTCGTTTCTACATAGTTCTACACAATAATCCACAGTATTTTTCTTGTTACGCTCCACAAAAATTAATAAGCGACTTATTTCTGACTGGAGTAGGAAGAAAAAAACCCTTCCTACCTTCCTCCTTTATCGTACACCCAAATAACATATGGCTTTTAGGCTTAGTACTTTTTACACTCACAAAAAAATTCTTATGCTTATATTTTGAGTATCTCTAAAAATTATCTATTAATTATTAGCCTGTGCATATAACGAGCTTGATTTTCCCCCAAAATACCTATCAAATATACCCCTGGATTTAATTTTTCAGTAGATATCCAAAGAGCTTCCCCCTCTTGAGAAGATTCTAGTGTCCCTTTTGTGCTGAACCAATCCAATAAACGCCCCTGAAGATCATAAAAGGTAATAGACTGAACTTTTTGGTTAGCTATATGTATCCAGAAACCATTTTGCGCCGGATTAGGCCAAAGCCAACTCTCCGTAAAATCGGTAAGCTCCGCTAAACGAAAAGTAGAAGTAAATATTTGAATAGGGCTCCATGTAGAAAAGCTCCCCCCTGTTGAACTGCAAATTTGACAATTAGTACGCATACGAATACCATATGCCTGCCCCGGCTCTAATCCGCTTAAAATATATGTATTTCTTGAATACGGAACTATCACTTGCTGCCATAAGCTAGGATCAATACCTATTTTGCCAAAACTAATGATATAGCAAATAGCTCCAAAAGACACTTTATTCCACTGCAAACTAACGGTTGTAGCATTCAAGGAAGTAACTTGCAAAAACGGAACAGCTAGACAACTGCTAGATAAGGTATAATTTATTACCTCCGACCAACTTGTGGAGTTTCCATCTATGCATACAGCTTGCACTTGTATTTCATAGGTTTTATTAGGCAGTAATTCTGTTAGTAAAGCACTTGTTGCACTAATAGAATTTATTGCCACAAAGGGCATATTGCTGCCGACTTCTCTATATCGAAGGTTATACGCCCGGCTACCAAGCACTGCCTGCCAGCGAGCCACCGGAATACCATTTTGTTCGATGATTGATAGCCCTTTAGGCGGGCCATTCGAAGGAATTTCGAATACTTTTTGAATTTGACATTCTCCACTACGCACAGCTATATAGTGCACTCCGGCCCCTAGCCCCATAAAATTACCGGTGGTATTCGTTTGACCATTACTTAACAACGTGTATTCATACGAACCATTTACTCCCCCCTGAGCTTGTAACTGTATACTAGCATTTGATTGTGTGCAACTGGCAGGCTCTGCGTGCATCAAAATTACTTTCACCTCGGGATATACTGTGTACTTAAAGGACGAAAAGGCGCTCAATGATTCGCAACCTCTAGCATCTATTACTTTCATATTTTCCACAGTATATTCACCAGGATGAGCAGGCATAACTATACGAAG
>JANWXU010000208.1 GCA_025057395.1 Bacteroidia bacterium | reverse complement strand
ATTATAATACCCCGCTTGTTGCGTTTGAACAGCGGAAAGTATTGGCTGCTGTAATGTACTTCTAAACCCATCAGGTCCTTGCCAAAGATAAGACACGCCTGGTTGCAAGTTAGTACTCAATGCAAGGGCCTCACCCGCACATAAAGGTCCGTTATTGTAAACAGTAGGTTTTTCAGGTGTAGTATAAACATTTACTTGATGAGTAAATACTTCAGACTCACATCTTCCAACTACTACTTGGACGCTATACGTTCCTCCATGGTTAGTTTGAACATTATAAATGATAGGATTATGACCACTTGCAAAAAACCCTGAAGGACCTCTCCAAATATAGTTTGCGCCTTCCATCAAAGAAGCTACCAACTGTAAATTTTGCCCCGCACATAAAGAAGTAGGAGCAGCGATAGAAACATTGGCTGGCGCCCGAAATACTTCTACATTAATAACCGCCTGCTCAGAAGTACATTGTCCGATAAAAGCCACAAAAGAATAGGCTCCAGCCTGGTCTAGCCGAACATTAGATATAGTAGCTAAATTCAAGGTATGTATAAAACCATCAGGACCACTCCAAAGGTAACGAGCACCTGAAAGGGCTTGCGCAGATAAAAGCAAGGTCTGGCCTTCACAAAGGGGTGCATTGGTATTTAGTAAAGGCCTAGGCGGTCTAGCAATAATATCAATACTCGCCTCCGCTAGATTAGAGCTACAATTTCCAATAATAGCAATTACAGTATATTTTCCTGCATCAGAAGAAGTAACATTTTGACGTACTAAATTTTGCATGTTTGCCATAAAGTTATTTGGCCCTCGCCAAACGTAGCCTGCTCCAGGAACAGTAGTAGCCTGGAGATGTAAATTAGTACCCGCACATACCACTGTAGGGGCTATTGCCGTAATAGTTCCTGGTGATTTATTTATCTGAACAGCAGCAGTAGCCGCATTCGAAGTACAGCCATTAATGACAGCTACTACAGAATAAACTCCACTATTAGTAGTAGTCACTGATTGGATAGAGGGGTTAGGCAGAGTACTTGTGAAGTTATTAGGTCCGCTCCAAAAATAGGAGTCAGCATTACTACTAATTGCATTGAAATTTAAGGTCTGACCTTCACAAAGAGGTGAATTAGAAGTAATACGAGGTAAGCTCGGTACAGGAGAAACTTGTACCTGAATACTTGCGGTATTAGAACATACTCCTCTACTCACTGTGACAAAATACCTTCCTGCCTGGTTCAAGCCTATATTAGGTATACTAAAACTGGGCGAATTACTTACAAATCCTCCGGGTCCACTCCAACGATAGGTAATTCCTGCTATAGGAACTAAAGATACATTCCAAGTCTGGCCCGCACAAAGCGCATTAGCATTTGCAATAGGCTGGGGTACATAGCTAAGAGTATCTATTACCAAAGAAGTAATGCCTACGCTAGAAGTGCATGCACCATCAATAGCAACTACCCTATAATTCCCTGCATCATTTATTGAATGAATGGTTCTGCTTACTACCCCCCCCGTAGCACTAAAATTATTAGGACCACTCCACTGATACACCACTCCTGCCTGCAAATTAGTAACACGCAAAACCACACTCTGCCCCACACATTTAGGACCATCATTTATAGGCAGAGGGGAAGAAGGTGGCATCTTAACATCTACAAACGTTGTTGCCACTTCACTAGTACAGCCATTTTGAACTGCTTGAACTGAATAAACACCTACATCCAGCACACTATTGAGAGTATGTTTTATAATGTTTCCTCCTACCCGGTAGAATCCGTTAGGACCCTGCCAAACATACTGAGGATAATTACCAGTAGCTATAAAAGTATATTCTTGCCCTATGCATAAAGGACCATCACTACTAACTTGAGGAGCCTGAGGAACAGAGTAAATTATTACATTTAGTTGGGTTGCTTCTGAAGTACATCCATTTGCAATAGCCACTACTGTATATATTCCACTTTCACTTGTACGAACATTAGGGCGCTGGAAAACGGGTCCGGGTCCTTGTAGTATGTTTCCTGTGGGAGTAGTCCAAAGATAGGAATGGCCATTTGCACTTAGCACCGTTAATTCTAAAGTAGCCCCTACACAAAGAGGAGCGTTACTAAATGCAACTGGCGCTTGTGGAACTTGACGTAATTGAATAGGAAAATTAACGAACGAGGAGGTACATCCTGCAACAATGGCAGCTACACTATAATTACCTGCCCAAAATAGCTCCTCCATTTTCCTTTTAACAGTACCGCCTGTAGCCGCAAAATTACCCGGTCCACTCCAAATATAAACTGCGCCTAGCACTCCTGTAGCCGTCATAATAACCTCCTGCCCTACGCACCTAGGAGCATTTGTACTAACCATAGGACTAGAAGGACGCTGTAAAACCTGTACTCTGGTTTCATAAGCTATGCTAGAACAGCCATTCAAAATAGCTGTTACTGAATATCCCCCCGCCTGATTCAAGTCTGTAATTGGAACCTCCAATATATTACCTAATGCACTAAAGCCCGATGGTCCTCTCCAGGAGTAAGTTACGTTAGGCTGTGGAGGAACAACAGAAATTTTTAATATAGAACCTATGCAAACAGGAGCATTACTTTGAATTGTTAATGGTGCCGGATACTCATTAATTACTACTTCTTTTAAAGTAGCTTCAGAAGTACAACCGTTTACTATAGAAACCACACTATAAAATCCAGCATCTTGGGCATTAACGTTATTACGAATATGTTCGGCACCCACTTCAAAAAAGTGATTAGGACCCTTCCAAAAAAAGGTTGCTCCTTCTTGAGCACTTTCAGCTTTCAAGCGCATAGTCTGCCCTACACACCTAGGACTCTCTACAATTACTTCTGGGGGTAAAGGAATAGGTAAAATATTCACTCTTACCGTTGCCACCGATGAAGTACAGATTCCATTGGTAGCTAAAACACTATATATACCCGCATCTTCTAAGGTAGCACTTGAAATTTCGTAATATGGGTTATAACTACTCCAGTTACCTTTAGGAGTTTGCCAATAATACTGAAAACTATTATTGTTGGTAATTATAGATAAATTAAGCCTTTGGCCCTGGCAAACAGGAGCATTTGTTTGCAGCTGTAAATCGAAATTTACTTCGTGTACAATAACACGAGTAGTAGAAACTTGGGAAGTACATCCCTCCTCAGTCACAACACTAACACTATAGATTCCTGCATTGTTCCAGTAAGCCGGAATAGGAGCAGGTACTCGATTAAAATCATTAAAACCATTAGGACCTTTCCAAATATATGTAACACTACCTTCTACTTCAGTAGCTTCTAATTGAATTTGGTCTTGGTTTGAACAATAGGGGCCCGAGTTGGAAGCGACTGGTGTTTGGGGAGCACGATTCACTTTCAAATTTAAAACAGCTGTCGCCGATGTACACCCCTTCGATACAGCAAAAACT
>JANWXU010000207.1 GCA_025057395.1 Bacteroidia bacterium | reverse complement strand
GATGCTAAGATAGATATGCTTCGTGAGGAGACGGATAGGAAGATAGCGCAGGTGGATGCTAAGATAGATATGCTTCGAGAAGAAACAAGAAAAACAATAGCACAAATTGATGCAAAAATAAACGAAGTAAATATAAGAATAGAAAGTTTACAACAACTAACTGCTGTACAAATTAAAAAAATAGAAGAACAAATGAATACCCATTATCAAATTTTTGAAAAAAGATTTTCAGACATATTGCGTCAAGGAAATCGAATTCAATGGCTCATTACTATTTTAATTACCCTCCTAAGTATTTTAATTACCTTATTCAAGTTTTTAACTTAATTAATTTCTTTTGACGTTAAATTTACTTTTAGAGCATAATCCTTAAGAGCCTCCACAATTAATTGAGCAATTCTTTCTTCAGCTTCAAAAGTCCAACCTGCAATATGTGGTGTTAATATGATTCGTTCTTCTTGTACAAGTCGTTGCCACGTTGCTTTTTGGTCAGCAGTAAAAGTTGTTAAATCTTCGTTTTCAAAAACATCTAGTGCCATTCCTAGTATTTTTCCTTTTTCAAAAGCATTAAGAGCGGCTACAATGTCTAGTACGCCTCCCCTAGCAGTATTAATTAGCCAAATAGGCTTGCTAAATTGATTTAGAAAAGAAGCATCTACAAAATGATAATTCAAGTCATCTAGAGGGATATGGATTGAAAGGATATCTGTTTCTTGGAAAAAAGTTTTTAGGGAAACTTCTTGAGCAAAATTATCACCAAATCCTGTCTTATATTTATCATAAGCAATTACTTTTGCCCCAAAACCTATTAATTTTTTAGCTAATGTACTTCCAGTATTACCATATCCTAAAATTCCAACAGTTTTTCCCATAATTTCATAGCCACGATTACCTTCTCTTTCCCATTGGTAGTTTTTAAGTTGGTAATTAGCTCGTGCAATGTTATTTAATAAACAAAGTAACATTCCTATAACGTGTTCGGCAACAGCGTCTCGATTACCAGCGGGCGTAGCAATTAAATGAATATTTCGTTTTTTTAGTGCATTTATATCTATATGTTCTAAGCCAGATCCGCCCCTTATCACAAGCTGTAGATGAGCTGCTTTGGCTAGAGTTTGCTCGTTCAATGAAATTTTACTGCGCAGTACTAAAATTTGAGCTTGTGGTAAAAATTTTTCTATTGCTTCTTGGGGGGTACAATTAGGTATATAGTGCCATTCCAGAAAAGGAAGTTGGGCAGCTATCTCTAAGGTTTTGCTAAATTGATCAATTATAAAAGCTCTTAAACGTTGCATTTAGTAAGTTGTTTATTCTTACACAAATTTTTACTTAGCATTTTTTTGTGCTTGAAAATGCATTTTTTATTCTAACTAGCTAAAATTATACGAATAATTAATCATTTCATATGAAAAAATTTATTTTTGTTGATGAACTGATAGAAGCTTATTAAATTAGCAGTAGCGTAAGTGTAAAAGCTATGAAATCTAATTTTACTCCTTCATTAGCGACCCAAATAAAAATTTCCTTCTATTTGGTCTGCTTACTCCTATACTGTATTAGTAAGGCTTATGGCACCTCATCTTTATTAGCTGGGGTTCCGACCAGCAAGTTCGGTGTTTTCTGCAAAGTAAAATTTTCTGATCAAGAACAGCTATTAAAAGCAAATTTTGGAGAAAAATCTAGTAACCCAGACCCTTATTACCAGCAAATTGATCAAGTTCGAGAATACATTAGGCTTTTGCAGTATTATCTTCCGGAGAATGCTGTGCTTTTTCAGGTCTATAGTGCTGATCCTTCTAAAATCGATATATTTAGTAGGTGGATGAGTTCTTTGCGGGGTTTTGAAGAGATAGAATGGTTATCTCTATCAGAGCTTAATTTTCTTAGTCAAAAACAGTGGGAACAAACACTTATAGATACTACCCAAGCTCTGCAATTGATAAATAAACCTAAGCTTCCTTTTGAAGAAACTCCAAACAATAGATTATTAGTTGAAAAACCCAAAAAATCTCTCGACCCTTATAATCAAGTAATAAATTCCTGCCCTAATGTTTATACTAAAGTAACGGCTATAAATCTTTGCAACAATAGTGTTACAGTCTCAAGCACTAATGGCTTTAGTGTAGGAGATAAAGTACTACTAATTCAAATGAAAGGGGCTGCCATAGACCAGTCAAACTCTACTAACTATGGAAATATTACGAGCTACAATAGTGCAGGAAATTATGAGTTTCAGATAATAGCTTCGATCTCAGGTAGTACTATTACTTTCCAACATCAGCTAGTACGTACATATGATCCTAACCACTTTGTGCAATTAGTGAAAGTAGGTACTTACACGAATGCTACTACTCAAGGTACTATTACATGTCCTGCTTGGAATGCTACTACAGGTACAGGGGGAGTACTCGTGATCGAGGCGTCAGGTACTTTGACTTTAGGAGGAACTATTCATATGAATGGAGCTGGATTTAGAGGAGGAGTAACCAATCCTAATCAAGATTTTGGTCCTTGTGGCACTTCTTCATTTTTCTTACCTAGCACTACTACTGATGCTAGTGAAAAAGGGGAGGGAATTGCTCATTGGATAGTGAATCAGGAATTTGCTCGAGGAAAGCTAGCAAATGGTGGAGGTGGAGGGAATGCTCATAATTGTGGGGGTGGAGGTGGTGGCAATATGGGTATGGGAGGGATTGGTGGATACTGGAGTGGTTGTGCTCTTCCTAATCAGGGAGGAATAGGGGGAATCAATTTGGTATATAATAATGTGCAGAATAAAATATTCTTAGGCGGGGGTGGAGGTGGTGGTCATCAAAATAATTCTGTAGGAGCTAATGGAGGAAGGGGGGGAGGTATCATTATAATAAAAGCTAATTCTTTAGTTTCTACGAATAATTCTATTCAAGCCAATGGGCAGGATGGTTTTAATACTCCATGGCCGGGTAATGATGGTGCAGGAGGTGGAGGAGCGGGGGGTACAATCTTGTTAAATGTTGCTAGCTATGCGGGAGTTCTGAATGTTAACGTAAATGGAGGAAAAGGCGGTAATGCATGCTGTACCCACGGGCCAGGAGGTGGTGGCGGGGGAGGTATAGTTTGGTCTAGTTCGGCTCTTCCGGCTAATGTAATTGTTACGGCAACGCCAGGGGTTAATGGAGTTGAGTTAAATTGGAACTCTGCAATGCAAGCTACACCGGGTCAGGCAGGTGGTGTTTTAACAGGTTTAAGTATGCCGCAGGGGAGTGTTCCTTTTGTGCAACAGGCTGTAAGCGTAACTCCTACTACTACTGCGTATTGCCAAGGTGGCTCTGTTACTTTGAGCTCTAGTTATACTCAATGCACCGGCTGCCAAGGTATAAATTACCAGTGGCAGCTGAATAATACAGACATTCCAGGCGCAACATCTGCCACTTACGCTACTCCTACAACTCTAGCGCCCGGTACTTATACTTAC
>JANWXU010000206.1 GCA_025057395.1 Bacteroidia bacterium | reverse complement strand
AACCTTCGTTTTCTTGTTTGGGACGAATTACATACTTATACAGGGCGTAAGGGAGCAGACATTGCTATGCTTATTCGGCGTATTAAAGCAGCTGCCCAAAATCGTATTATTTGCATTGGCACTTCTGCTACTATGGTGGCGGAAGAAAATGCAACATTGCTTGCTCAAAAAGAAAAAGTAGCAGCTTTTGCTTCCCTTCTTTTTGGTACTTCTTTGAAGCCCGAACAGGTAGTTAGTGAATATTTAGAGCGAAGTATTAGTAAAGAAAATTATAAACCTTCTACAAAGGACTTAAAAGAAGCTATTGAAAGAAAAGTTGAGCTACAAGCAGGTTTCCAAGAATTTGAAGCTCATCCAGTGGCTCATTGGCTTGAAGACCAGATTGCTCTAGAAGTAAAGGAGGGAGTATTGGTACGCCGAAAGCCTGCTACGCTTACTCAAATTGTCGAAAGTCTTGCGGCAGCAGCTAATGTTCCTCATGACCAGGCTTTGAACTATTTAGAGTCTTTTCTAGAGTGGATAAATATTCTAAATAGCTCATCTATTCAAGAGGGAGACAGCTCTGAAAAAAATAAGCAAAAAAATTATTTGCCTTACAAAATACATCAATTTATAAAGCAATCGGGGGTACTTTATGCTACTTTAGGAAATCAAAGAGATCGTACTTTTACTTTAGAGCATGAGCTCTACGCAGGAGATAGCGATGGATATTATTATCCTGTGGTTTTTAGTAGAGCTTCAGGCCATGAGTTTCTCTGTGTAACTTTAGATTCAGTAGAAAGAAAGATACTTCCACGCCAGTTTGATGGTGGTTTTGTTCTTGATCAATCTAGTAGTGGTTTGGCAGGCTACCTAGTAATACCACATGAAGAAGAGGAAGAGCCACTTTGGGACCTAAATCTTCACCAAGATTTTTTGCCTAATACTTGGTTTCATTCTTCGAAGGGTAAGCTCAAAAAAGAATATGAGGAAGTTTTACCCCGAAAAATTTACTTTCGAAAAAATGGAGAATACTCCTACGTGGAAAATATGGAATATAGGGGCTACTTTATTCCTAAGCCGCTATTAATTGATCCTACTGCTGGTGTCATTTATGATAGAAAAGTAGAAGAATGGAGTAAATTTACTAAACTAGGAATTGCTGGGCGCAGCTCAATTACTACTATTCTTTGCACAGAAGCATTATTAGCCTTAAGCCGAATGCAGCAGCCCTCCCATAAACGAAAATTACTTAGTTTTACGGATAGTCGGCAAGATGCTTCGCTGCAAGCAGGTCATTTTAATGATTTTATTCAGCTTAGTAGCTTACGATGTGCAATTGCTCAAACGCTACAAGAAAAAAAAGTACCTTTAGATTCTTCTAGTATCAAAGAAGGGGTATTCCAAACTCTTAAACTTGACCCGGAAGAATATGCCCTAAGTCCTACCAACTTGCCCACTATTCAAAAAGAAAACGAAGAAACTTTTAAAGAATATCTGTTTTATAGAATACTCCAAGATTTAAAAAGAGATTGGCGCCTGATATTACCTAACCTTGAACAGTGTGGTTTGCTCACCATTTCTTACAAAGATTTAGATGAGCAAGTTGAAAAAGAAGAAATCTGGCAACAGTGGGATAGTAAGCATAATAAGTATAATATTTTTATAAAAATGACTTCCGGGGAACGAAAAGAATTTTTGCAGCAAGTACTAGATTACTTTCGTAAGTCGTATGCTATTTTCTCTCCCCATTTAGAGCCTAGCCTTTTAAGTCAAGTTACTACTCGTATCCGTGAAAAACTCAAGGCTCCCTGGACTCTGGACGCTAATGAGCAGCTTGAAGTTCCTACCTACTTACGGATAGAAAAGATACAATCTAGGCATTCGATTCCTACCGAAAGTGCAGGTCCGCATAGTGCTTTAGGGCGTTACCTGAAAAGGGTAGCCTATAGGTATCAACTTGATATTTCTAATTGCTATGCCGAATTTGTTCATGCTCTTTTTCAATTTCTAGCCCAAATAGGTTGGCTAAATGCCAAAGAAGTGCATTCTATTCAGGGTAATCAAACTTATATATATCAAATTATTTTAGATTGCATTCTTTGGGTTCCTGGCGATAAAAAAAGTGTTATTCCCGACCTTATTCGTACTCGTTCCTATAAAGAACTTGAGCTAAAACCTAATCTTTATTTTCAACATTTTTATCTTACTCCTTTTCATGAACTTAAATCTCTTTGTGGCGCTGAGCATACTGCCCAAATTAATAATCAGGAGCGTAGAGAAAGAGAAAAGAAATTTCGTCGGGGAGAGATAAATGTTCTTTTTTGCTCTCCTACCATGGAGCTAGGAATTGATATTTCTGATTTATCTATAGTTCATTTAAGAAATGTTCCACCTTCCCCGGCAAATTATGCCCAGCGTAGTGGAAGAGCGGGTAGAAGTGGGCAGGCGGCACTTGTCTTTGTTTCTTGTGCCGATGACAATCCGCATGATAGATACTACTTTAAAAATCCTCATCTTATGGTTTCTGGGAATGTAGTTCCCCCTAAGGTTGACTTATTTAATCCCAAGCTTTTTACCTCCCATCTCAATGCTACTATCTTGGCTCTACTGAATTTGAAAACAGCTACTTCTATATCAGACTGGATAGACATTCGCCAAGAGGATACTCTTCCCCTGCAAGCTGAAATTCAAGAGGCTCTTAGACTTAGTGAGGTAGCCAAGCAAAATATTTTTAAAAGCTTTTTAAAAATAATTGGAGACGAATTCTATAAAACGAAGAGGCAAGATAGGCAATACTCATGGTTTAGTGAAAATTGGGTGCAGCAAAATATCGATAACTTTGCTATCAATTTTGATAAAGCATTTGATAGGTGGCGCAAACTTTATAAAACTACTCAAAGTCAAATTCGAGAAGCTGCTGAAATTATTCAAAGTAGCACATATGCTACTCAAAATGAAAAGAGAAGAGAAGCAGAGAGAGCCATGCGAAATGGCCAAAGGCATAGAGATATCTTGCTTAATCAAATAGAATCGGCTCAAAGTAAAGTTATTTCCGAATTTTATCCTTACCGCTATTTGGCTTCCGAAGGTATTTTACCAGGTTACAGTTTTCCTGTTTTACCCTTATATTGTTTTTTAGAAAAGCAAACTGGAGAAGGAGACTATATCTCACGGGATAGAAGTTTGGCTATTTATGAATTCGGGCCTCATAATATTATTTACCATAGTGGCGGTAAATATAAGATTGTTCGTATAGTTCCTTATGAAAAGGAATTGCCTACTGAAAAAGCAAAAGTTTCCCTGGAAACTGGCTACTTTTTATATAAGGATCAATATCTTTACGATGTAGATCCTATTGCAAATAAAAGTTTATATGAAACGGGTAGTAACATTATCAGTAATCTTTTAGAAATGGGGGAAACCCGTGCTTTTCAAAGGGAGCGTATTAGTTGCCAAGAAGAGGAGCGTACTCGAATGGGATATAGGGTGGAAGTATATTTTGCTGTTGAGGTCCCTTGGGAAAATACTCAAAAAG
>JANWXU010000205.1 GCA_025057395.1 Bacteroidia bacterium | reverse complement strand
TTTTACGATAGCGGTTTCTCCCCAGGCGAATGCTACCTATAACTTAATTTCTGTGCGGGACGGAAATAGTTGCTCTTTAAGCACAAGGGGTAGTGCGACCGTAAATGTTTTCGATACGAACGTGCCTTTGAATCCTACTAACACAGGTCCAATTTGCGGAAGTGGTTCTGTAACTTTTTCAGTTACACAATATCCTGCTTTTGATTATTATTGGACAGGACCCAGCGGCTTTGTCAGCACAGCACCTAGCTTTACGATTTCAGTAACGTCTTTGCAAGCTGGAATTTATAGAGTATATGCATATATTGGCAACTGTACTACAAGAGTAGATTCCACAAGGTTAGTAGTAACGCAAAATACTCCTCAGCTTACAATTGATAATATTCCAAATAATGCATGCGTCGGTAACCCTGTAGATATAGGCATTAGTCTAACGGGTTCAGGACCTTGGATTTTATCTTATGTTTTAAATAATGGCAATATTCAAAATGCACAGATAAATAGTTCACCCTATGTCCTACAAATTACTCCTCCAACCCCAGGCTTATATAAAGTTAGCTTTTTACGTCTTATAGAAGGGAGGTGTACTACAAATTTTACCAACCAAAGTGTTGATTTTGTTGTAAATTCTGGGTTTACTTTGAGTCTAAGTAGCGAAATTATAACTGGTTGCAGGGGTAGGAATTGTTGGCGTATTAAGGCGCAAGCTCAGGGCAATATTTCACCCGTGACTTACCGACTTGTGGAAACGAATACTACCAATTCTACTGGTCAATTTGATAATCTGGCTCCAGGCAACTATACTATAGAAGCACAAGATATAAATTGCAAAGTAACTCGCACTATTACCCTAAGAGATCCCAATGATGGTAGTGGTTATGACTTAGGGCTTTACCAAAAGCCAACTATTATTAACGCTATTACAGACTTGAGTTTTATTGAGGTAGAATGGCAGGGTAATTGTCCGGAGTATACTTTGCAATATCGAATTAGAGGTACAGGTAATTGGGCAACAGTTTCTAATATTAGACAAAATAGATATAGAATTAGTGGCTTAGCTCCTTATACAAGCTATGAAATCCGAGTAGGGGAAAGTTGTTTAAGTCCAAGTGTAGTGTATGGAGATGCTATTACGCTAGGTACTTTTAGAAAAGTATTCCAGGAATGGATTGCTAATAAGTTTTCTTTTGTGCCTAGAGTTTATCCTAACCCAACTAGTGGAATTTTAATAATAGACCTAGGAAAGGTAGAACCTGGTTTTGTAAAGATTGAGATTTATAACTCCGAAGGTAAATTGGTACAAGTCTTAAGTCAGAAAGTTACAAATGAGTACGAGTTAGAAGCTTTAACTGTAACTATAGATATCACAGATTTGCCTTTAGGCGTATATCACCTTGAACTACAAAATAATAGTCATAAAGCAAGACTAAAGGTTTTACATACGCACTAGTAGAGTAAAACATATAAGTGTAAAATAAAAGATAGGGGACAGTAAAATTTTACTGTCCTTCTATTCCTTATATCCAAATTGGCGCATGTAAAAGTCTTTATTTTTCCAATTTTCTGCTACTCGTACGTAGAGATTAAGGTATACTTTTTTTTGTAAAAGTTGTTCAATCTCTTTTCTTGCAGCGATTCCTACTTTTTGGATAGCTGCTCCTTTTTTTCCTATTAGAATAATCTTCTGAGAATTTCTTTCTACGTGTATTTCGGCGTCGATATAGATGATATTTTGTTTTTCTTGAAATTGAGTTACTTGAACTTCAGTACTATAAGGAATTTCTTTTTGAAATTGTTGAAATATTTTTTCTCGGATAATTTCAGCTACTAAGAATCTAACGGGGCGGTCAGTAATTTGGTCCTTTTCAAAGTACGCAGGGCCTTCGGGCAGATGTTTTACAATCAATTCTTCTAGCTGCTGGATATGGAAGTTGCGCAATGCAGAGATAATAATGAATTCAGTGGGGGTAATTTCTTTTTCCACGGCTTGGCGTAAATTAGCTACCTGCTCAGGATTGCTAATGTCGATTTTATTGATAGCAACAATGATAGGTATTTTAATATTTTTGATAAGTTCAATCTCTTTACCTAGCGGTTCATTAGCTGCCAATAAAAGTAATACTAAGTCATTTTCTCTAATAGACTGCTTAATAGTTTGAAGCATAATTTCATGCAAACGATATTTAGGTTCTAGAATACCTGGCGTGTCACAGAGAATAATTTGATAATTTTCTTTGTTAATAATTCCGAGGATAGATTTTCGAGTGGTCTGGGCTTTAGGCGTTACAATAGAAATTTTGGTGCCTACCATTGCATTAAGAAGGGTAGATTTTCCAACGTTAGGCTTTCCTACGATGCTTACAAAACCAGCTTTGTGCATTTACTATTATTTTTTTGTAAAATTAAATAGAATTATTATATTTGCACTGAAATAACGAAAAACAACGCGGAGTGGAGCAGAGGTAGCTCGTCGGGCTCATAACCCGAAGGTCGCAGGTTCGAGTCCTGCCTCCGCTACTATTACCATGAAGATAAACAATCATTTATAGCTTACTTCTCATGAAGTAGCAAAGAAAAGTAAAGGGTGGCATAGTTTTGCTATATTTACTCCTCTTTTTAGTTTATCCGCCTACCTGTGTTTTTTATGAAAAATTATTTTGTTCACCTCCGCCTATTTTTGCTTCACATTTGATCAAACATCTTTTGATTTTTTTTCCGGAAAATTATGAAATTAGTAAGTTTGTAGAAGTGAAGGAAAAGGAATACCCAATTCTTGGAAAAAAACTATGAGTCAAATCACAATTTCGCAGTTAGCCACGCCTGCCATCCAAACTAAGCTGCCAACGGTAGGTACTACCATCTTTACTACTATTACTGAAAAAAGTCAGAAACATAGAGCAATAAATCTGGCACAAGGCTTTCCAGATTTTGATTGTGATCCTACTTTAGGAGAGTTGGTAGCCAAATATATTTCTGAAGGGAAAAACCAGTATGCGCCTATGGCGGGTATTCCTGAGCTAAGGCATATAATAGCCCAATTCACAAAAGAAAGGTATGGGGCTATTTACGACCCTATATCAGAAATTACTATAACCTCCGGAGCTACAGAGGCGTTATTTGCAGCTATCACTGCTGTGGTAAAGCCTGAGGATGAAGTTATTGTTTTTGACCCCTGTTATGACTCTTACGTGCCTGCTATCGAGCTCAGCGGGGGCATACCCGTTTATGTACCTTTAAAGTACCCTGATTATAGTATTGATTGGACGAGTGTAAAAAGGCTTATCAATCGTAGTACTCGTGCTATCATTATCAATACCCCGCATAATCCTTGTGCTAAGGTTTTAAATGAAAAGGATATGCAGGCCCTTATAGATATTACAAAAAACAATAATATTGTGATAATAAGTGATGAAGTATACGAGTTTATTGTTTTTGATGATATACCCTATCATAGCGTATGCATGTACCCCGAATTGGCAGCAAGAAGCTTTAAGATAGGGTCTTTTGGAAAAAGCTTGCATACAACAGGATGGAAAATAGGCTACTGTT
>JANWXU010000204.1 GCA_025057395.1 Bacteroidia bacterium | reverse complement strand
AGCGAGCTTTACCATCAAGAGTAGGCACCTCTAGGGTAGCTCCCAGAGCAGCGTCTGCAATATTAATGTATAGTTCATAGATAATATTATCTCCCTGCCTAATGAAGTACTCATGTGGAATTTCTTCGAATTGAATTAATAAGTCGCCGGGTTCACCTCCCCTTTGACCGGCGTGTCCATTACCTCGCATAGTAAGTTGCATACCATCAGATACACCTGCCGGAATACGTACTTTTACTACGTCATCTTTCATTACTCTTCCTTCCCCCTCACAGGCAGGGCACTTTCGAGTAATTACTTTGCCACTCCCATGGCAGTTAGGGCAAACAGAAATAATAATTTGTGAGAAAAATCCTCCACCTACCTGTTGACGTACTTCGCCTGTTCCGCTGCAGGTAGGACAAGTTTGGACACTTCTGGAATCGAAAGCTCCTGTCCCTGAGCACGTATCGCAAACCACATAGCGCTTAATTTTAAGAGTTTTTTCTGTGCCGCTAGCAATTTCTTCTAGAGTTAATTTAAGGCGAACGCGTAAATCTTGCCCCCGTTGACCCTGAGAACGACGTCTTCCACTGCGACTTGCTCCGCCGAAAAAGCCCTCAAATGGAATGTCCCCAAAAAACTCGCTGAAACGACTGAAGATATCGTTGATATCTTGAAATTGAGGTCCCCCTCCTACACCAGCATGACCAAATTTATCATATTGGGCCCTTTTTTGAGGGTCCGAGAGTACTTCATAGGCTTCGGAGGCTTCTTTAAATTTTTCTTCAGCCTCCTTATTGCCCGGATTTTTATCTGGGTGATACTGTAGAGCTAGCTTGCGGTAAGCTTTTTTTATAGTTTCTGTATCTGCGTTCCTAGGAACGCCTAAAACATCATAATAGTCTCTTTTTGCCATCTTTTTATTCAGCTACGATAACTTTTGCAAAGCGAATTACTTTACCGTGATAGATATATCCCTTTTCAATTTCTTCGATTATTTTCCCCTTTTGGTTCTCGTCAGTAGCAGGAACCCGGGCAATGGCTTCATGATACTCAGAATTAAAAGTTTCTCCTATAGAAGGAATTTCTAAAACAGACTCTTTTTCTAGGGCACTTTTAAAGTTTTTATAAACAAGCCCTATGCCCGCTTTGATGCTTTCCAGATTATCAGTACTTTCAACTGCTTTTAATGTACGAATTAGATCATCTATAAGTGGCATGAAGGCAAGCAAAAGCTTTTCATTAGCAAATTGAATCATTTGCTCCTTTTCCCGAAGAATTCGCTTTTTATAATTTTCAAAATCGGAAGCTAATCGAATATATCGGTCTTTCCACTCTTGCACTTCTAGTTGTAATTTTTCTAATTGTTGACTAATAGCTTCACTTTCTTTATGAGTTTCCCGAATTTCTGTAGCCTCCTGCTCAATAGTAGCAGTGGCTTCCTGTGCCTGATTTTCACGGCATGCCACCTCTTCTTGTTTTTCTGTTTCGTCAGGTATTGGAGAATCTGTAGATACCGTTTTTATTTCTTGTTCTAAAGTAGAGGTAATTTCTTCAGAAATAGGATTTTGATTAATTTCTTTTTCTTGCATTGGTTAATATTATTAGTTAAGTCAGGTGCGACTAAATAAAATTTCAATTTTACTTATAATTTCGTTCGTATTCACTCCAAGATAATTTTAAATAATACTTTTCTGCAAAAAATTTAAGGATTTTTTCCAGTGTTGGTACATCTAGATAGCCGTGAACGGGGGTAAGTACCTCGCCTTTTTCATTCATGATTACGATAGCGGGGTACTTCATGTTACCCTCAAGCAATTGATATGCCAATTGATGTACTTTTTTTTCAGGAATATAAGTAAACTTATGTCCTCGGAACCAGATGGGATCGGGGTAAGTAGCATTTAACTTTACAGCACAATACTTTTTATTCATGTAATCAATGATATGAGGATGTCCGTATGTTTTAATTTCCATGATTTTACACCAGCCACACCAATCGGCATAAATATGAATTAAGATTAATTTATCGAAACGCCGAGCATCGTCCATTGCGGCATCTAAAGATATCCAATTAATTTTAGTAGGTGGAGATAGGGTGGCAGAAGAACTTAGAAAAATAAGCCAGAATGACAGGCTAAGAGACAAAAGTACAGTTTTTCTTAAAAGCATATTCTTCTAGCTCTGGTTCTGGTACGATAATACAACGTTAAACAATTATACAACCTATTAGTTGGAGTGCATGGAGCAGCGTGTTTTAATTGGACATATTCTCATGGCGGTAAATTTGAGCGCCTAGCTGCCTAAGCCTAACATCAATAGCTTGATAGCCCCTATCGATCTGTTCAATATTGTAGATATAGCTTTTGCCGGCTGCGCAAAGAGCAGCGATTAATAGTGCAATTCCAGCCCGAATATCAGGGCTGGACATAGAAATGGCTCGTAATTTCTGACGGGAGCCTGAGCCTATTACAACAGCTCTATGAGGGTCGCAGAGTAAAATTTGTGCTCCCATATCGATAAGTTTATCTACAAAGAAGAGGCGGCTTTCAAACATTTTTTGGTGAATCAGCACATTTCCTTTGCACTGAGTAGCTGTCACTAGCAAAATACTTAAGAGATCAGGGCTTACACCTGGCCACGGATGGTCTGAAATGGTGAGAATACCTCCATCCAAATAGGTTTCAATTTGGTATTCCTCCCTAGCGAAAATTATGATATCATTGTTTTGTATTTCCATGGGAATACCTAGCCTTTGAAAAGCATTTAGGGTATTTCCAAGGTGGAGTACATCGGCATTTTTTATACGCAAAGTGCTGTGAGTTACGGCAGCTATACCAATAAAGCTGCCCACCTCTATTACATCTGCTAATAGACGGTGAATGGCTCCCCCCAATTGGGAGGTACCCTGAATTATTAATAGATTACTACCTATTCCTTGTATAGTAGCCCCCATTTGGCATAGCATTTTACAAAGCTGTTGTATGTAGGGCTCACAAGCAGCGTGGTAAATAGTAGTTTGCCCTTCTGCTAAAACAGAAGCCATGATTAAATTAGCAGTTCCCGTAACTGAAGCCTCGTCTAATAAGATATAAGTACCCTTGAGCCTGTTATGCGCCTTTAAAATATAGAGTTGTTCTCGGGGTTGATACTCTAGTTGGGCGCCTAATTTCTGAAGGCCTAAAAAATGAGTATCCAAGCGCCTACGCCCAATTTTATCTCCACCCGGCTTGGGTAATATCACTTTACCACAGCGTGCGAGCAGAGGTCCTATGAGCAAGACGGAGCCGCGTAGTTGTTGCGCTAATTTTCGTGCTTCAGGTGCCAAAAGGTTTTCTGGAGATATATCAGAAGCCTCTAGCTCGATAGTGTGTTTATTTATTATTTCTACCTTTACCCCCAAGATTTGAAGTAAGGTTAGCATGAGGCGGACGTCTTGAATATCTGGAAGATTTTCCACTGTTACTTTTTCAGGCGTTAGCAGGCAAGCTGCTAAAATTTGTAGAGCTTCATTTTTGGCACCCTGGGGCTCTATTTCTCCCTTTAATTCGCTTCCTCCCTTTACTTCAAGATACGGACCCTTCATTATACTCCATTGAACAAATTAGGGCGTTAAATTCGATGAGGTGCTAGCTGACTCGCCTTCTTTTTCTTATTCCTGGAACGCTCTTTACTTTCTCCATGTTGCTCCCTTCTTTTTTTGTTACGATTT
>JANWXU010000203.1 GCA_025057395.1 Bacteroidia bacterium | reverse complement strand
CAAATAAAATAAAACAATTCTAAAACTAGTTAAATTAAGCTGCCGCCGAACGAAGCAAGCATTAAAGGTTTAATTAGAAGTCTGACTGTTTTTTTGTATTGTAGCAAAAATTTATACCTAAATATCCACTCCTAATGCACTTTCGCTCGATAATACTAAAAATAATCTTTTTTATATGGGTAATTTCTACCTTTAATCTCCTAACATTAAAAGCACAGCCACACGCAAATATTCTAAAAAATAAGATTATAATTACTAAAAAAGAGACGTCTCTGGATGGTAGAATAGGAGCATTTATAGGATATCGTCCAAGCGGCCTACACAAGGGGAGTTTGCGTTTTACCTACCCATATAATGTTTATTCGAGTAAGTTAGGAGGAATGCTTTTTAGAGATTCCCTAGTTTTCGAGGAGAATATTCAACGAGACGTTAATTGGGGAATTGCACTAGGAGCTACCCTAGAAATAGGTAAAGAGGAAGGATTTTGGTTGCATTTTCGGGGAGAAGGGCAGTTTACCCGAAACTTTAGTGGTGCCAATTTTGACACTGGCATAGGCTACGAGTTACCCAAGTTTGAAAAATTTTATATCCAGCCTGTTCTGTTCTATAGCTTAGGATGGACTTGGTTTCAACTTGGTGAGTTAAGTAGAAGGACAGCAATTAACAACCAAGAATGGTATATCTTTGTGCAAAACAAACATTTTTACAGCGATGTTCGTGTAAACTTGCGAACTTTTTATATGGCACTACGGCCAACAATAAGCGCAGGCTATTCTATTCATCCTTCTTTCATGATAAGAATAATGGTTGGCTACGTCCTACCTTTCCATCACAGCCTAGCTCTTCGCTTTTTTGGAAAAGTAACAGAAGATATATATGAAGCTGTAGTAAGCGACCCTAAAACTACGGGCAGCGGCTTCATCTATAATGGACTACCAACAGATAGAACAATTCAATCCTTTGATGGATTATTAATTAATGCAGAGCTTTTATTTACGCTAAAAAAATAAATAAAATCTAAACAATAGAGCTCCTAGGGGATAAGACCAATTCTACTAATTGCGATTAATAATATAAATCCCACTTAACGTAAGTAAAGAACCTACTACAAAACTAGTACTTATTCTTTCTGTACCTGTTACTACACTAAAAATTGTAGCTACAATAGGTTGAGCATTAATGAAAATAGCTACTTGCGAAGGATGGATACGCTTTAAAGCATATAGAATTAAAAAATAAGAAGCAATTGAATTTACTACAATAAGGTACCCTAGTCCGAACCATGCCTTAAAACTAATCGTACTAAAACTCAAGCTTTGTAAAAGAAAAATACCGATTGGAGAAAAAACAATAGGCGCAATCAGCATTACTAGGCCTGTTACTTCTATGGCACCGTACTTTGCAACTAGAGAACGACTATGCACTATATATAACGACCAGAAAAAAAGCGCTATCAGACCTGCAATATTTCCCCATAAAGGATTCTGCGCATCACTACTAGTAGAATGCAGCCGGAGTACGATAAAAACTCCTACCAAAGCAAGAACAATTCCTATTAACTTAGCCAAATTCAGTTTTTCCACTTTATGGAAAACAGATATTAATAAAACTACTAGGGGAGTCAAAGAAAAAATAATAGCCACAATAGCGGGCGTAGAATAACGAATAGCTATCACAAAAAATAACTGATTAATTACCGTCCCACTAATGGCGACTCCTAAAATTCGCCTCCAGTCTTGCCTTGCTTGCCTAATGTTATCCCATTTTTTGTTAATACTAAGAAGTAATATAAAAAAAATAGCGGCACCTATAGCACGAATAAAATAAAGCACAAATGGATTTATCTCTTGGGTTGCCCAACTAGCGATAGCATAGCCTGGTCCTACTAGCAACGTCTGTAATACCATTGCTAATTGAGCACTATACTTATGCATTTCCTGTAAAAAAATACCAAGCTTCTAATATAAACAATTCTAACTAATAAAAATTACTATTAGTTCTAGCTTTCGACTTAAAGTGGCTCAAAACCGTTTTTATCTAAAAAGATTTTGAGAAAAGTATTGATTTACTAATTACTTTAGAATTGTTTTCTTCACAAAGAATAAGAGAGCAGGGAAAAATATTAAGCAACCATGGATTGATTTCAGAATTATTTTTTGCTTGCCACCTTTGCAACCTCACAATTTGAAGAAGCTTACATACCAAGAAAATAAGTTTACTTTCCTAACTCGAATTTTTTATTTATATTTTAGTGTTATTTTTAGGTAACCTAGCTTACACTATAAAATGGCAAGTACAGATACAAAAATCTTAGTAATAGGGGCATTTGGCCAGCTAGGGTCAGAACTAGTTCCGGAACTGGTCAAAATATATGGGCGTCAAAACATCATAGTAGCCGATATTTACCCTAATAACAATACACTAGCAGCTAGTGTAGAAGAACTAGACGTTGTAAATAAAAAGCAATTAGAAGAAATATTAAGAAAACATAGCATTGCTCAAATTTACCACCTAGCAGCCTTACTTTCAGCAAGTGGAGAGCAGCATCCCCAATTAGCGTGGGAAGTAAATATGCAAGGATTATTAAATGTATTGGATTTGGGGGTTCAACTAGGAATTGAAAAGATATTTTGGCCCAGCTCTATAGCAGTTTTTGGGCCCAATTCGCCCAAAGTAAAAACTCCCCAACTTTGCATTATGGATCCTACTTCTATTTATGGAATTACCAAATTGGCTGGTGAACGCCTATGTGAATACTATCATTATCGCTACGGCTTAGACGTTCGTAGCTTGCGCTATCCAGGACTTATCGGATATAATGCAATGCCAGGCGGAGGAACTACAGACTATGCCCTACACATCTTTTATGAAGCAATTAGCAAAAAAAGTTACGCTTGCTTTTTGAAAGAAGATGCTAGGTTACCCATGATGTACATGCCCGATGCCATACGCGCTACTATTGAACTAATGCAAGCTCCTGTTGAAAACATCACAGTTCGTACCTCCTATAACCTCTCTGCCTTTGATTTTACACCTGCTGAAATAGCAACAGAAATAAAAAAATATATTCCTGATTTTAAATGTACTTTTGCGCCGGATTTTCGTCAAAAAATTGCTGAAAGCTGGCCTAACTCAATTGATGATTCCATAGCGCGCCGCGATTGGGGGTGGCAAGAAAAATACACGCTCAGTACTATGACTGCCGAGATGATTCAGAAAATCTCAGAAAAAGAAAACATGGTAGTTAAACAAATTTAATTTTAATTTTGTTTAAAAGGTATGGCAGTACTACAATCTAACGATCAAGAAATAAAAAATATTATTCAGCAACACTCTAAAGTGCTAATTAAGTTTTACGCCGATTGGTGTGGAACTTGTAAACTAATGGCACCTAAGTTTAATCGTATTGCAGAAGAACAAGCTTATTCTGACATTACTTTTGTAGATATTAATGCCGAGCAAAATCCTGAAATTCGCAAAATAGTAGGCGTTTCCAATCTACCTTTTTTCGCAGCTTTTAAAAATGGACAGTTAATAGAAGCAGATTTTTCTTCCAAGGAAGAATATGTACGCCAACTAGCAGAAAAATTAAACCAATAAACTTGAAAAGACTAAAACATATTATTTATGCACTTGCCTAGTATCCGAATGCTAGTAGAAAAAAACGAGATTAAAGACTTGGAACAAGCTGAAACTGCAATTCTTGAAGGCAAAAAGCCTTCTATTGAAGTACCTGGTGCTGATGAGGGGGAACAGCTAACCCATGTGCTTGCGGCTATTTGGATAAAAAAAGAAATGGAATCGAAAGGAATTCCCTTGCAAGATGCTATAAGAGCCTATACTGCACGTGTCCGTACTTCGATAAACTA
>JANWXU010000202.1 GCA_025057395.1 Bacteroidia bacterium | reverse complement strand
ACATCCTTACTCGAGAATATAACCCAGTTATTTTGCACTCCTTTTTGGGGAATAGCTTTCCTCATCAAACAATTGCAAAATGGTAGAATTCAACAATATCTTATTTACTCCTTAGTGGCTTTTCTATTGCTTGCTTTAATTTTTATCTAATTTGTACTATTAATATTTAATTTTTATCTAATTTGTACTATTAATAAAAGAAATGTTCCAATTTATGCCGTTTACGATCTCCTGGAAGACATTTAAAATTTTACTATTAACCTTTTTTCCAATTTCAATAGTGTTAGGCAATTTACAACTTAGCTCCTTGAGCAACGATAAAGTAACTGTAAATGGGTACGTAAAAGATAAAAGTAGCGGTGAAGAACTCATTGGGGCGTATGTAGTAGTAAAAAGTCTTAATGCAGGAACTACTACCAACGAATACGGCTTTTTTTCTTTAACCCTTCCTGTAGGAACACATGAGATAGAAGTGTACTTTCTAGGATACCGTCCTTTCAAAAAAAGTATTACACTTCAAAAAGGTAAGGTAGCAGAATCGATAATAGTTGAACTAGAGCCAGAGGGCATTCAACTACAAGAAATTGAAATTACAAGTGAAAAAAACAACGCCCACATACGAGAAATTGGAATGAGTAGTAGTAACATTAGCGTACAAACAGTACAAACTTTGCCAGCCCTATTTGGAGAATATGATATTTTGCGTACTTTACAATTACTGCCAGGTGTGCAATCAGCAGGCGAAGGAAATACTGGCTTTTATGTGCGAGGAGGTGGGCCAGATCAAAATCTATTACTGCTTGATGAAGCAGTAGTATTCAATGCAGGGCATTTTATGGGCTTTTTCTCTGTTTTTAATACCGATGCTATTAAAGATGTAGACATATATAAGGGTGGTATTCCCGCCCGCTACGGCGGCAGAATCTCCTCCTTAATAGATATACGCATGAAGGAGGGAAATAATAAAAAATTTACAGCTAAAGGAGGAATTGGCTTAATTTCTTCACGTCTTACTATTGAAGGACCTATTATCAAAGAAAAAAGTTCGTTTATTATTTCCGGTCGTAGAACTTATGCTGATTTGTTTTTAAAGTTTTCTCCCGACGCTACTGTTCGAAATAACCAATTGTATTTTTATGATTTAAACGCCAAAGCTAACTATCGCCTAAGCAAAAGAGATAGAATTTTTATCTCTGGCTATTTTGGAAGAGATGTTTTTGCTTTTAGCAATCTATTTGCTTTCGACTGGGGTAATGCAACACTTACAGCTCGTTGGAATCACCTTTTTTCCGAACGCCTTTTTTCTAATCTGACTTTCATTTATTCTAACTTTGATTACTCATTTACTTTTACCCAAGACGAAAACAACGCTGCCCGCCTTACTTCAACAGTTAGAAATATTGGCTGCAAAGCCGATTTTTCTTACTTTTCTAGAAGCAATAGTAAATTTTATTATGGCTTGAACTTTATTGCTCATCGATTTAACCCGGGCGTATTTGAACCGGTAGGAGAAAAATCTTTCTACGTACCCCAACGCCTAGATTATGATTATGGCTTAGAAACTGCATTATATTATGACCACGAATGGGAAATAACCCCCCGCTGGGGTATTCGATATGGATTACGCCTTTCTATGTTCAATGCAATGGGACCTAAAAAAGTCTATACCTTTGCACCCCACTCTGATATTCCTATAGATACTACTTACTACCCTTCTAATAAATTTATTCATACCTATTTACAACCTGAACCGCGGCTAACTCTCCGATACGCAATCAATGAAGAACAATCACTTAAATTTTCCTACAGCCGTACCGCGCAATTCGTGCACCAGGCCTCCAATTCTACTAGCTCCTTACCAGTAGATTTATGGATTCTCTCTAGCAAAAAGGTTCGTCCACAGCTGGCAGACCAAGTCGTACTAGGATACTTTCGTAATTTTTGGCAAAATAAGTTAGAGGCAAGCGTAGAGGTATACTACAAGTGGATGCAAAACCAAATCGACTATCGTGACCAAGCAGATCTCTTTTTTAATGACAAATTGGAGAGAGAACTCTTAATTGGTAACGGCTGGAGCTACGGAGTGGAATGGCTAGTGAAAAAAAACATAGGAAAATTTAGCGGCTGGATAAGTTATACCCTTTCCCAAACCCAACGACAAATTGAGGGAATTAACCAAAACCAACCCTATCCAGCCAAAAATGATCGGCGCCACAGTATAGCAATAGTAGCTTCTTGGCAAATTTCACGCCGCGTACTTATTGCTACTAATTGGGTTTATTATACTGGTTTTGCGGTTACCTTTCCTTCCGGCGGCTACCGAATTAATGATAGGTTTGTTCCTTACTTCACAGAACGTAACGGTTACCGTATGCCCGATTATCACCGTTTGGATATTTCACTTACCCTATACCCCAAATATAAACCCAACCAGAAATTTTCTTCGAATTGGAATTTTTCTGTATATAATTTGTATGGTAGAAAAAATGCCTGGGCAATTAATTTTAGAGAAAAACAAAATTCGCCCGGGCAAACAGAAGCTGTAATGATATACCTTTTTAGCTTCGTTCCATCCATTACTTGGAATTTCGAATTTTAATAAACATGAAAAACTCGATAGTAAAAATAAAAATATACAGTACCTATTCTTTTAGCATTCTACTATTAACCTTTGTTAGTATTTTGGGAGCAGGGTGCGAAAAAGAAATTTCTGTAGACCTTAAGCAAGCGCCTCCAAGACATGTAATCGAAGCACGATTAATAAGTGGCAAACAGCAATTTAAGGTTTATGTTTCACAATCTGGCTCTTATTTTAATAGTCCTAAAATTCGTTACCTAGAAAATGCAAAAGTTACTCTTTTTGAAATTTCCCCTGAAGGAGAAGTAAAAACATTTCCCTGTACTTTGTACACACAACTAGATACTGCCGCTTTTTATTCGCCTGCTATTGAAGTAGAAGGCAAAACAGGCTATACTTACCGCCTAAGAGTAGAAATTGAAAATCAAATTTACGAAGCAGAGGGAATGATACGACGCGTTCCATCTCTCCAAGCACTAACTTATCAATTAAACGAAGAGACTAATATATTACGAGAAAAGGGATATTATTATATCACTTTAATGGCCCAAGAGCCCCCTGGTACTGGGGACTACTATCGTTTTCGCTTTTATCGCAATGGAATTTTATTTAATAACCCGGAAGATTGGGAAATTGCCGAAGACCGATATGTCGACGGGAAATTTATTATATGGTCGCCTGCACGACTAAAATTTTCAAAAGGAGATACCGCTACCGTAGAAATATGCTCTATTGACCAAATTACTTACAAATATATTCTTGGCTTAAGAACTTTACTTTTAGGCCAGGGTAATCCTTTTAGTCCGGTACCTACTAATCCTATCAACAATTTTCGAAATCTAAACCTAAATGGTAAACCACCTCTAGGTTTCTTTTTTGTCGAGGGAGTTGAAAAAGCAAGTGTAGTAATTCAATAAAATTTCCTAAATAAGGGAAACTTTTTTCTTAGACTTTTCTTTTACTGTACAAAAAAGTATATAAGTGTAAGATCTTCTAATGCTACTTAATTCTAATAGTAATTGGCTACTAAAAAATATTTTTTATATTTGCATACAATTATATTTGGACTTTATAAAAAAAATTTTATAAACTCAAACTAATTGTTAGAGATATGTACTGGACGCTAGAGCTTGCATCACATTTAGAAGATGCGCCGTGGCCTGCTACGCGTGATGAGCTTATCGATTACGCTACTAGGACAGGCGCTCCTTTAGAGGTGATTGAAAACTTGCAAGAATTACCCGAAGACGATACGCCGTACGAAAACATTGAAGAAATTTGGCCAGATTATCC
>JANWXU010000201.1 GCA_025057395.1 Bacteroidia bacterium | reverse complement strand
TCTATTTCGTTCAAATTAGTTATTCCCTGAATGGTAAAAGAGACAGGACCTTCTCCGCATCGCCCTACATTATTCACTGAAGGTGTAGGCGGAAGGGGCAAAATTGTAATACTAGCTGCCACTCGCTCGCTGACACATTGTTCTTGCACAGCTTGTATATAGAAGGTAGTAGATGTATTCAAGATTGGCGTAGTTAGTACATAGGGAGCATTATAATCCCGGGCTAAAATATTTCCTCCCTGTGGCGCATCCCAGAGCTCTACCCCGCTATTGGAAACTACATTAAGGGTAGCACTTCCACTGCCGCAGCGTTTAATAGGCTCTAATACTATAGGTGTGCTAGGAATACGATTAATAATCAATTGTAACGGAACTCTACTAGATTCACATCCTGTAGCTTTATCGCGAATAGCTATGTAATAAGTGGTAGTAGAGGTTACGAAATCAGTAGTAACTTGCCACGGTGCATTAGCGGTAATGAAAATAGGAGCCTCCGCATTGAGGGCTTTATAAAGCACTAGGGAATAATCTTCCTGGTTAGGATAAGGATAAGAAAATGTAAAGACTCCCTCACCACAACGCTGCAAGATTAAGGGCTCAGGTGGGGCTGGTGGCAAAAATATATTCATAGATATGGGTTTTCGAGCCCCTATACAGCCATTAGCCGATACTCTTGCTACGTAAATTTGGGTACTCTGTGTGAAAATGGGGGTCACTACCGTGTTTTGAAGAGGAGTAGTACTAAAAAAGCTTTGTGGCTCTGTAGCCGAAGTGTAAAAAACGAGATTCGGAGCTGCTGTAAAAGTAATACTCCCAACACCACAACGCGAAAAAGGACCTAATTCTGGTGCCTCGGGCACAATAGTGACGGGTACCTGCACGGGTACTTTGCTGCTATTACACCCTGTTATAATATCTTCTGCAGAAACATAAAATAAGGTAGTTTGCGAAAGTAAAGGTGTTATAAAGGTAGCACTCGGTCCTATCTGGGAAGTTATGAAATTTTGCGAAGCATCCCAAAAGTTAAGACGATAGGACATCTGATTAGCCTCCAGTACTAAAATTTGACCCCTATTTATACCACAAACTCCTATTGCTTCTACACGTGGTAGCTCTGGAATAGTATAAATTTGAACATAAAAGGGCGTTTCTTGAGCTGAAATACAACCCGTACTTATATCTTTAATACGTAAACGACAATTCGTAGATCTTTCAACTAGTGGAAGAACCAAAGTATTACAATGGTCCGTTGCCCCACAGGCACCTATGCTTAGAGTAGTATTATAACTCAAGCTAGCTGCACAAGTAATTGTAACTTCATAGGTACCATTAGGCATAGCTGGCGTCAAAGTAACAGGACCGCTTCCACAACGTGCAACAGGAGCTATTGTAGGAGAGGGAGGTAAGGGCAGTATCTCGGCATTAACCCACTGGGGAGAACTTATACAACCTGTAATTTCATTTTGCGTCACTACTTGAAAAGCAGTAGTTTGAGTAAGGTAAGGAGTAAATAAACTAAAATCGAGAAGAGGACTACTATCAACTACTTCATTATTTGCATTTCTTAGCTGGGTAAGCAGACCCGCTGCAGGACTTTTACCTGTAATCATAACTGTACCACTTCCGCACCTTTTACCCCCTATTGCGGCTGGAGCAGGAACATCGGGATGAACTGTAATATTAACTGGGGAACGTGCACTTTGGCAGCCAGTGACCGTATTTTTGAGTATCAATTCATAAGTTTCCCCTGGGTAACTCAAAAAAGGCGTTTCAATTACATAGGGAGCATTGGTAATCTGAGTAATAAGATTATTTCCTTTATAAAGTTCAAAGACGTTACCAGTAGGAGCGCCTGGTGTAAGCGAAAAAGTAACTTTTCCTGCTCCACAACGTGCTAGCTGCAAGGCTGGTGGTGTAGCGGGAATAGGATGAACAGTAGCTACCACAGGCTCTCTTCCGCTCTCACAGCCAGTTTGAGAATTATAATAAGCTACATAAAAGGTAGTAGTTGTGTGTATTTCAGGAGTTAGTAGATAAAAAGGAGGGGCGATGCTTTCTGCTAAAACCTCCGTACTACTAAAAGTAGCATAAAGTCTTGCACGATCAGCTTCGGGTAGAACAGGCCCTGGGTTAATCAATAAATTTCCTGGCCCGCAGCGAGCATTACCCTGCATTTCGGGAATACCAGGCTTAGGATGTACAGTGATAGGTATAGGTGCTAGAGTCGGATTTACACAACCAGTTACTTGGTTAATAGCTTGCAAGTAATAAGTAGTAGTTGTAGTAATATTATAAATAACGTAGCTAAAAGGCGGAGCCCAATATTGAGCTAAAGTACTGCTACTTCCTGCTTGGTAAAGCCTTAGATATTCATTAGGTTTAGGTTCATAAGAAAAAGTAAATTCTAAGGGTCCGGGTCCACAGCGAGAAAAAGCACGAGTAATAGGTAATTCTGGTAAAGGATGAATAAGAACAGGCACAGCAGAAGGCTCACTTTTACAGCCCGTTACAGGATTTACGCCCTGTAGGTAGAAAGTAGTAGAAGTAGCCACATTAATTTGAAACGTAAAGGGTGGTGTTTGAAGACTAGCTAATGGAGTAGAACCCGGAACTATAAGCAGGTCCACTTGAGGTAACAAACCCGCCCCCATTTGAGCATTGATATTAACTAGTCCTCCTCCACAACGGCTAATGGGCGGCGCCGTAACTCTAGGCGGAATAGAATTAACCACTACTACAAAATTACTAGAAGTTGTACAGCCGTCTAAAATAGTATTTACCACAAATGTAGTGGTTTGAGATATAATATCAGAACTAAAAACAAAAGGCGGAGCATCCAGAATAGTAGTAGCATTAAGAGCTGTAGTAGGCGCAATAGTAATAGTAGTAGGCTCAGGACTGCCAGTTGCAATAGCAATTGTTACTTTTCCTTCACCACAAAGAGTTTGTGGGGGCACTGTAGCAGGAGCGGGCAAAGGCTTTATTATTGCTGCTACTGTAGTTCGGCTACCCGGACATTCAAGATCGGAAGGAGCAAGCATATTGTACACTTCAAAATAGTAGGAGGTAGTTTGTGTAAGCGTAGGAGTAGTAAAGGTATAGGGAGCAATATTAAGATGAGCTATCGGCGTAACACTAGAAGGATCGTTGTATACTCGAATGCCTACCCCTGCGGGTGAAGACATAAGTGCTGTAAAAGTTACGCTGCCTGGCCCACAAATTTGTTGCTGTGCAACACTAGGAGGGGCAGGAATAGGAATTATATTTAGAGAAATAGTTACGAAACCGCTCTGACATCCAGTTGTACCATTTACTGAAGCAACATTTAGAGTACTAGTTTGATTCACTAGATACTCGAAAGGAGAACCTTCTCCTAAAATATTTCCACCCGCAAACCACCGCACCAAGGTTCCGCCTTGTCCTATAGTTGCTGTTAGAGTAATAGTCCCTGGACCGCAACGGTAATAAGCAGGGGCGGAAACAGGCGGTTCAGGAATAGGATGAATCTCCGCAATTACTTGTACCCTCGGTGTTTCACAATTAGCATTGGCATTATACGCTGCTACGTAGTAAGTAGTAGTTTGACTTAATTGAGAAACCGAAAGAGTATTCCCTGTTTGCAATGGTTGCGTAGAAGTGGGAGAATCATACCAACGAATTAAATACCCTCCCGATACCGAAGCAGTAAGGGTAACTGGCCCAGGACCGCAGCGACTAACATTATTTACTATAGGAGCAGGAATTGCAGGATAAACGGGTGCCACTACAGCTATCCTTTGAGAACGACACTGTGTAGTTTCGTTGTAACTTTCAATGTAATACGTTTGGGGAGCTGAAATAGTATTAGGTATTGTAAGCAAGTAAGGGCTACTATTTGC
>JANWXU010000200.1 GCA_025057395.1 Bacteroidia bacterium | reverse complement strand
AGCAGTACTACAAATATTAATAATGGTTCCGTCTTTTTGGGCTTTCATTCCTGGTATTACTGCCTTACTTAAATAGTAAGCACTAAAGAGATTCGTATGCAAAAGAGTTTCAAAAACTTCATCCTCCTCCTCGTGAATTTTTCCTTGGATAAAACGCCCCGCATTATTAATAAGAATATCTATTTTATGGTAGGTATTTAAAATTTGTTTAGCTATAGCTTTTAACTCTTGTTTATTGGAAACATCGCAAGGATATAAACTAAATTGCGGATGTTTTTGCGCCAAAAGTGCTATATCACTCTTGGTACGTGCACAGCCAATAACGCAATAATTCGAATCTTGGGCAAACCTTTCAGCTATCGCCAAGCCAATACCTTTAGTAATACCTGTTATTAAAATATGTTTCATACTCTACCTTTTGCCGCTAAATTAATTAGCGTGCTTTTTGCAAGATAGCTCTACTGAAAATAAAATTCTTTTCCGTGCAATTCTTTATAAAAATATGGGAAAAAATCAATATTTTTTATCTCTTAGCTTTTGCTGCATAACCGCATAATCTTTGAGTAGATATGAAGTATTGTATTGTTCTGTTGATAGGATTTCTATGTATTGCAAGCTTACATATAGGAGGCATTGTTAGTTGGGTAGTTCCAGTTTTGGCTTTTGGAATAATTCCTATAATCGAACTATGGCTTCCTCCTAATAGCCAGAATCTAGACCCCATACAGGAAAAACAAGTGCAAAATAATAGCTGGTATGATTTTATCTTATACGCTGCTTTTCTTCTTCACTACGCAGTAGTATTTTCATTTTTTTTCACACTACCTTCTTTTTCTCAGATTTCTCTTGGAGAGCTTTTAGGTCGCATTTTCACTTTTGGAATTAGCTGTGGAGTTTTAGGCATTAATGTAGCACATGAGCTAGGACACCGCTCTAAAAAGAGTGAAAAGCTTATGGCTGCCTTGTTACTCCTAACTTCCTTATATATGCACTTCAAAATCGAACATAACCGTGGACATCACCAATGGGTAGGTACCCCCCAAGACCCTTCTACTGCCAGATTAGGAGAAACTATTTATGCTTTTTGGTTGCGCACTATAATAGGAACTTACCTATTGGCATGGCAACTTGAACTGGCACGCCTTAAAAAGAAAGGAATTAGCTTTTGGTCTTTGCAAAATGAAATGCTTTTAAATACTCTCGCCCAGCTTCTATGGCTTATAAGTATTTTTTATTGGGGGGGTATTTACTTAGGAATTTGCTACCTGCTAGGAGCCACAATTGGAATTTTGTTATTAGAATCAGTGAACTACATAGAGCACTATGGCCTCACTAGAAAAGAAATTGCCCCCGGGCACTACGAAAAAATTTTACCTAAGCACTCTTGGAATTCTGACCACCCCTTAGGCAGAATATTGCTCTTTGAACTTAGTAGGCACTCCGACCATCATTATAATGCTGCTCGTAAATATCCTATTTTGCGGCATCATCCTAATTCTCCACAAATGCCAACTGGCTATCCGGGAATGATTATGCTAGCTCTTCTTCCTCCTCTTTGGTTTAAGATAATGCACCCCAAAATTTTAGAATGGCAAAACAGTCTATAACTTTATTTAACCTATCTTAGTCTAAAAACAATCCATAAGCCTAAACACGATTTTTCTTAATTTTATTGCTCATTTTTTAATTTGTAATTTTAACATTACTTAAAATTTGTATTAAAATCTGGCTAATTAATCCATACAGAATGAAAAAAATTCAGTATTGCTTCCTCATTGTAGTACTACTTGCTTCCGTAAGGGGGAATGTTAAAGGTACGCCGCCTGACGAAGGAATGTGGCTACCGCTTTTAATTTCACAAAATTTTAGTGAAATGCAGCGCTTAGGTCTAAAGCTGACTCCTGAGCAAATTTATTCGATCAATCAATCCAGCCTAAAAGATGCAATTGTTCATTTTGGGGGGGGCTGCACAGGAGAAATCATTTCTCCCGAAGGACTTTTACTTACCAACCATCACTGCGGCTATGGTCAAATTCAAAGTCACAGCACTGTGGAAAATGACTATCTTACCAACGGCTTTTGGGCTAAAAGTAAAAAAGAAGAACTTCCTAACGAAGGACTAGTAGTATCCTTTTTGGAAAGAATAGAAGATGTTACAGAAAGAGTAAAAAGGCAGCTTAGTGATGATATGTCTGAAATTGAAAGGCAACAAAAACTACAAACTCAAATTATTCCGCAAATAGAAAAAGAAGCTAGCCAGGGTGGAAAATACCGAGCAGTAGTTAAGGAAATGTATGCTGGCAGCGAATTTTACTTATTTGTGTATCAAGACTATAAAGATGTTCGGCTTGTAGGAGCTCCACCCGAGTCTATTGGCAAATTTGGGGGAGATACAGATAACTGGATGTGGCCAAGGCATACGGGCGATTTTACATTATTCCGCGTATACATGGCACCTGATGGCAGTCCTGCCGAATATAGCCCCAATAATGTACCCTATCGCTCCAAACATTATCTTCCTATCTCGGCTAAGGGTATACAAAAAAATGATTTTGCTATGATTATGGGGTACCCCGGCCGCACTAACCGCTACCTTACTTCCTATGAAGTAGAACAAATTTTTGAGCAAGATAACCCACTGCGTATCAAACTAAGGGAAAAAAGACTTGCCCTCATGAAAGAAGATATGGATGCTGACCCTATCATTCGTATCAAATACGCCTCCAAGTATGCTGCTATAAGTAATTACTATAAGTATTTTATTGGTCAAAATAAAGGGCTGCGACGTTTACGTACTATAGAGTATAAGAGAGAACAGGAACAAAAATTCATGGAATGGGTGAATGCTGACCCCCAACGCAAGCAACGCTACGGAAAAATTTTTCAAGAAATGAAAGAAGCCGTGGAGCAAAACCGCACTATAAACCCTACTAATATCTATTTTCGAGAAGCAGTATTAGCCTCAGAACTACTTTTGCTAGCCCACCGACTAAGCTTTACTTATGATAAGCTCGTAAGTGGTAAAAAACCTACCCAAGAAGAACTCGAAGACCTTAAAGAGATGGCGGCTAAAATACACAAAGACTACAACTACGCCACTGATATTAAAATAACAAGTGCCCTTTTTCAAATGTACGAAAAAGATATACCCAAAGAACACCAGCCAGAAGTTTTTCAACTGATCCAAAAAAAGTATAAGGGTAACTACAAGGCCTTCTTTGAAAAAACTTTTGGAGCTTCCATTCTGAAAGACCCTAAAAAACTTGAAAATTTTATTACTAATTTTGACCATAAAGTGCTAGAGAAAGACCCCGCTTTTAAGCTATACTTAGATATCCGTACGAAAGTTCGAAGTGTAGTAACTACTATCTCACAAAACTATGAGCTTACTCGCCTTAAAAACACAAGACTGTATATAGAAGGACTTCGTAAAATGCATAGTAATAAGCTCTTCTACCCCGATGCCAATTCTACTATGCGTCTAACCTACGGCAAAGTGCTGGACTACAAACCTATGGATGCAGTACATTTTGATTACATTACTACTATTGACGGAATTTTTGAAAAAGAAGATCCTACCAACCCTGAATTTATTGTTCCATCTAAATTAGCAGAGCTTTATAAAAAGAAAGACTACGGCCGCTGGGGAAGCAATGGTACTTTAGTAACCTGTTTTATTACTGATAACGATATTACGGGTGGAAATTCTGGAAGTCCTGTAATTAACGGAGAAGGACACCTTATTGGCGTAGCTTTTGATGGCAATTGGGAAGCAATGACTGGCGATATTGTTTTTGATAAGGAACTTAAGCGAACAATTTGTGTAGACGCGCGCTACGTACTTTTTATTATTGATAAATTTGCAGGCGCCACTAATATTTTGAAAGAATTGGATATTCGATACTAATTTGGAAAACATTAGT